>JAYUFU010000233.1:0-16491 GCA_043738505.1 Fimbriiglobus sp. | reverse complement strand
GCGGCAAACCCAGGTGGTGGGTTTGCCGCGACGCGGAGGGGAGCAGATGTGTTACAGCACGTCGGTGACGACACCGCCGCCGACGGTCTTGCCGCCGTCGCGGAGGGCGAACCGGCTGCCCACGTCCAGCGCCACCGACTTGTCCAGCGCCACCACCATCGGCAGGTTGTCGCCGGGCAGGCACATGTCCACGCCGGCCGGCGATGCCGACTGCGGCGAGGAATTGGAGGGCCGAAGCGGGGAAAAGGTTCGGGTTCGCCGCGAGGCCACGCCGAGCGCGGGCGACAAGAACTAGAATCGGGAGTGTAGCCGTCGTCTCCCCGCCCCGCCCTCGGATGACCCGCCCATGCCCACGCTCGCCGACTTGCGGAAGGAGTACGGCCTCGCCGGCCTCAGCGAGCGCGACGCCGGGGACGACCCGTTCGCGCTGTTCGGCCGCTGGTTCGACGCCGCCCGCGCCGCCGACCTGACCGACCCGAACGCCTTCATCCTGGCCACCAGCTCGCCGGACGGGAAGCCGTCCGCCCGCGCCGTGCTGCTGAAGGCGCTCGACGACCGCGGGTTCACGTTCTTCACCAACTACGACAGCCGCAAGGGGGACGAGATCGCGGCCAACCCGCACGTGGCCGGCTGCTTCCTGTGGCACCCGCTGGAGCGCCAGGTGCGGATCGAGGGCGTCGCCGAGGTGGTGACGGCGGCGGAGTCCGACGAGTACTACCGCGTGCGGCCGCTGGGCAGCCGGCTGGGCGCATGGGCGTCGCCGCAGAGCGCCGTCATTGCCGGCCGCGCGTTCCTCGAAGAGCAGCACGCGGCGCTGACGGCGAAGTTCCCCGCCGGCGACCCGCCCCGCCCGCCGAACTGGGGCGGCTACCGCATCGTGCCGTCGGCCTTCGAGTTCTGGCAGGGGCGGCCGAGCCGCCTGCACGACCGCGTCCGCTTCCGCCGCACGGCCACCGGGTGGGCGAAGGACCGCCTCGCGCCGTGACGGCCTCGGCCGCGTCACTTCTTCGGCACGCCGACGTGCAGCACCGGCACCTTCCGCTTCTCCGTCTTGAACGTCAGCCCGGTCTGCTCGGTCACGGCCTTCAGCACCTTCGCCGGGTCGCGGTCGGCGGCCTTCTCCGCCGCCGTCGCCGCGTTGTCCCAACGGTTGTGGATGTACCAGTGAAACTTGGCGACCGCCGGGCCGTCCGCGTCCAGCACCACCCGCTTGTCGAGGAATTCCCCTAGGCTGCGGGCGAACGCCGCCACCGAGGTCGAGGTGTCCCACTGCGTCCGGATCGTGCGGTGCGGGTCGGGCGACTTGTGGCTGTACCCCTTGTTCATCACCTCCTCGTCCGCGTACACGTCCACCTCGTCCTTCTCCCGCCACTCGCGCGGCTTCAGTGCGAACTTGCCGCCGACGACGAGGACTTCTTGCTCGACCTCCTTCACGGTGAGGACCACATCGAGGTCGCACTCGCGGAGGGCCGTCTGAAGGTCGGGCACCAGCTTCTCCAGCGGCGCGCCCTTGCGGATGACGAAATCCCCGTCCATACACACGTCCAGCTTCTCGGCCTGGTTGTCGAACACGACTTCCGGCGTCGTCCGATTGGTGCAGCACCCGATGACGCTGGGCAGCCTCACCATCTTCGGCCCGATCTGCACGTCGGGCCGCATCGGGTCGTCGGCGCGGGTGGAGAGCATCACCTTATGGGTGATCGCTTTCCCGTCGTCCTCCAGGAAGAGTGCTCCCATCGTCAGCCAGATGACGACGCCCTTGTCCTCCTCGCCTACCCCCCACCGCTTCGTGAGGTGATCGACGAGGAACTGCCTCCGCTCCTTGATGTGCGGCGGGGCCACCCGCTTGACGTACTCGTCGCCCCGTAGCTCGTAGGCCTTGCGAAACGCCTTCACCCAGACCGGCTCGGCCGGCGGCTTCTTCTCCGGCACCGGGGCGTTCCGTTTGGCCGGCGCGCGGTCGCCGATCCCGGCCGTCAGGACGGCCGCCCCGATCACCGCCGTCAGCACCCCGGCCGCGACCAGCGCGGCCCACTTCGTCTTGGAAATCATGGCAGTCGTGACCTCGTGTGCGAGTTGTTGGATGGCGACGCTCGTCCCGCCCGCCGCCCGGCCGACCGTCGCGTCGGCCAGCGCCGCCGGCACCGGCACCAGCAGCCCGACCGCCGCCAGCGGCAGGTGGTGCCGGGCTAGCCGCCCGGCCAGCCGCTTGCGGGCGGCGTCCAGCCGGCTGGCCAGCGTCCCTTCGGGGATGCCCAGCTCCGCCGCCACTTCGCCCCGCGGCCGGTCCTGAATCAGGCACAGCACGACCGGCACGCGGAACTTGTCCGGCAGGGCGGCGAGTTCCCGGTCCAGCCACGTCGAGGGTTCGTCCGGCGGCGGGTCGGAGGCCGCCTCGCCGCGCCCTTCGGCCGCGCGGCGCTCGTGCTTCCGCAGCCGGGCGAAGGCGGTGCGGGCCTTCATCGCCACCCGCACCGCCACGCCGTGCAACCAGTCGCCGAGCGTCGGCCGGTGGGCGAGCGACTCGGCCCGGTTCACGAGGACGAGGAACACCGCCTGGAAGGCGTCGTCCGCGTCCGCGCCGTTGCCGAGGATCCGCCGGCAGACGCCGTACACGGTCGGCCCGTGGCGGTGGACGAGCACGCCGAACGCGGCCTCGTCGCGGTCGCGGTGGAACCGCGCCAGCAGGTCGCCATCGGCGTGCGGCGAGGGGAGTCGGGAGGCCAGTCGTGTGAACGGTGTGGGCATGACGAACCCCAGTGCCCGGCGGGGCGTCCGGCAGTCGGGGAATTTTCGGGAAATCGCGGCGCGGGGCGCGGGCGGTCTTTTCAAGAAGACCTTGCCCCCCGGCCCCCGATCCATGAATGGAGAGGGGATGTTCGAGCGGGTATCGTGGCCGGAAAACCCCGTTGATGCCTGAAATCCTCGGCGGAACGTCGAACTGCGATGTCGCGTTGAACACCCCCTCCCCGGAACGGGGAGGGGGCCGGGGGGTGGGGTTCTGTCTTCTTCAGTCGCATCCGGGAAGTGCAGCACCGTCCGGTGGAACTGCGGCTCGATGACCGGCGTGTGGCTAACGGTGCGGGGCTGGCGGCGCGGGCTGACGAACCGCGGCACCGGCGGCAGCGACGCCGACGGAGCCGGGAGGGGCGGCCCGCACGGCGTGTCGTCGCCGTCGTCCGGCCACTCGTAAGTCGAGTCCAGCGACCACTTGCCGCGCATCCGCTCCTTCTCCTGCTTCAGGACGGCCATCGCGGCGCGGAACCGGTCGCCCGTACAGCGGCCGCGCATGGTCCGCCGCCGCCCCTGGGCGACGCGGAGCAGGCGGTCGATGTCGACGGGGGCGGGCGGGGAGATCGGCATGGCGGCGACCCGGAGATGTGGTCATGCGAATACTATATCCAGTGATGTGGACAAAAGTCAAGACCGGCGGACGGATTCCCCGAAAGAGATCCCCACCCCCGACCCGGAGAGGGGGTGTTCAAGTGGGGAAGTCCAACGGCGGAGTGTCCCCGAACCGAACTCGTGCGTAAAACCCACGGCGAGGGTGGCCCGCGCCGCGAGGCGGGTGAGGTTCTTCCAACTCCCACGAGTCGCGCCCATGTCGTCGCCGCATCGGTTCGTCGTCCGCCGGCAGGTGTACACCCCGCCGGACGTGGCCGGGGTGCGGCGACTGCTGCCGGAGAAGCACGAGCGCGTGGCCACATACCCGAAGGCCGAAGCGGCCTTCGCCGACTGCGCGGCGCGGCTGGCCGAGTTCCGGCGCACGACGAACCCGTTCCAGCTCGGCGGCGCGTGCCTGTTCTACCAGACGAACCTGCCGCCGTTCGCCCTCCACGACTACCTGCTCGACCACGGCATCACCCCGCCGCCGACCAGCCTGAACGTCAACCCGAACTACGTCTTCTGGTGGGTGAAAAACAGCCGCACCTTCACGGATCGGGAACGAGAAGCGGTGTGGAGTGCGTGCGACAAGCTGACGCCGTTCGACGTGATCGAGGAGGACGACCGGAAGGCCGTGCATGTGGTGGTGGAACTGGCTACTCGGCCGATCAATCCAACCCCAGAAGACTACGACATTTGCACTCACGCTACTGAGGGTGGATATGCGGTTCGATGCGAGAAGAAGTTGTCTCACGCACTCCAAGTCGCCGGAGAGCGAGATCAGGCCCTATCGGACTTCTTCGGAGAACAACTCTTCCTCACCGACGTGCAAAGTTTTTCCTCGGTTGCGAGAGTGCCAGTTGGAACGGGAGTCGTGCGTGAGGCGATCCACCTCGGCGTTCGGCAGTCGTACGCCACACCCCACGGCGGATATGAGGTCGAGGTGTTCCCGCAACGACGGAACGCGCAAGCACGGGTGCCCCTCATGGCGTTTGCCGACGAGCGCTCCGCTCATGCCGACCGTGACCACCGGACCTCGAAGGCCCGGCGGACGGTGAATCCGTTCGCCCTCGCTTGGTCGAGCAGCGTTCATCTGTTGGCGCTATGTGATTCCGAACCCGACGCCGAGCTACCGAATGGGATGACGCCGGTCGAAGTCCTCGGCGTGATCCGCCGACTTGCCACCATCCCACCGCCGGAACGGGAACCCACCGCCGAGTGGTACGACCGGGTGGTGCAGTGGTCGCCGGAGTTCGTGGACGTGATCTGGGCCACGTTCGCCGACTTCCGGCTGTTCGAGGTGATCGAGGTGCCGCTGGGGTGAGCGGCGTTCGGACGGTGCCGAGTCGATGTCTGGCGGAGTTGTTCGCCCGCCGCGCCAGCATGGGGCGAACCACCTCAGTTGCTCGCCCCTTGCTGGCGCGGCGGGCTAACAAGACAAAGCCTCAGACCGCCACGCAAGGCCGGCGGTCAGTTGTTCCCCGGCGTCGAGGTGCCGTCCGTCGGCGTCTGCCCCTTGCGGTTGTCCTGCTTCAGCGTGTTGAACCCCTCCTTGAGGGTCGCCTTGTTCTCCTCCCGCTTCTTGCTGAACTCGAAGAAGGCCGGGCCGAGGAGGAGGATGATGGCCGGCACCCACAGGAAGCCGATGGTCGGGAAGAGCAGCCAGAAGCTGGTCCGCTGGGCCTGCGCGTCGGCCTTCTGCCGCAGCCCGACCCGCAGGTTGTTGGCGTAGTCCATCAGCACCGTGGACGGGTCGTTGCCGAGCTTCTGCGACTGGGTGACGATGACGGAGATGTTGCGGACCTCCTCCACCTGCGACCGCTCGGCCCACAGCTCGAAGGCGGTGGCGAGGTTGAGCAACTCGGCCTGGCGGAGGACGATCTCCAACTCGGTGGCGAGGCCGGGGTACGAGAACTTCAACTGCGTCGTCACCCGCGACATGGCCAGCAGCAGGCTCTGTCCGGCCATCAGCGCGATGGACAGCAGGTCGGCGAAGATCGGCAGCCCGCGCTCGACTTCCGCCTGGCGGGCGGCGGCCTTCCCGCCGACGTACAGGCGGGGGACGGAGTAGCCGACCATCGCCAGCACCAGTCCGCCGGCCAGCACCCACGGGATCGCCGCCGGCGACACCAGCAGGGCCGTCCCCACGGCCGCCACCAGCGGGGTGAGGATGAGGGCCGTCCGCACCGCCTGGAATTCGGTCAGCGCGGTCGGCCGGTAGTATCCGGCCCTGAGCAGTTCGGGGAGGATGACCGACCGGTCGCGGGACGAGCCGGGCGTCTGGAAGGACATGGCGGCGGTCATGTCGCCGAGGATCAGTTCAGGGTGCGAGTCGTCCGAGTCGGGCAGCGCCGGCGGCAGTTGCCCGCGGCCGACGTACCGGAGGGCGGCGGCGACCGTCAACGAGATCGCCATGACGGCGACGCCGACCAGAACGTATGCGAGCCACCCGTCCATTGCGAAGCCTCCCGGTGCGACTGGCCGGCGCGGTCAGTAGTCGATTTTCAGCAGTTTCCAAATCCAGATGGCCCCGATCACTTCCATCAGCAGGCAGACGGCCACGGTCAGCCAGCCGCGCGGCGACTCGAAGAAGGACTGCACGTAGTCCGGCTCGAACAGGGCGTAGGCGAGCAGGAAGATCGGGGCCGCCCCGCCGAGGAAGATGGCCACCGTGCGGGCCTGGGCCGTCTGGGCGGCGAACTGCCCGCGGAACTGGTTGCGGTCGCGGACGCTGGCCGCCAGCCGGTCCATCATCAGGGCCAGGTTGCCGCCGGTCTGGGTGTACAGGCCGACGGTCGAGGCGAGCAGGTTGAAGTCGAGCAGGCCGACCCGCGGGGCGGTCGCTTGCAGGGCGGCGGTGGGCGACCAGCCGAGGCGGAGCAGGCCGGCGGTGTACTGGAACTCGTCGGCCAGCGGCTTGTTCCCCCGCTGCGCGTACAGGTCGATGGCCTGCTCGATGGTCTGGCCGGAGCGGAGGGCCGAGGACATCAGGTACAGGGCGTCCGGCAGCTGGTTCTGGAGGGCCTTCCGGTGGCGACCCTGGAGGATGGCGATGGCGAGCAGCGGCACCAGCAGCCCGAACAGCCCGCCGAAGATGGTCAGCCCGGTGCGCTCTTGCCAGAGGTGCAGTCCGGCGGCGAAGGCGACGGCGAGCAGGCACATGAGGGCCACCGCCCCGGCCGGCGACGCGCCCAGGCCGGACCAGCGGACGGCCCGCTCGAACCAGCGGTCGAACCGGTCGAACACCCCGTTCGGCTGTTCCGCCGGGGTGAGGGTGACTTCCGTCCCCTTCAGCAGGATGCCGCTTCCGCCGCCGTGGCTGAGGACGCCGCTCTCGCTGGCGTCGTCCTCGGCGATCAGCGGGATGGGCGGCGGTAGAGGGGCGCGCGACGGGGACAACCCCCGGACGAGGAACACCAGCGCCAGGATGACCAGCACGCCGAGGGCCCCGAACAGCACCTCCGGCGGGAGAGACGACAGTGACATCGCGTTCAGCCCTCGGGGGGGAAGTCGGGGATGGTGCGGGCCTCGAACAGGGCGTCGGGCAGTTCCACGCCCATCATGCGGAGGCGGTCGAGCAGCTTCGGGCGGTAGCCGGTGGCGCGGAACTCGCCGAACGCCCGGCCGTCCCGCACCCCGAGCTGGCGGTACTCGTACACGTCGCGGACGTCGTAGGGGGCGGGGTCCAGGCCCACCACTTCGGACACCCGCATCACCCGCCGCGCCCCGCCCTTCAGCCGCGCCAGGTGGACGACCAGGGTGATGGCGGTGGCGATGTAGTAGCGGATGACCGGCACGGGCAACTCGAACCCGGCCATCATCACCATCATTTCCAGGCGGGTCAGGGCGTCGCGGGTGTCGTTCGCGTGGACGGTGGTGAGCGACCCCTCGTGGCCGGTGTTCATGGCCTGGAGCATGTCCAGCGCCTCGCCCCCCCGGCACTCGCCCAGGATGATGCGGTCGGGCCGCATCCGCAGGGCGTTCCGCACCAGCTCCCGCTGGCGGATCTCGCCCGCCCCCTCGACGTTCGGCGGCCGCGTCTCCAGGCCGATGACGTGCCGCTGGCGGAGCTTCAGTTCGGCCGAGTCCTCGATGGTGACCAGCCGCTCGGTGTCGTCGATGTACTGCGACAGGGCGTTCAGCATGGTCGTCTTGCCGCTGCCGGTGCCGCCGGAGATCAGCACCGAAATCCGCGACCGGACGGCCGCCCGGAGGAACGCCAGCACGTCCGGGTGCATGGTCGAGTTGGCCAGCAGCTCGTCCCCGCCGAGGCGGATGCCGAACCGCCGGATGGACAGCACCGGCCCGTGCAGCGACACCGGCGGGATGATGGCGTTCACCCGCGATCCGTCCTCGAGGCGGGCGTCCACCATCGGCGACAGCTCGTCGGTGCGGCGGCCGACCCGCGACGCCACCCGCTGGATGATCTGGAGCAGGTGGGCGTCGTCGCGGAACCGCACCGCCGTCAGTTCCAGCCGGCCGTTCCGCTCGACGTACACCGTACTCGCGCCGTTCACCAGGATGTCGGAGATGCTGGGGTCGGACATCAGCGGGTCAAGTGGGCCGAGGCCGAACACCTCGGACATCACCTCGGCGACGAGCTGCTCCCGCTCCAGGTCCGTCATCGTCTCGGCCGACTGGGCGGCCAGTTGGACGGCCAGCGACCGCACCTCCCGCTGGAGCCGGTCGGGCTTCCAGCGGTTCACCTTGGACAGGTCGAGCATCTCGACGATGCGCTTCTGGAGGTCCGCTTTCAGTTTGAGGAGCCGCTGCGGGAGCGGGGCCTGGGTCAGGTGAACGGGGGCGTCGGAGGCCATCGCGAGTGTCGTCCGTCGGCCGGGAGGGTGGCGTGCGTGCCGGGGCGAAAGCGCCGGGTCCGTCCGGTCGAGCCACCGAGAGTATATCGACTTCGCCAGGTTCAACCGGCGAGTCGGACCTTTCCGACCGACCGCTGGAGGGGCGGGGACTTCTCGCCGTCGCGCGGCGCGGGCTGCGTGACGGCCGTCGGCGTGACCAAAACCGCCTCCTGGAGCGTCAGCCGGACGGCGGAGGCACCGGAAGAGTACTCCACTTTCAGAAGCCGGGCGGCGACGAACCCGTTGACCACCGGGTGGCCGTGGTCGTCCGTCGTGGCGAAGAGCGACCAGACCCGTCGTTCGCCGACCACCTTCCGGAACGCTTCCGCCACGTCCGCGAGGCGGTCGTTGAGGGCGGCGGCGGCCCCGATCACCGGCTTGCTCATGCCGGGCAACAGCGAGAACTCGCCGCCGAAGTCGCCGCCGGCGACATCGTCCTTCCGGATGCCGACGCCGATCTGCCCCAGCGTGTGGTCCGGGGTCATCGCGCCGATGTTCAGGACGACCGTGGGCACCACGGGCGGGACGGCCGGTGTCGGCACCCCAATCACGACCACCACCTCGGCCAAGCCATCGGGTCCGGCGGCGACGGTGCCGGCCACCGGGTGGTACGTGAGTTCGTCCGTCCGCCGGGCGAGGGCGGCGGTCCAACTCGTCGGGGACGAGGGATCGCCGGAGGCGGGCGGCGGGCCGTCGTAGAGGGCGAACGGGGCCATCGGGATCGGCCGGCGGTCGGTCGGGCGGAAGCCGGTCACGGCCGTGTCGAACGTCGCCCGCACGCGGGTGAACTTGTCGGCGTTTCCGGCCAGTCGCACCGTCACCTCGGCCGAGTTCAAGTTCTTCCAGGCCGCGCCGGCGGCGTTCGGGTCGAGCGGCGCGAAGGTGCCGCCGAAGGAGCGGTCGGTGAAGCCGAACGCCACGTCCGCGTCGGGCAGGGCCACCGGTTTGCCGCCGGCGGCGTTCGCGGCCGCGAGCGCCTGCGCCCGCTTCCGCGCCGCGACCAGCAGCGGCTTCAACTTCAAGGGGTCGGCCGTGAGCAGGTCGTCGGTGGCGAGTTCGCCCGCCGCGGCTAGGCTCGCCGACACCCCGGCCCGGCGGAGTTCGGCCACGACCAGCCGATCGCGGTCGATGGACAGGACGAGGATGACGAACAGGAACAGGCCCGGCAGCAGGAGCAGCAGCAGCAGGGTGGCGAGGCCGGTTCGGCGGTAGGGCGGGCGCGTCATGGGTGCCTCGCGGGCCTGAAAATCGAGCCGCCGGTCGCCGAGAGGGGGGTCGGCGACCGGCGGGCGGTGTGGGAGGCGGGTCACTTCTTGCCGCAGGTGGCGCAGCCGGCTTTGCCGTCGAGGTTACTCGGCTGGGAGAACGAGAAGCCGGCCTGAGTCGCGGACTGCGGCTGGGAACCGTTGGCGGAAGCGGCCCCGGCCAGGTTCTCGGCCGTGGACCCCGGCGCGGCCGTGCCCAGCGGCATGCCGTCGGCCGAGAACACCTTCGACGGGACGAACTCGGTGCCGCTGATGTTGCGGGTCACTTTCGGCGGCGGCGGGGGCACCACCGGGGTCGGCGGCACGAGGCCGAAAATGCGGATCAGGTCCGCGTTCGACACGCTGTACTCGCCCCGGTTGGCGGCGTCCACGCGGCCCTGCTCGTCGGAGTACTCCTTGCTGTTCAGGTCGGACTGCGACCCGCTGCCGGTCGGCGGGGTGGAGGTCGGCATCAGACTGAGGGTGCCCCGGTTGGTGGCGAACTCGATCAGGGAGGCGCGGTACGGGTTGGCCTGGAGGGTGAAGTCCAGCAGCTTGCCGTCCGGGTCGCTCCCGAACGAGGTCCAGATGCTGTTCCGCTTCATGATCACCTTGCACCCGCGGGCGATGCAGTTCGTCTTCAGGCCGTCGCCCAACCGGTCCCCCTTGAAGCTGACGTCCGAAGTGAGCATGACATCGACGTACTCGCCGATGCGGAGGACGCCGCCGGCCGCCTTGTCCTTCTGCACCAGCACGTTGACGGACTTCATGCCGGGGTCGAGCCGTTCGGTGATGCGGAGCGGCAACTCGTGGTCGCGGAACAGGGTCTTGTACAGCGGCTCTTCGGCCAGGATGTTCCGCTTCGGCACCCGCAGGTGAGCCGCCGCGGCGCGGGCCGGGAGCAGCTTGTCCTGGTCCAGTTTGAGCTTGGCGTACGCCGGCGACTCCGACGGGATCTCGACCACCATCACCTGGTCGGACGACACCGACACGTCCTCGAACAGGTTGGCGGCGGCCACCAGGATCCGGAGCGGCGGCTCCTTGGCCGGCGGCGGCGGCGCGTCCTTCTTGTCGAACAGGCCGGCGTACCGCGCCCCCGCCACGGCCCCCAGGCCGAGCAGGAGCGACACGGTGATGGCGAACAGGGTGCTGGCTTTCATGGTGGCTGCGCCTCAATTCAGGTGGGGCCGATCAGTGGTGGTCGGAGGCCGCGATCCGTGCCGGCGAGACAACTGCCCAATCATCGCAGGCGGAAGGACCGATTCAAGCGGCGGCCGAGAAATACGCCGGGAATTCACTCGATCACGATGACGGTTCGTCCGACAAGTGTTGCCTCGGTCAGGTCGATGCCAATCGACCGCAACAGGTTCGGGCCGGCGTATTTGGCCGGCAAAGAGACGGTCACTTCCAGGGTCGTCCCTTGCAGGCGGTCGTCCGCATCGGTCGGGGACACCTTCAATTCGGCGTTGTCGGCCCACTTCGGGCCGAGGGCGGCCTTCATGACCGCCTTCATCTCGTCGTCGGTGCCGCCGAGCGAGCCGGTGCGGGCCACGACGGCGCTGACTTCCGCCAACTTGCGCTCGGTCGCCAGTAGCAGCGACAGCTCGACCAGGGCGAACACGACCAGCAGGAGGATGGGCAGGACGAAGATCAGCTCGACGGAGAACAACCCGGCACGCTCAGTTGGGCTTGGGCGGCGCATCGGTGGCCCCTCCGGTTTGGTCGGCGGGTGTGGGTTTGGGCGGCATCAACTGGAGATCGACGCGGTACATCCAGAGGCAGACGGCGATCGTGGCGAGGGCGACCGGCACGGAGTACGTCACCTGGAGGCCGCGCTTCCGGGGCACCCGTTTGCCGCCCTTCTTCACTCGGGGCGGCTTCGGGCCGAGGGTCTTCTTGCCGGCCAATTTCGCGTACACGATCACGAAGCCGGACCAGAAGAGCAGGGCGACGATGCTCGTCACCCACAGGAAGAAGAACCCCACGGGACCGAACCAGGCACCGAGGGCGGCCATCAGTTTCACGTCGCCACCGCCGGCGAGGCCGAAAAGCCAGAAGGCGAAGAAGCCGCCGAACGCGACCAGGAAGCCGAGGAGCGCGAACAGCACCCCGTCGAGGCCGCCGAGCCACGCGGCCCCAGTGTCGAAGGCGAGCAGCGGGTGATCGACGGCGGCCTGCCAGACGCTGCGGACGAGTGTGAAGGCGACGCCGGCGAACAAGATGATTACGGTCAGTCGGTTCGGAATCTTCGCGGATTTCGTGTCGATGTAGGCGGCGACGGCGGTCAGCGCGATCACGGCGCAACAGAACACCCAGGCGAAGGGGGCGTTCGGGAAGAAGTCCGGCGTGGACACGGGAGTTCTCGGTATGGACTCGGCAAGAGGGGGTGGGTGCCGGGTCCGAAAAGTCGAAGCAGTCGGGATACGGAAACGGGTTCCGGAGACCGGAACCCGTTCCAAGTGCCAGCCGTGAAGCGGGTGCTTACGGGCAGGTGGAGACGTTGATGTTGACCGCGACGGGGGCGGTGAAGCCGCTGTTCAGGCTGTTGTACGAGTCGGTGACGGCGGCACCGGCGGTGGCGCTACAGCAGTTCGACTTGCCGCAGTAGCTGTAGGACTGGTCGATGGCGCCGATCGCTTGGGCGACTTCGGTCAGTTCGCTGGTGACGGCGTTGCGGATGGCGACCCAGCCGGTGACCAGGCCGATCACGAGCAGGGTGGCGATGAAGATCAACTCGGCGCTGACGACGAAGCCGGCTTCGTCCTTCCACAGTTTCGACATCATAGCGAGACCTCCTCGGTAAGTGATCGCCGGAACCCAGGTTCGGCCTGTACCCCAACAGGCAGCAGCAAAAGCGAACCCGGCGGCGTCACAAGTGACCCCCCGGCGAAATGCCGGGAAGATGTCAACGGCGTAGTCGAAATCCGGCCTCGACCGCAATGGGATGCCAGAAACGGGGAAATTGCGTTTGCAATTTCCCGGACTACGCCCTATTCTGGATTGAGGGGTGTGGTGTTCTTGGTAACTACCCCAAGACCTCCTCGCCAGGACCCACACCCTTCTTTTTACTTCTTCAAGTCTGATTCATTCTCTCGCGTCAGATTTCACTACGGGGTCTTAGACCCGACACTTTCCTCAGAGTTCCCGATTATTCTGTTTTTTTCCATTTCCTGGCCGGAAAGACTTCAGGCCCATCCCACATCATCCTCCGGTCGCCATCTCGTCGCGGTTGGTCTCTCGTTTCCCTGGCGGCGCTGGCGACCCCGTTCGAGGCGAGGGAGATGTCGCCATCTCGTCGCGGTTTGGTCTCTCGTTTCCCTTCATGACCGCAATCTTAAACCCACGCCGCACGACTTCAAGTGAAAAACGACTACATCAGACAAAAAAAAATTCCTCCGTAGCATGAATTTATGTATTCCGCACACAGTACTCGCCATAAGTCCTTACCTTACTTGATTTTTTCGGATTTTACTTGCACCGGAAGACTCTGCCTCGCGGCGAAAAAAACCTGAAGAAAAGTCCGCGCCCCCTGCCCAAAATCTCCACCATCCCTTGCAGCCATCCGCGATACGCCCGATTGGGAGCGGATTCCAGTACGCCGACCCGGCAGTCGAGTCGCGAAGTCAATTCTCCCAAATCCCCTACAATTCCTCGCTCCTTTCCACGTCGAGTCGTTCTCGTGGCTCCCCCAACTTCACTTCGATCTCTCCGCCGGGCTAAAAAAGCGAGTCGAGTTCAAGGACGGTGCGGGTTGTGCCGAAAAAACCAACACGAAGTCCTGCATCTCGGGCAACGGTCAGGGGACGGGACGCACTTCGGGGAGACCGGCTCTCCCGTCCACGACTGCTGTCGATTCCAGAGGGGAAGTCATGCGAACGGACGAAACGGCGACTCCCGATCAGGGCTTCGAGAAAAAGCCCCGGACGGCCCGTCGCCTGCTGCAACTCGTGGCCGTCGGGGTTCTCATCCTCGGCGGATGGGCGATCGGCTCCGACCTGCCCGACACGGACACCCCGGCGGACCCCGCGATCGAGGTCCCGCCGCTGGTGCTGGTGCCCCCGGCGGAGCCGGCTGACGCCCAACCGCCGGCGACACCGCCTTCGGAACCCGACGACCTGCCGACCGTTCCCCTGTTCCGGCCCGTCGTGCTGCCCGGCCGCGAAATCGCCCCGCTGCCCGTGTCCAGCCCGGAGCCGCTGCCGGTCCCGCCGCTGGTCGTCGAACCGGTGCGACCTGTGTTCGCGCCGACGCCGGAGCCGTTCGCGCCGCCGCGACCGGTGCTGTTCCTGCAGCCGGCCCCGATGCCGATGACCCCGCAGCCGCAGCCGATGCCGAACCCGGCCGGCCCCGGTTCCAGCCCGCTGCCGATCCCGCGCGCCTTCCCGGATGACCGCATCCGCCTGCCGCTGCTGGGCAACCCGCCGAGCCTCGGCATCACGCCCGTCCCGACCGAGAAGGACTTGGCGGACGCCCGCGAATTCGTCAAGGACGTGGTGGACCCGAAGTACACGCTGGACCTGATCGAGGGCCGCGCCCGCCTCATCAACCTGAAAGAGGTGCCGACCCAGGTGCAGCTCGGCGACCCGACCGTCGCCAGTTACAACCAGATCCAGCCGAAGCAGCTGACCGTCGTCGGCCGGCGACCCGGCACCACGGTGCTGAACCTGTTCTTCGCCGACCCGAAGGTGAAGGGCGAGGAGAAAGTCCTGAGCTACCTGCTCCGCGTCCTGCCCGACCCGGAGGCCAAGGCCCGCCTGGAGCGGGTGTACAAGGCGCTCGAGGACGAGGTGAACAAGTTCTTCCCGAACAGCCGCATCAAGCTGACGCTGGTCGGCGACAAGCTGATGGTGACCGGGCAGGCGCACGACATCTACGACGCCACCCAGATCATGCGGGTGATCCGCGCCAACGCGCCCGGCTCGACCGGCGTGCCGTCCGCCCTCCAGACGCCGATCCGGGCCGGCGGGCTGGCCGCCAACCCGAACGACCCGACCAACCCGACCGGTTCGCCGGGGGCCGAGAACTACCAGCAGTCCGGCGGCCCGAACGTCATCAACAACCTGCGCATCCCCGGCGAACACCAGGTCATGCTGCGGGTGATGGTGGCCGAGGTGAACCGGGCGGCGGCGCGGAGCATCGGCGTCAACTTCAGCATCAACAACTCGACCGGCCAGCAGGTGTTCGCCCAACTCACCGGGGGCATCGTCGGCGGCAACCTGCCGGTGAACCTCGGCGGCGGCCGCGTGCCGCTGTCCATCAACGCCCTGCGGACGCTCAACTACGCCCGCTCCCTGGCCGAGCCGAACCTGGTCGCGCTGAACGGCCAGACGGCCACCTTCCTGGCCGGCGGCCAGTTCCCCGTGCCCGTGCTCGGCGGCATCGGCGGCGGCGGCCTCCAGGGAGTCCAGTTCGTCCCGTTCGGCGTGCAGTTGACTTTCACCCCGCAAATCACCGACCGCGACCGCGTCCGACTGACCGTGAACTCCACCGTCAGCACCCGCGACCCCGGTGCCGGGGCTCAGATCGGCGGGGCGAACGTGCCGGGCCTGAGTTCCCGCACCTTCTCCACCACCGTCGAGATGCGGGAAGGGCAGACGCTGGCCGTCGCCGGGCTGATCCAGACCAACCTGGGGGCGGACTCCAGTCGCGTGCCGTTCCTCGGCGACATCCCGTTCCTCAGCCGCTTCTTCGCGTCCGACCGCACCAGTTCGGGCGAGCAAGAACTGGTGGTGCTGATCACCCCGGAGATCGTCCGCCCGCTGAACCAGAACGAACTCAGCACTCTGCCGGGGTCGGACATCTTCGAGCCGGGCGACCTGGAGTTCTACCTGCACGGCCGCCTGGAGAGTCGCCGCAGCTACGACTACCGCGCCTCGGTGCAGACCGACCTCCACCGGATGCTCCGCTACCGCCGGTGCGAGCAGCTGTACCTGATCGGGCCGACCGGCCACTCGCAACTGCTGCTCTCCCGCCCGCTCAGCGCCACCGTCCAGGGCCGCTGAGGACGGGAAGCCGGAGGCAGGAAGCCGAAAGCAGAAAGCAAGACAGAAGCCGAAAGGCGACGGACGGACTGGCGAGGCAACGCCGCCGTCCGACCTCTCTGGCCACTGGCCACAAGCCACCGGCCACTTCTCCAAACACCCCGCGCGGCCCCCGACACGGGGCCGCGGCCCCAACCCTACCTTCCACGGATTCGGTCCCATGACTCCGTTCCTCACTCCCCGGTCGGTCCTGGCCTGGACGGCCGGCCTCGGGCTGGCCGCCGCCACCGGCTGCGCCTCCCGACCGCCCGTCGTCGCCGACGGCTGCGAACCCGGCCCCGGCTTCGGCCGCGCCAAGCGGTTCCCCAACCTGTTCGTGGACAACTGCTCGGACATCCCCAGGGGGGCGATCCCCGCGCCGGCCGGGGCCCACACGCTGAACTACCTGAACCGCCAGGCGGACAAGGCCGAGGCGGACGACTTCGCCATCTACTACAACGAGTGGGCCCACGGCACCGTCGAATTCGGGCCGTTCGGCGCGACGCACATCGAGCAGATCGCCAAGCGGCTGCCGGCGGTCGCCTTCCCGGTCGTCATTCAGCCGGTGGTGCCCGACGAGAAGGATCCGGACGGGGTTTCCAAGGCCCGCGAGCTGAACGCCGCCCGCAAGGCCCGCGTCATCGACCTGCTCACCAAGGCCAAGATCGAGAACGCCAAGGACCGCGTGATCGTCGCCTACCCGACCGCCGAGGGGCTGTTCGGCGAGGAGGGCGAGCGGATCTACCCGCAGATGATCCAGAACCAGGGCGGCGGCGGTGGGGGCGGCGGCGGCTTCGGTGGGGGTGGCTTCGGCGGCGGTGGTGGGGGCTTCGGCGGGGGCGGTTTCGGCGGCGGCTTCGGCCGCTGACCGCGATTGCTCGGACGGGTGCGACAAAGTTTCTCGGCACGTTCCCCGACCCCACCCCGTCCCGGAGAGAGGGGGTGTTCAAGCGGGACACGTTCCATCCTCGTAGCCCGACTCTCCCG
>JAYUFU010000232.1:0-16514 GCA_043738505.1 Fimbriiglobus sp. | reverse complement strand
CCCGAACGTCACGTCGAGAACCCAGTGGCATTCGTTCTCGATGGCCCAGTGGCGGCGGACCAGCTTCGCCAGCACCGCCGCCGACACGTCCCGGCTGGTGATGTAATACGTCGTCGTCCGTTCCGTCCTGCCGTCCGCCGTCCGCTCGCGGGTCACCTGCGCCACCGCCGCCACGTCCCGCCACACGTCCGCCAGCACCCCGTCCGGCGTCGGGAGGGCCGTCGCGTACCGCTCCTCGCGCCGACCGTGTCCGTCCTCGACGGCCTCGTGGTGCGTGGCCCCCACCCCCTCGAACTCCCGCTCGCCCGCGTCGGCGAACACCGCCTCCACCGCCGCCAGCAGCGTCGGCTGGTTCCCCTTCACCGGGAGCAGGTAGTCGCCGCCGCCGTCGCGGATCGCGTCCGCCACGTCGGTCTGGCACCCGGCCGCGTCGATGGTCACCAGCGCCCCCTTCAACTTCAAGGCTTTCAGCAAGTGCGGGAAGGCCGGGATCTCGTTCGATTTGTCCGCCACCACCTCCTGGCCGAGGACCAACCCGTGCTCGGTGGCCCACGCGGTGACGACGTGGACGCAACCGGTGAAGGTGTTGCCGGCGGCCCCGCGCCGGGACTTGCCGTCGATGGCGACGTGCGTCAACCCGCTCAGGCCGAGGGCCTCGCCGACCTCGGCCATCCATCCGCCGAAGCAGCGGGCGAAGACGCGCGCGTCGAGGGCACAGAAGAGGCGGTACACGGTGTCGTGGCTGGGGATGCCGTGCGGCAGCGGGAGGAAGGTTCTGAACCAGTCCTCGCGGGACTCGGCGAACTCCTCGATCTCCTCGAAGGTGGTGGCCCCGCACACCAGCGCCGACAGGGCGATCACCAGGATGTCGTCCAGGCGATGCTTCTTCGTCCGGTTGACGCGGGGATCCTTCAGGTCGGCGAAGTGTTCGACCAGCGGGCGGGCCATGCGGGAGTCCTCGCGGAATCCCACACCCTACACGCCCGACCGAACCCGCGCCAGACCAAGGACTTTAGATGCGCTGGCCCTGCCTACGACACCGACCTGACCGACGCGCAATGGGCGTTGATCGCGCCATTCTTGCCGCCGTCGGACACGTCCGGCGCGCCCCGCACGACCAACATGCGGCACGCCGTCAATGTGATGTTATACCGCCTCAAGACCGGCTGTCCGTGGAAGATGGTGCCGAAGGACTTCGGCATCCCGTGGAAGACGGTGTACAACTGGCACGAGGCGTTCGCCCGGTTGGGCAAGTGGGAACGGGTGCAGCGGGCGTTGGCCGCGACGGTGCGGGTGGCCGACGGGTCGTCGTCCCTTTCCTCCTTCGACCAGGCGACTCGGTCCCCGGCTTCGAGCGGGCATTCCTCCGGGGTCGGTTTGCGGCGACACGGCCAGGCCCCGCTCGCGGAGGAGGGCGACGGAGTGGGTGAAGGGTGTGGCGAGTGACCGCGCCGCCGCCGCACAGCCAGCGGCAGGCGTTGCGGCGGGTGCACGGGCCGGCGGGCGGGCTTCGGCCATCCCTGATTCGCCCGCCGCCGTCGTGTGAAACACTCCCGCGACAGCCCTTCCGTGGTGGGCCCGCGCGATGCGGTGATCGCCACCGCCGCATCCCGCCCGGTCATTTCGCGGCGGGGTCGATCACGGGCAGGCCGGCCGCCTTCAGTTTCGCGTTCAACTCCGCCACGTCCTTCTGCCGGATGTCCACCCAGTGGGCGAGCAGGGCGTCCAAGTCCGTCCCGGCGGCGGTCACGGCGGCCGTGGCCTGGGTCGTCGGCGTCGCGTCGGCTCCTTGCAGGATGGCGAGCAGCCGGCCCAGCTCGCCGGCGGTTCGTCCCAGGCCGGGTTCCTGCTTTTGGCCCCGCCGCCCGCCGGACTCCGCCCCTTCGAGGGCCGCCAGCTTCGCGTCCAGCGCGTCGATCATCGCCGTCAGCTCTTTGGCTTTCGGCCGCACGCCCGTCAACTGTTTCCGCACGTTCCCGACCCCGCTCAGCGCCTCCCGTGCGGCCGCCGTCCCGCCGTAGCACCGCATCGACAGCGCGAACTGTTTCGCCAACCCGTCGGCCGGCGTCGTGACGCGCGGGTCCATCTTGACGACGAGCGGCTTCTCGACCGCCTTGCCGCCGACCGTCAGCCGCACCGTGTACGTCCCCGGCAGCACGACCGGCCCGGTCGGTTCGCTCGGCGTGTCGCGGTAGACGGCCGCGATCGGGATGCTGCGGGCCGCGCCCGCCGGCGGCGGGTAGTGCAAGTCCCAGACGAAGCGGTGCGCGCCAGCAGTGGCGGGGAGGGTGCGGGCCGGGCGAATCCACCGGGGGTCGATCTCCAGGGACTTCGGGTCGTGAACCTCCGCGACATCGGTGCTGGCGAATTTGCGGACGAGTTTGCCGGCCGAGTCGAGAATTTCCAGCGTCACCGGGCCGGCGACCGCGGCCTTCAGGCGGAAGTCGAGGACCGCCCCGTCGGGGGGGTTCGGCGCGACCGGCTCGTCCGGTGGCAGTGGGGTGTCAGTGGCCACGCTCCGCCGCACGCGGCAGGTGTCGGCCGGCGGGAACAGGGTCACGTCCTCGGCGGCCGTCTTCGCGGTCAGGTGCCGCAGCGGGGTGATGTCGTCCATGATCCAGAACGACCGGCCGTGCGTGCCGACGACCAAGTCGGTCTTGTGGATCACCAGGTCGCGGACGGATGTCGCCGGCATGTTCTGGCGCAGCGGCTGCCAGTCGTCGCCGTCGTTGAACGAGACGAACACCGCCCGCTCCGTTCCCGCGAACAGCAGACCCTTCCGCACCGGGTCTTCGCGGACGACGTTCACGGGGGCGTCGGCCGGCAGCCCGCGGACGATCTCCGCCCACGTCTTGCCGCCGTCGCGGGTGCGGTAGATGTGCGGCTTCTGGTCGCTCAGGCGGATGCGGTTGACGGCGGCGTAAGCGGTGTCGTCGTCGAACCGGCCGGCGTCGATGATGGACACCTTGCTCCACGCGGTCAGCCCCGCCGGGGTCACGTCGGCCCAGTTCTTCCCGCCGTCGCGGGTGACGTGGATCAACCCGTCGTCGGTGCCGGCCCAGATGGTCTTGGCGTTCGTGTACGACGGGGCCACCGCGTAGATGACGCCGCGCCGCGGCTGCTTCGCCATCGCCGGGGTGCGGTAGACGCCGACGGTCTCCGGCACCTCCGGCGCGGGCCGCGACAGGTCCGGGCTGACGACTTCCCAACTGTGCGCGCCGTCGGTCGTCTTGAACAGCACGTTCCCGGCCAGGTACAGCGCCTTCTTGTCCACCGTGGAGAAGACGAGCGGGGCGGTGCGGAGGAAGCGGTACGCGCCACCCCGCAGCGCCTCGGGCGCGACCTCCTGCACCTGTCCGGTGCGGCGGTCGTACTTCTGCACCTTGCCGCCGAACAGGATGTCCGGGTTCAGCGGGTCCGGGGCGACGTACCCGTACTCCTCGGCCCCGACGGTGTGCCAGTCGCGCGGCGCGATCTGGCCGTCGTTGCCCCGGCTGGGAACCCCGGCCGACCCGCTCTCCTGCTGCCCGCCGTACACCCAGTACGGGAACCTGTCGTCGGTGACGACGTGGTAGAACTGGGCGGTCGGCTGGTTGTGCCACGAGCTCCACGTCTCGCCGCCGTTGACCGTCACGATGGCCCCCTGGTCGGCGGCGACGAGGATCACGTTCGAGTCGTCGGGGCTGATCCAGACGGTGTGGTAGTCGTCGCCGCCGGGCGCGCCCTTGAAGCAGGTGAACGTCTTCCCGCCGTCGGTGGACTTGTACAGGCCGACGTTGGCGACGTAGACGATGTCCTTGTTCTTCGGGTCGATCTTCACCTCGGCGAAGTCGCTGCCCCGGCCCCACAAGCGGGGGTCGGGGTTGATCCGCTCCCACTTGTCGCCGCCGTCGTCGGAGCGGTACAGGCCGCCCTGCTTCGGCGCGTCCACGACGGCGAACAGCCGCTTCGGGTCGGTCCGCGACACGTCCAGCCCGATCCGCCCGAGGCCGTCGGCGGCAGTCGGCAGGCCCTTCGTCAGCGGCTTCCAGGTGGTGCCGCCGTCGGTCGATTTGAACAGCCCGCTGCCCGGCCCCTGCCACACGCCGTTCTCCCACGGCCCCAGCCGCGACGCCCACAGCACGGCGTACACCGTCTTCGCGTTCGTCGGGTCGAAGGCGAGCGCCACCGCGCCCGTGTCCTCGTCCTTGTACAGCACTTTCTCCCAGGTCTTGCCGCCGTCGGTGGTGCGGAACACGCCCCGCTCCTTGTTCGGCCCGTAGGGGTGGCCGAGGACGGCGACGAACGCGCGGTTCTCGTCCTTCGGATCGACGATGACGGACGAAATCTGCTGGCCGTCGCGGAGGCCGGTGTTCTTCCACGTCTTGCCGCCGTCCCGCGAAAGGTACACGCCATCGCCGGTGGAGAGATCCGGCCGCTGCAACCCTTCTCCGGAGCCGACGTAGATCACGTCCGGGTTCGACGGGGCGACGGCCAGCACTCCGACGGAGCCGGTCGGCTGGTCGTCGAAGATCGGCTTCCAGACCCGCCCGGCGTCGGTCGTCTTCCACACCCCGCCGTTGTTCACCCCGATGAAGAACACGTTCGGCTTGCCCGGCACCCCGGCCGCCCCGACCGTCCGGCCGCCCCGGAACGGGCCGATGCACCGCCACGTCAGCGGGGCGTACAGCGCCGGGTCGAGCGGCTGGGCCGGGGCCGGGAGGTCGGCCGCGAGCAACACGACGGCGGCGAGGACGAGGCGGAGCGACATGACGACTCCCGTGGGACGAGGGGATTCCGGACGCGGCGGGTGCTTCGCGGGTGAGGAAATGCTACGGATCGACCGGGCGTACCTGCCCGTTTCCCTTCCTCAGAACCCGTACTCTACTGCGGCGACGGATGGCAGACGGCACCAGCGGTCACGCCGCCCAGCCGTGCGAGAACTCGGCCGTCAGTTCGTCCGGGCGAACTCCGGGTTGTCGTCGAAGGGGGTCTGGTGTCACTTGCCGATGCAGAAGCGGCTGAAGATGCGGTCGAGGAGGTCGCTGGTGTGGATCGCGCCGGTCATCTCGCCGAGCTGGTCGAGGGCTTGCCGCAGGGCGAGGGCCAGCAATTCCGGCGGGTCGTCGAAGACGGCGTGGCGGTGGGCGGCGCGGAGGCGATCCAGGGCGGCCTCGACGTGGTGCCGACAGCGGCTCTGGCTCGGCGCGAGCGGCGGGCGGGCGAACGCGGCGGCCTTCTCGGCGAGAAGAGCGCAGAGGGGGGCAGTGCCTTCGGGGAAAAGCGCGGAGACGAGTATCTCGGCGTGTCGTTGTCTTCCTGTTTCCTGCCTCCTGCTTCCTGACTCCTGACTCAGGTCCGCCTTCGTTCGCACCAGCAGCACGTCCGCGCCGGCCCTGGAATGCGAAACCCGGCGGGTTTCGTCTAACGCCTCGTTCGCCGGCACGCACCACAGCACCAGGTCGGCGCGGCCCGCTTCCGCCGCGCCCAGCGCCTGCGCTCGCTCGTCGATGGCGTCGAGTGCCAGTTGCAACCCGGCGGTGTCGATCAGTTCGACCTCCGCGCCGGTCAGGGTGAGCCGCGCCGTCAGGTAGTCGCGGGTGGTGCCGGCGGTCGGGCTGACGATGGCCGCCGCCGTGCCGACGAGGGCGTTGAACAGGCTGCTCTTGCCGGCGTTCGGCTCGCCCACCAGCGCCACCCGGAACACCCGGCCGGAGACGGTGCGGTCGTCCAGTTGTCGCCGCAGGTTCGTCAGGTGCGCCATGCCGGCGGCGATGCGGTTCAGGGTCGCCGTCTTGGTGACGAACTCGATGTCCTCGTCCACGAAGTCGAGGGCCGCTTCCACGTCGGCGAGCAGGTTCAGCAGGTCATCGCGGAGGCGGGCGAGCGGTTGCGTCACCCCGCCGGCCAGCTGCGCGAGCGCGGCCGTCAGGTCGGCGTCCGACCCGGCTTCGATCACCGCCAGTACCGCCTCCGCCTGCGGCAAGTCCTTCTTCCCCGCCAGGAACGCCCGCAGGGTGAACTCGCCCGGCTGGGCCGGTCGCGCGCCGGCGGCGAGCAGGTCGGCGATCAGTCGCTCCACCAGCGGCGGGCTGGACACCGTGTGCAGTTCGGCGAGGTCTTGCCCGGTGTAGGTGTTCGGCGCGGCGAAGAAGTAGAGCGTGGCGGGCAGTGGCGAATGCACGCCGGTGAGGGTGAGTGACCCAGGTTGCAGGACGCGCCCGGATGCCGCGCCCTGGCAGTCGAGGCTCGCCAGAAACACCGCGTCCACGACCGCGCGGGCGTTCGGCCCGGACAGCCGGACGACGGCCCGCGCGCCCGGCCCGGCGGCCGACGACAGGGCGACGATGGTGTCATCCGGGTGCGCGGTCATCGACGCCTCAGTCCCGGAACACGGACGAAAGTACGCCCCACACACCCAGCGAGAGAATCCAGTACCACAGCGGGAACAGGAGAACCCCCGCGATGACGCCGAACAGCACCCGTCGCCCCCCCTCCGAGGACAGCCGGCCGGGGCCGAATGCCGCGTTCAGAAAGAGGTAAATCGAGTACACGGCGAGGGGCATGAACATCAGGCTGAAGAAGGCCGCGCGCAGGAAGCGGCGGGCGTACTCGTCCCGCTCGCCGGCCACCGCCGCTGCCGCCCGTTCTTCCGCCGCAGCGGCGGCCTGGACTTCGACCGGCGGGGGTGGCGGCACGTCGTCTTCCGGGGGGGCGGCGAGCGCCTGCCGCGCCAGTTCGTCCTCGTCGATGCCGTTCTCGCGCAGGTCGCGGAGCGCCTCGTCCAGCACCTGCCGCGCCCGCACCGCGTCGGCTTCGGGCACCTGCACCTTGATGCCGCCGACGGCCGTGGCCAGCACCCACTCCATCGCCACGATCTCGCGGTCGGTGATGCGGACCACGATGCCGGCGTCCTCGATGGCCGACCGCGCGACATCCGCGCGGAACGTCTCGTCGTAAGTGGCGACCGTCACGAACCTGGGCATGCGTTGCTCCCTGCGTGTGGGCGGAATCCGATCAGCCGTCCACTTGGTCCTGCAACTCGTCCAGGCGCTCGCCGGACTCGCCGAAGGTTTCTTCCAGCACCCCGATGGCGCGGTCGGCGTCGGACATCGGCACCCGCACCTTCACCGCCCCGAAGAGGGCCAAGGCGTCCCACGACAGGCCGGACGGGGTGGCGTCCTCGACCACCGCGCGGATGCCGGCGTCGAGCAGCGCGCGGCACGCCAGCCCGGCCTTCACGGCGGTGTCGAACTCGGCGACGGTTTCGTAGGGGGTGGGCACGACACGTCCTCGGAGGGGTGCCGGTATTGTAGGCCGCACCGGGACGAACTCCGCCCGCGTGTCGTCGTTCGCTCCGCGAACGGACGAGGTCCGACAACTCACTCGTCCTCGCCGAACACCAGCGCCAGGGCCTCGGCGGTCAGCTTCACGCTGACGACCACGTCGCTCTTCTTCACCTCGTGCTTGACCGTCTTCACGATGTCCTCGGTGATCGGCTTGTACTTCACCGACGCCGCCCCGGCGGTGACGCCCAGGAAGGTTTTGGCCACGTCGAGCAGCTTGCCCACGTTCGCCCCGAACCCCTCGGCGGCGTCGCCGTCCTTCAGCCCGGCCGTCACCTCCGCGCCGATCTCCTTGCCCACCCGCAGGGTCATGCTGATCGACAGCACCTTGCCGATCTGCTCCTTCAGTTGGTCGCCGTCCACGCCGGGCAGGGCGGAGAAGTTGAACGGCAACTGGTCCAGCTTGCCCTCGGTCCGCTGGCAGAAGAACAGACTCGCCTTCGCGTCCTGCCGCAGAACCAGGGCGGTCATCTCGCGGCTGAGGCGGGCCTTCGCCTTGGTCTTCTTGGCGGTCAGGCACTCGGCCACCAGCGCCGCGCCGGTGCCGCCGACGAGGGTCGTCTCGTCCGCCACCGAGACGTAGAACGGGCTGCCGTTGTCGCCGACCAGCTTGATGAGCCGGAAGTCGCCCTCCTCGACGACGCTGATCTTCACCTTGTCGGCGAACTTGACGGCGAGGTCGTCCGCCGCCTTCAGCAGCTTCTCGCCGTCGAACTTGCCGCGGATGATGGCCACCGTGTTCGGCGGCTGGCCGGGTGCGACCGGCGGTTTGCCCGGCTCGCCCGGCTTCGGCGGCTGCCCGCCCCAGATGCCGGCGGTGACGCTGGTGATGTCCGTCAGCGGGTCCAGACCGAGGGCCTCCAGGATGGCCGTCATCTCGCCCACCTTCATCGCCTCCTTCGCCTTGGCCAGCACGTACTTCTTCGCCAGGTCGGAGTCGAGCAACTGCTTGAAGTTGACGAACATCACCTGTTCGGATTCCTTCGGCAGCATGGGGTCCACTTCGGCGGCGCGGGCGGCGAGGCCGGACGACGCGGCGACGGCGACGGCCAGAACGAGACGGGAGACGCGGGTCATGGCAGGGTGTCCTGAACGTGGGGGAAGTGGGGCCGTTCCGCGACACCGCCCGCCGGTGACGGCGGGCGGGGCGGGTGTCCGGCGGTGAGGCGGACGGGGTCACTTCTCTTCGCCGCCGGCCATCGTGCCGATGGCCTCGGCGGACAGCTTCAGGCTGATGGTCACGTCGCTCTTGGCCACCTTGTGCTTGAGCGTCTTGGTCAGGTCGTCGATGAGCGGCTTGGCCTGGGGGGCGCTGCCGGCGGCCAGCGGGAGGAACGTCTTGGCCAGGCCGATCAGCTTGTCCACGTTCGCGCCGAACCCGTCGGCGGCGTCGGCGTCCTTCATGCCGGTGGTCAGCTCGACGGTCACGTCCTTGCCCACGCGGAGGGTGAGGCCGGCGTTCACCATCTTGTTCAGCTGCTCCTTCAGCTGGTCGCCGTCGATGCCGGGGATGCCGTTGATGTTGCCGGGGATGGCGTTGAATTTGCCGTCGGTCATGCCGCAGAAGAACATGCTCGCCTTCTCGTCCTGCTTGAGGACGAGGGCGGTCAGATCCTTGTTCAACTTGGCCTTGGCCCCGTTCTTCTTGGCGGTCAGGCTGGCGGCCACCACCTTCTTGTCGGTGCCGATGAGCAGCGTCTTGTTGTCGGCCACCGAGGCGAACCCCGGCTTGCCGTTGTCGCCGACGAACTTGATCAGCTTGAAGTCGCCTTCCTCGACGATGGACATCTTGTCGCCGGCCGCCTTGGCGAACTCCTCGGCCGCCTTGAACAGCTTGTCGCCGTCGAACGTGCCGCGGAGGACGCCGACCACCTTCATGTCCTGCGGGTCGGTGCCCCACAGGCCGACGGTGGCGCTGGCGATGTCCTTGAGCGGGTCCAGGCCGAGCTTCTCCAGCATCGCCGCGGCGTCGCCCATCTTCATCGCTTCCTTGAACTTCGGCAGGGCGTACTTCTTGAACAGGTCGGAGTCGAGCACCTGCTTGAAGTTGACGTAGGCGACCGCTTCGGTTTCGGGCGGCAGCAGGGCGTCCACTTCGGCGGCGCGGGTCGCCGGGGCGGCGACGGCGGCCAGGGCGGCCACCAGGGCGAAACGGCTGAGTCGGCGCATGGCGATCCTTTTCGTGCGGGAGGTCGGTGGGGACGGCGAACCGTCCGGTGCCGAGGGATTGTACTCGCCGACCGGCCGGCGGGTTTCACGGGCGGAGAAACCGGTTCGGAAAGTGCTCCGCTCGCTCCGCGAGTGGCTTCGGAAGACCGCTCGCGGAGCGAGCAGAGCACGGCCACCGTCACTTCAACCCGGCCAGGTACTCGATCAGGTCCAGGAACTCGGCCGGGGACATGGTGCCCGCTTGCCCGTCCGGCATGCTGCTCTGCTTCAGCGTCGCCCGCTTGTCGATGTCGGCCACCTTGATCGTCACCTTCGCCTTGCCGTCGAAGATGACGATTTCATCCTTCGTCTCCGACACCAGCAGGCCGACGGTCGTCTTGCCGTTCAGGTCGTCGATGCGGGTGGACAGGTACTTCGCCTCCACCTCGGCGTTCGGGTCGATGACGCTCTCCACCAGCTTGAACCGCGTCTTCGACCGCTCGGCCACCTTGTCCAGGTTCGGCCCGAACTCGGCCCCCTCGCCGGCCCCGACCTTGTGGCACGCGACGCACATCCGCGCGAACACCGCCTTGCCGTTGATCGGTTCGCCCTTCATCAGGGACAGCGCCGTCATCGACTTGTTCCGCTCCTCCTTCGTGTGCGGTTCCTGGCTCAACAGAATCGCCAGCCACGGGGCCGCCTGCTGGTCGGTCTTGCGGGTCTTCTGGATGTCGGCCACCAGCTTCGCCGCGTCCGGGTTGGTCGCCGCCAGCTTGCCGGTGTAGAAGTCGGCCGGCCACGACGGCATGTTCGCCGCGAGGGACGCTTCCACCGTGTACTTGGTCCAGTAGTCGAGCGGCTTCTTGGCGATGTCGGCGACGGCGGCCACGGCGTCGCCGGTGGCGTAGAAGCTGAGCGCCCGCGCGGCCTGGGTGCGGACGCGCGGGTGGTCGTCGGCCGCAGCGGCCTTGAACCGCTCCACCGCGCCGGGGATGCGGTCTCGCTCCTCGGCCAGAATGTGGACGACGGCGGCGCGGGCGTTGAACGTCTTGCACGCCAGCACGGCGTCGGCCAGCTTCACATCGATCGCGTGGTGCCCCTGCTGCACCCACAGCGCTTCGCACCGCAGGCGGTCGAAGTCGGGGTCCGTCTCCTTCAGCGCGGCGACCCACTTGGCGACGGCCGGCAGCACCTCGGCGGCCGGGCGGTCGTGCAACTCGCGGCGGGCGCGGTAGCGGGTCCGCCACTCGTACTCGCGGAACTGCTCGCAGATGTCCGCCGCCGTCTTGCCGTGCTGCGTGGCCGGCGTGATCGTCTTCTTGTCCGCGCCCAGCAGCCGGTAGATGCGGCCGTGGACGTGGTCGCGGTTGGGGTCGCGCTGCGAATACTGCATGTGGCCGATGAGCGGGTTGGCCCAGTCGCCGAAGAACAGCGCGCCGTCCGGCCCGATCTGCGGGTCGGCCGGGCGGAAGTGCTTGTCCGGCGACTTCACCAAGTCGTCCCACCCCTTGCCGCCCGGAGCCTTCACCCGCTCGCCCATGAAGCCGGCCCCGTCGTCCCGCATCTTGTAGTGGGTCAGGCCGTTCAGGTTGATGACGCAGGCGTAGGTGAAGTGCCCCTGCACGTCGTCCGGCAGCGCGCGGCTGACCAGCCACTCGTTGCCCAGGTTCGGCCGCTCGCCGTTGGGCAGGATGAAGTTGATCCCCTTGCGGCCGGCGAACGGCTTGCCGGACAGCGGCACGTCCCACGTCTGGTTGGCGGTGGTGCCGTCGCCGACGATGCCGTTGCCCCACTCGTCGAACACGTAGCACCACATGTTCGCCATGCCGGGCAGGCTGAACTGGCGGACGCGGAGGCTCCGCGGGTCCAGCACATAACAGCCGCCGGAGCCGGCGCTGCGGTGCGGGCCGTAGGGCGTTTCCAGCGTTGTGCTGGTGGCGATCCCCTCCAGCATGTGCAGCAGTCCGCCGTGGCTCCACTCGAACGCGCCGCAGGTGTGGTGCGTGTCGTCCGTCGCCCAGCCGTCTTGCAGGTACGTCACCTGGTCGGCCTTGTCGTCCCCGTCGGTGTCCTTCAGGAACAGCATCCGCGGCTGATCCACCACCAGCACGCCGCCGTTGTAGAACTCGAACCCGGTCGGGCACTGGAGCTTGTCGTAAAAGACGGTGCACTTGTCCGCCTTCCCGTCGCCGTCGGTGTCTTCCAGGATGATCAGCTTGTCGCCCGGCTTCGGGTCGCCCGGCTTCCACTGCGGATAGGTGGGCATGCACGCCACCCACAGCCGGCCCTTGTTGTCGAAGTTGATCTGCACCGGTTTGGCGAGGTCGGGGAACGTCTTCTCGTCGGCGAACAGTTCCAGTTTGAACCCGGCCGGCACGCGGGCACCCTTGATGAGTTCGGCCGGCGGCAGGATCTTCGGCCCCATCTCCGGCTTGTTCTCCGAGCCGCTGCCCGACACGCCGAACCGCGTCGGCGGGACGATCAGGTCGCCCGTCTTCGAGTCGTCCGGCTTCTCGGCGACTTGCTTGCCGTCGGCGATGTCCCAGGCGTACTGGTCCCGCACGGCGGCCATCGCCCGCAGCTTGGCGTACTCGCGGGGGAACGTCTCGGTGTCGTAGGTCCGCCGGCCGCCGTAGACGTACCAGCCGTTCACCATGCGGTAGTCCTGGTGGTGCAGCCAGCTCTTGTCGTTGACGGCGGCCCGTAGCTTCTCGAACTCGCTGGTGCCGATCTTCGCGGGGTCGAAGGCCGTGCCGAACAGCCCGGCGTCGAGCGCCTGGGCCAGCACCTTGTCGCCGGCCTCGTTCATCTGGAAGCCGCCGACGGTCAGCTTGCCGCCGCCCTTCTCGAACGCCGCGAGGGTGGGGGCGAAGACGTCCACGAACGCCAGTTTCCGCTTCTCCGCGACGGCCTTCACCGCCGCCGTGTACAGCTTCAGGTTGACGTTCTCTTTCACGCCGTCCGGCAGAAACTGGTCGCCGGTGTTCTCGAACGCCATCGGCGACACCAGCACGAACCGGGGCGGACTCTTGGCGTCGTCGCGCGGGTACTTGGCGGCGTAGTCGTCAATGAACTTCTCGTACTGCTTCTGGAAGTTCTCGACCCCGGCCTCGCCCTTGAAGGACTCGTTCCAGCCGAAGAAGCAGAGGAAGGTGTCGGGGTTGAATGCGTACAGCGGGTCGTCGAGGTGGGTGTAGTCGGCCGACCGCTGACGGATGCCGACCTCGTCGGCCGGGAAGCCGAAGTTGCGGACGACGAGATGCTTGTCCTTGTGCCGCAGGTGCAGCATCGTCTCGAAGTGCCCGTACAGGCTCATCCGCTCGGCGGTGGTGTTGCCGACGAAGGCGATGCGCTCGCCGGTGGCGAACGCCAGCGGCAGCGTGCCGGCCGGCAGCGGCTCCTTCTTCGGCCGCGGGCCGGGGGTGAGCAGTTCCTTCACCGTCGTCAAGTCCTTCGACTTCGGCGGCTGTTTCGGCTGCTTCTGCTGCGACAGCGCGGCGACATCGGTCAGCAGCACGACCAGCGCGCCGGCGGCGACGGCGACCGCCGCCAGCCGGACGGCGCGGGAGAGGGGGAACGTCATCGGGAGACCCTTCGGGAAACCGGGCGGGTGGGAGGCCGCGGTCGGCGGCCGTTCCGGTAGGGCAAGAGTATAGCCGACGCGGGCGGGGAAGTCGAACCGCCGCGCGGCCGCTATCGTGAGCGCCAGCACTGGCGAGGAGCGGCCATGAGAGTCGAAGTCGAATTCACCAGCCGGGCGCGCGTCATGCTCGTGCGCCTGCTCGCCGCGCAGCTGCCGCACCCCGACGACGCCTACCCGTTCGCGCCGGTGTACGTCGAGGAAGCGGAGAAAGTCCTGACGGCCTCGCGGGGGCAGCCCGCCGGCGCGGTAAAGCGGCCGCGGGCGGACGGCACCGAGTGGTGGTGGCAATACCTGCACGGCGTCTGGTGGGTGTACACGCTCACGGACTCGTCGAGCTGGTTTCGAGCAACGGTTCGCCGCGTGCGGGTGTTCGGCTGCGTTCCGTCGCCCCCGCCTGCTGCTTGAGTTCGGCGATCCACTCCTGGGCCGAAAGGACGACTCCGGGGTTTCGCAGCGAGTCGTCCAATTCCGCCTCCAACTCCGGCGTCAGTTCCGGCGGGCGCGGTTCGGCGCGCGAGGGCGTCTTGAGCAGCGCGGCCAACAACCAGCGCTGGCCGTCGTCGGAGAGTTGGCCGACGAACGCGGTCGCGGCGGCGGGGCTGTCGAGTGGCGGGGCGGTCATGGCGTGTCCTCGTGGTTCCCAGGCACATTCTACGCCGCCGCCGCGGACTCCGCCAGCACTTCTAGAATAGCAACTGCCCTCCCCCGGAGTCCGCCATGATCCGCCTCGGCGTCAACATCGACCACGTCGCCACCGTCCGCCAGGCCCGCCGCACTTACGAGCCGGACCCGGTGGCCGCCGCCGTCCTCGCCACCCTCGGCGGAGCCGACGGCATCACCATCCACCTGCGGGAGGACCGCCGGCACATCCAGGACCGCGACGTGCTGCTCCTCCGCCAGACCGTGACCACGCGGCTGAACCTGGAACTGTCGGTGGCGGACGAGATCGTCACCATTGCCGTCCAGGTGAAGCCGGACGAGGCGACGCTGGTGCCGGAGAAGCGGGAGGAGTTGACCACGGAGGGCGGGCTGGACGTGGCCGCGAATCCGACCGCCGTGAAAGCCGCCGTCCACCGGCTGAAGGACGCCGGCATCGTCGTGGCCCTGTTCCTCGACGCCGACATCGAGCAGGTGGACCTGGCCCGCGCGGTCGGGGCCGACGCGATCGAGTTCCACACCGGCACCTATGCCGACGCGAAAACGCCCGCCGAGGTGGTGGGGGAGTTGGCGAAGCTGCGGACGGCCACGGCGCACGCCGTCCAGCGCGGGTTGCACGTCCACCTGGGGCACGGGCTGAACTACCAGAACGTCGCGGCGGTGGTCCGCATCCCCGGCGTCGAGGAACTGAACATCGGCCACAGCATCATCAGCCGGGCGGTGCTGGTCGGCCTGGAGCGCGCCGTCCGCGACATGAAGCAGGTGATGGCCGAACACTTCCCGAATCCGAAGAAGTGAACCCGATCCGGAGATGGAGAAGCGAGGGGGCCGAGTGGCCCCCTCGCGGTCGTTGGCGGACTGCGCCGCGTCACTCACAGCCCGGTGTTGCCGGAGAAACCGATCTTCCCGCCCCCGAAGCCGCCCTGCTCGGAAGTGGCGCGGCGGAGGTCTCCCCACTTGCGCGGACGGCCGCCGCTGTCCGGGGTTATTCAGTCGTGCCGTTCAACCTGAACCACTCATGTTCCCGGAACGGATGCCGTTTCCGATTCGCTGGCGCGGGGCGGGCGAAAAACCGGCCGGGGGCGCGGATTTTCGCGGTTAACAGGCTTGACCGGGGGGGGCCGCACGGTATCTTCGCCGGCCACTGGTGCCAGAATCGTCGCGCGGCGTGCGGTTGGGAAACCGCCGCCGCGCACACCCATCGGGCGGAACGGCCGCGAGGTTGGGGAGCCTCGCGGACGACCCGCCGCCCGTGGGTCAAAAAAATGGGGGATGCGGCTCATGCGCAACAGACTGTACGGGGGGATGGCGGTTCTGGTGGCGGCCTTCGCGGTCGCCGCACCGGCACACGCCCAAGGGGACGGACTGACGGACGCCAGCGGGATTCCCGGCGGGTCCGAGTGGGAGGGCTTCCCGCTCGCCAACCGGACGCCGCTGGGGAGTCCGGCCAAGCAGGGCTTCTACGCCACCGCCGACCTGCTGTTCTTCGCCAAGACGAACACGCTCGGCAAGCAGATCGTCGCCTACCGCGGGCTGGTGGACAGCACCGGCGCGCTCACCGGCGTGCCGGGCACATACATCGGCAGCGGGGCGGTCGGGCTGAGTACCGACATGTTCGGCCGCCGGTCGTACACCCCCGGCTGGAAGCTGGCCGTCGGCTTCAAGACGGAAGACAACATCCAGGTGCAGCTGAGCTACCTGGCCGTCCACAAGCAGGACTACAACGCCAGCGCCACCCTGGTGCCGCGGGGGTTCGTCGGCCGCCGCGACCTGGTGGACACGTTCCTCACCTCGCCGGTGTACAACTTCCCGCAGGCCTACGCCGGCCCGGACCGGAAGACGACGCTGGACGGGCTGACCGTGCCGCCCAACCCGTCGCCCCTGCCGACCGGCCTGTTCTACGGCATCTGGAACGGGGCGAGCGTGATGACCATCCGCTACCAGGAGGACTACACGCAGTGGGACCTGGGCGCGCGGGTGCCGCTGTTCGACACCCCGTACTCGAAGATCTACGGCCTCGGCGGGGTGCGGATGGACTGGTTCATGGAGCGGTTCCGGTGGCGGGCGCAGAGCTTCGACATCGACGGCAACGCCGGCCCGAACACGGCCGCCAACTACACCAACGAGCTGTCCCAGCGGATGTACGGGCCGTACATCGGGTGCGGGCACGAGATCTACGCCGGCAGCCGCTTCTCCATGTCCACCGACCTGAACGCGGCCATCCTGCTGGACGTCATCAAGGAGCGGGCGCACTACGAGTTGGAGGACAAGTCGATCGGCAACAAGCGGTCGGTGAACGACATCGGGCTGGTGCCCAGCGTCGGCGGCAACGCCAACCTGTGGTGGTACCCGATCGAGGGCCTCCAGGTGCGGGTCGGGTACAACGCCCAGACGTTCTTCGGCACCAAGAACTTGACCGAGCCGGTCGGGTTCAACTACGGCGGCATCGACCCGAAGTACGGCTTCCAGGCGTTCCGCATCGTCCACGGGGTGAACGTCGGCGTCGGCTTCTTCTTCTAACCGCCCCGGCCCGTTGCCGGCCGCAATCCCCAACCCGACCCCGCCCGCGCCGGCCCCGTGCCGCCGCGGGCGGGCGGATTGCGTTTCGGGGCCAAGTTCGACGAACCGGGCGTGTGACCACCCGACGGCTCACGCCGGGCCATTCCGTCATCCGTTGTGCCGACGAGCCGCGACCGCCAGGGAGCGCCGGTTTCCGTCAAGAGAAGACGCTCCCAGGCGGT
>JAYUFU010000231.1:0-5749 GCA_043738505.1 Fimbriiglobus sp. | reverse complement strand
GGGCGACGAGCAGGTGGCCGTTGTTGTAGGGGAATTTGTTCAGCACCACGACGGACAGCGGGGTGCGGCGGACGATGAGGTTGGCGCGGTCGGCGGAGTCGGCCACGCCCCGGCACAGGAAGCAGTCGGCCGCGCCGGGGGTGGGCGGCGCGACCGGCTTCGCGGCGGCGACGTAGGACAGCCGCCACGGTGCCCACAGGTGATCCATAGCAGTGGCCAGAAGTCAGGGGACAGAGGTCAGGAGGCAAAAGTCCATCACCGCCAATTCGATTCGGTTTCCTGCTTCCTGTCTCCTGCCTCCTGTCTCCTGATCAATCCCCCCGCAGCTTCAACCCCAGGCCGGTCAGCTTCTCCTTCACCTCGTTCAGCGACGTGATGCCGAAGTTCTTGGCTTCCAGCAGCTCGTCCGAGGTCCGCTGGCACAGCTCGCCGAGGGTGTTGATGCCGAGGCGGTGCATGCACTTGCGGGCGCGCACCGACAGGTTCAACTCGCTCACCGGCTTGCTCAGCGTCGCCTGCTCTTCCGGCGACAGGTTGGTCTGCGGGCGGAAGCGGAACTCGTACTGCTGGCCCTGGTCGAGCGACTGGCCGATCCGCAACTGCTTCGCCCCCATGATGGCCCGGATCTCCTCCAGGCTCGTCTCGCCGAAGTTCTTGCTCGCCAGCAACTGCGGCTCGTTCACCCGCGTCAGGTCGCCGAGCGTGCGGATGTTCATCCGCTTCAGGCAGTTCCGGCTCCGCACGCTCAGTTCGAAGTCGGTGATCGGCTCTTCCATGACGCGGGCCGTCTCGAAGTTCACCTGCTCGTCGGCGGCGTCGTAGTACATGTTCAGGGCGGCCTCGGCGTCCTTGCAGAACAGCCGCGCGCGGGCGTCCGTCGGGTCCGCCTTCTGGAGCCGGCGGAAGCACTCGGCGGCGCGGGTGTAGTTGTCGTTGTCCTCGTACAGCACGCCCAGGTTGTACAGCACCCCCTTGCCCACCGGCGGGTGCTTCAGGCACTTCTCGTAGTACCCGATGGCCTCGTCGTCGTTCCCGGCCAGGTCGTTCAGGAAGGCCAGCCGGAACAAGGCTCCCGCGTGCGACGGGTCCAGTTCGGCCGCGCGGACGTACCCCTTCACCGCCCGCGTGGTGTCGCCTTCGGCCTCGGCTAGCCCGCCGTCCTGGAAGTGGTATTCGGCGTTGTGCGCGGCCATGTCCTTGAGCTTGGCCAGAATCGCCTTGGCCGGGGCCGTCTCGCCTTGCAGCCGCAGGACGCCGGCCTTCTGGAGCTGCACCTGCTGGGCGGCGTACCCGGACTTCTCGGCCTTCTCGAAGCTCTTCAGCGCGTCGTCGTACTCGCCCCGCAGGGTCAGCGCACGGCCGAGGAAGAAGTACGCCAGGGGGCCGTCGGACTGCTTCAGGTGTTCGACGGCCGCCTGGGTGCGGCCCATATAGAACTGGACGACGCCGAGCTTGAGGTGAATCTTCTTCTGCTGCGGGCCGGGGGCGACGGCGATCCGCTTCTGGAGCGTCTCGTTGATCTCGCGGAGGGCGCGGATCTGGCTCGGCCCCTGGGACAGCCCCTCCCGCAGCTTCGACACCATGCTCCCCTCGAACTCTTCCCGCTCGACCAGCAACGCCTTCAAATCGACCATCGGTTCGGTCATGGACTCACCCTCGCTGTTGAACACCACGGCCCGCGGCGCGACAGACGGTCGCCCGGCGGGACCAGCCTTTGCCGCGTGTCGGCGGAGCACGCGAAGGCCGGCGGCAAAGTGTGCGCCGAAGAGTTGAATTCTAGGCGCGAGTGGGCGATCCGACAAGGCCGGGCCAGCACCCGGCGGTGCTGGCCCGCCGGTCGGGGCGGCTTCCGGCGAGAATCTCCGCCTTCGCGCGGTACACTCTCGTCATGCCCGCCTCCACCTTCGACGCCGCCACCCGCAGCCTGGCCGCCGACCCGCCGCTCGCGCGGAGCCGTCCGGCGGTGCCCGTCCTGGCCGACGCGCCGGCGGACGCCCAGGCCGACCTGGACCGGCTGCTCGCCCGCCGCCTGCGGCAGGTGTTCGTCATTCTCGCCGCCATCTACCTGCTGTTCCTCGTCCGCGACGAGGTCATGCGGCGGGCCGGGTCGGGCGACTGGACGTGGGGGCGGACGGCCCTGCTGCTGACGGGCGGGGTCGTGCAGGGGGCGGTGGCCGTCGCCGCGTACCGGCGGCCGAACGCCGGCCGCCGCTGGTACGCCGCGGCGGAGGCGGTCACGCTGGCGACCTGCTGGACGATCCAGGGGCTGAACCAACTGGTGTCCCTGCTGAGCAACGAGCGGCTGACGGAACTGCTGTCCGAGCAGATCGGCCAGGTACTCCTGGCCGACGTGTGGCAGCTCCAGTGGTTCGCACTCATCGCCGGGTATCCGGTCCTGGTGCCGAACACCGCCCGCCGGACGGCCGTCGTCGTCACCGTCACCGCCCTCATGCCCGTGCTGGTGACTGGCGTCGCCTCCGCCTTCAACCCGGCGCTCAGCCTCGCCCACACCTGGATCATGTACGTCCAGTACGCCGTCTGGGGGGCCATCGGCGTGGGCATCGCCGTGTACGGGGCGGCGCAGGCGACGCTGCTGCGGAAGGAGGCGTTCGAGGCGAAGCAGTTCGGCCAGTACCGGCTGGTGCGGAAACTCGGGCACGGCGGCATGGGCGAGGTGCATCTGGCGGAACACCGGCTGCTCCGCCGGCCGAGCGTCATCAAACTGATCCGCCCGGACCGCCGGCACGACCCCCGCACCGTCCTGCGGTTCGAGCGGGAGGTGCGGATGCTGGCCACCCTGACGCACTGGAACACGGTCGAGGTGTACGACTACGGGCACACCCCGGACGGCACCTTCTATTTCGTCATGGAGTACCTGCCGGGGCAGGACCTCCAGCGGATGGTGGACGCGCACGGCCCGCTGCCGCCCGGCCGGGCGGTCTTCCTGCTGGCGCAGGTGTGCCGGGGGCTGCGGGAGGCGCACGGGGTCGGGCTGATCCACCGCGACATCAAGCCGGCGAACGTGATGGCGTGCCGCCGCGGCGGGCTGACGGACGTGGCCAAACTGCTCGACTTCGGCCTCGTCCAGGCCCCCGACGACGCCCCCGACGAGGACTCCAAGCTGACCCGCGAGGGGGTGGTCATGGGGACGCCGGCGTTCCTCTCCCCGGAACAGGCGACCGCCCGGCCGACCGACGCCCGGACGGACATTTACAGCCTGGGCGGCACCGCCTTCTACCTGCTCACCGGTCGCGCCCCGTTCGAGAGGGAGAAGGCGATGGAGGTGGTGGCGGCGCACATCGCCGAGCCGCCGCCCGACCCCCGATCCGTCCGCCTGGAGGTGCCCGCCGACCTCGCCGCCGTCGTCCTGAAGTGCCTGGCGAAAGCGCCCGCCGACCGCTTCGCCACCGTCCGCGACCTGGAAACGGCCCTCCTCGCGTGCGGGTGCGCCGGCGACTGGAATGAAGACCGGGCGGCCGAGTGGTGGAAGGCGAACGACAAGACGGGCTGAACCCCGAGTGGACAGTTCGGTTGTGGCCCTGCCCTCGCCAACGCGGGGGCAGGGGTATGAAGTCTTTCCACAAAGGCGTGTCCCTCCGCCAACGGATTCCGGTAAACTCGGTTGGTACTTGCGGCCGGCGGCACGAGCGTCCCCTTTTTCCGGGAGGAACCCCGATGACGGCGAACCGAACCCCCGCGTGGTGGCGGGTCATCGACTGGCGGACGGTCCTGGCGGCCGGGCTACCCGCGTGGCTGCTCGTCCTCGGCGTCGTGGCGTGGTTCAAATTGACGAAGCGCGAACCCGTCGTCGTCCGCAGCTTCCCGCCGTCGTCCCTGACGGCGGAGGCCGAAACGGCCCCGATGGCCCGCCTCGCGGTCGAGGAATCGCCGACGCCCCAGGCGGCGCGGGAGCTGGCCGCCCTGCCCCGCCCGTCGTCCGAGGACGCCCCGCTGCCCCGCTTGGCACGGGACGACGCCGACGCCGAACCGGTCGCGGCCCGACTTCTCGACCCGGCGAAGCCGTGGGCGTGGGACGCCCGACCGGTCCCGGACGACTGCCGGAAGCACGGCACGGCCGTCCACTTCACGAAGTCCACGCTGGAAGCCGTGAAGCAGGCGAGGGCGACGGACAAGCTCGTCTTCGTGCTGCACCTGTCCGGCAACATCGAGGACGACGGGTTCACCTGAAACAACGCCCAGGCGCTCCGTGTGAACGCCCTGGCGGACGAGAAGGTCGGCGACTACCTGAACCGCCACTTCGCGGCCGCCGCGCAGAAAGTCGGCACCTTCCGCATCGTCGGCGACCAGAAGCTCGGCGGCAACGTGGCCAGCTACTTCTGCCGGGCGGTCGGCGACGACCTGCACGTCGTCCACTGCGTGCCCGGCCCGGTGGACGCGCAGACGTTCCTGGCCGAGGCCCGGTTCGCGGTGGAGTTGCACAACCAGGCGATGCTCGACGGGGAGAAGAACTGGCAGAAGTACGGGACGGCGGTGCAGAACGGCTTCCGCGACCGCGCCGGGACGGGCGCGGCCTTCGCGCCCGCGAAGCCGGTCGCGCGGCCGAACCCGAAGCTCCCGCGCGTCGCGCGGGGGAACGACGGCACGACCCAGGGCCAAGTGAACGAGTCCCTGGCGAAGACGACGCTGCCGAAGTTGGTGACCTTCTACCCGTATGTGTGGGAGAAGGTGCTGTTCGAGAAACTGTCCGCCGCGCCGGTGGTGGTGAAGTAGTCGGCAGGCTCCCTTCGGTCGCGGCGACGATACCGCCGCCATCATCGCCGCGACCGAAGGGAGTGGAGACACCGTTTCACTTCAGCTTCACGCACGCCAGCTGCTTCTCGTTGCGGACGTACAGCCGGCCGTCGGCCAGCGCGGGGGCGGCGCGGACGACGCCGGTCAGCACCTCCGCCCGCGCGACTTCCTTGTATTCCTTGGCGTTGGCCTCGAACCGCACCGCCGCGCCGGTCTCCGTCACCGCCAGCAGCCCGCCGTCCACGGCGATCAGGTGCGCGACGCCGAACTGCTTCGCGGTCCACTTCACCTTGCCGGTCTTCCACTCGACGCACCGCAGTTCGCCGGTCTTGGTGTCCGCCCGGCCGTGGGTGCCGTACAGGTGGTCGCCGACCAGCACCGGCGTGGTGTACTGACAACTCAGGCTGGCGTCGTTCGCCCACACTTCTTCCAGGTCGTCGGCCGTCACCTTCCGGAGCGTGCAGCCGGTGCCGTAGCTCGACGTGACGAACAGTTCGTCCTTGCGGACCAGCGGCGCGGACGCATTCACGGACGCATCCAGGCGCGACCGCCACGGCAGGGTGTGCGTCACCTTGCCGTCGGTCGGGCGGACCACCATCACCCCCGCGCGGGTGAGGAACGCGGCGTGCGGCTTTCCGCCCACGTCCAGGACCGCCGGCGAACTGTAGCCGGGGCCGTCGTCGCCGGCCTTCCACAGCTCCTTGCCGGTGGCCGTGTCGAACCCGACCACCGCCGCCCCCTTCGCCCCGACGTTCACCAGCAGCACGTCGCCGAGGACGACCGGCCCGGCCCCGACGCCGAAGTACCCCTTCTTCGGCTTGTACTCGGCCATCAGGTTCTTACCCCACAGTTGCTTGCCGGTCTTCGCCTCGACCGCGTGCAAGTCGGCGTCCGCGCCGTAGGTGAAGACCGTCTCACCGTCCACGACCGGCACGCAGCGCGGCCCGTTGTCGAAGCCGAAGTCGTCCTTGTACTTGGTGGCGGACTTGAAGGCCCA
>JAYUFU010000230.1:0-5761 GCA_043738505.1 Fimbriiglobus sp. | reverse complement strand
TCAGGAAGTTGTAAATCTTGTTCCGGGTGACGGTGTACAGCCAGCCGCGGAAGGTGCCCCGCTTCGGGTCGTAGTCCATCCGCGCGGCGTTCCGGGCGACGCTCCGCAGCACGTCCTGCACGAGGTCGGCGGCGTCCGCGTCTTGCAGCCCGCGCTTGCGGGCGAACCCGTACACGACCGGGCCGTACAGGTTGACGAACTCGGTCCACGCCTCGACATCCCCGGCATCCTTGATGCGGACGAGGAGAGTGGCGCGCGTGATCGGGGCCTCCGCCATTCGACACCGAGAACCGGAGCGGGGATCGTGGACCGCTATTGTACCAATTCCCCCGTCCGAAGTCTTCCTCTCGGAAGTGTTCTGCTCGCTCCGCGAGCGGTCTTTGAACCCGCTCGCGGAGCGGGCAGAACACGTCGACGGCCTACACCCGCTCGACGATCTCCTCGGCCGGATACCGCACCTTGGCCAGACTCGCGTTGGCGTCATCCGCCGCCCGGTAGCCGGCGGCGGCCACCACCCGCGCGGCGTACCCCTTGGCCGTCAGTCCCAGGACTTCGTCGTACTTCTCCGGCACGAACCCTTCCATCGGGCAGGCGTCCACGCCGAGCATGGCGGCCGTCGTCAGGAACACGCCGAGGGCGATGAACACCTGCCGGCTCATCCACACGTCGATGTCCGCGGCCGGCGTCTTGGTGAGCGACCCGACGATCATTCCCTTGTACCCGTCCAGCGCGGTCGCCGGAAGGTTTCGCACCGCCGTCGATCGGGCGATCAGCCGCTCGGCGTCCGCCGCGCCGACGTCCTTCTTGACCGCGAACACGACCAAGTGCGAGGCGTCCACGATTTGCTTCTGGCCCCACGAGTGCGGCAGGAGCTGCTCGCGGACGGCCGGCGTCTCGACGACGAAGAACTTCCACGGCTGGAGGCCATAACTGGACGGCGACAGGACGAGCGACTGCTCAAGCGCGGCCCAGAGGTCGGCCGGAATCTTCTTCGCCGGGTCGAACTTCTTGACGGCATACCGCCAGTGCAGGGCGGCGAGGGCGATATCGGGCGAAACGACGGTCATGAACGGTCTCGGAGGAGCAGCGGGACGGGCATCGGAGCCGTCCCGCTATCTTACCGGCCGATTGGGAGAGGCTTACACAGAGCGGGTTTGCCGCGACACGGCAAACGGCCGCGCCTACTTCTCCTTCGCCTTCGGCCCCTCGACCTTCGTCGGCACCCAAGATAGGCCGAGGGGCCGGTCCCTGGCGGTCTCCGCCAGCGCCGCCCACGGGGTGTCGGGGTGGGCCTCGATCACTCGCGCGAACTCGTCCAGCGCCGCTTTGGCCTGCTCGCGGGTTCTCTTGTTGCTCATCATCTTGGCCGCCGGCTCGAGCTTGAGCGCGTTCGTCTCGGCGTCCACCGTCGGCGGCTCGACCGTCTCCGTCAGCACGCGGCCGAGGGCGAGGTTGTACTCGTTCAGCGCCGCGATCTCCTGTTCGACGGCCGCGAACAGGAACTGGTGGGTCGCTCGCCACCGCTTCGACCCCTCCGCCTTCCGCTGACCCTCCGTCAACCCGTCAAGGGCCTCCAGCGCCTCCTCCAGGTCCAGCGTCCGCGCGGCGACGATCAGTTGAACCGCCTTCATCGCCTCCTTGGCCTTTTTCGGCCCGGCGGCGAAACTGAACGTGTCCGGCAGTGGCTTCGAGCGGTGGGTGAGCAGCGCTTCGGCCGCCTTCCGGCAGGCCGCGCGGAGGGCAGAGTCGGCCACGCCATCGGGCTGGTAGCCGTTTGGCACGCGGGGCAATTTCTGGCCCGTGTCGGGGATTCCGAGGTCGGCAAGAACCGCCCGGCGGTCCTTCTCCGCTTTCGGCAGCGGGGGCACCGGCGCGGCGACGAGGGCGACGGCGGACGTGAATAGGAGCGAAGCGGCGAGGCGGAGCATGGCGACCCCCGGAAAGGTGATACCGGTTGGTCGCGGGTGAGAGGGCGAAGGTTCCTCCGCATCGGGTTTGTTAGCCCGCCAGCTCCGTCAGCGCGTCGCCCATCAGGCGGTACGTCGTCCACTCGTCCTTGGCCACCGCGCCGAGCGACTTGTAGAAGCCGATGGCCGGCTCGTTCCAGTCCAGCACCGCCCACTCCAGCCGGCCGCAGTTGCGGGCCTTCGCCAGCCGAGCCAGTTCGAGGAACAGCGCCTTGCCGTGCCCGCGTCCGCGCGCCTCCGGGATGACGAACAGGTCTTCCAGGTAAAGGCCCGGCTTGCCGCCGAACGTCGAGTAGTTGTGGAAGAACAGCGCGAAGCCGACGACCGCGCCGGCGTCCTCGGCCATCAGGCACTCGGCGTAGGGCCGCGGCCCGAACAGGTGTTCGGCGAGCGCCGCGTCGTCCAGGTCGACCTCGTGCGGCAGCTTCTCGTACACCGCCAGCGCGCGGATGAGCGACACGATTTCGGGCACGTCGGCACGGCTGGCGGGGCGGATCATGGTCGTTTTCGTAGGTCGCGGTCGAGTCTTCGAGGCCCGACGGTTTTGTGATGTCGGCGTGGTGGTAGGTCGCGGTCGAGCCGGCCGCAGGCCGGGGAGGCCCGACGGCATACAACCATCGCGCCGAGGGAATTGGCTGTCGGGCCTCGTTCCCCTCCGGGGAACATCGACCGCGACCTACTTCCGCGACTTCGCTAGGAACGCCAGCAGGTCGGCGGCCTGCTGCGGGGTCAGGTCGGCGAGCAGGCCGTTCGCCATGAGCGACAGCCGCGACGGGCGGAAGCTGTCCAGGTCGGCGGTGGCGAAGGTGTGGTCCTTGGCCTTCGCGTCCCGCAGGGTCACGCCCTTCGCGTCCTTCGTTACCAGCACGCCCGTCACGCACAGGCCGTCCAGGGTCTTGGCTTCGTAGCTCTGGTACTTGGCCTCGACGCGGCGGGACGGGTCGAGCAGGCTTTCGAGCAAGTCCTCGCGGGTGCGGGTGTCGCCGATGTGCGTGAGGTCGGGGCCGATCTCCTTGCCAGCGGTGCCGTGCTTGTGGCAGTTCACGCACTGGTTGCGTTCGAGCAGGAACACCGCCCTGCCCCGCTCGGCGTCGCCGGCCAGTGACAGGATTTGCTTCGGCCGCGGGTTCTGGCCGAGCTTGCGTTCGCCCGGTGCCGGTGGCAAGTACCCTTCGAAGAGGTCGCGGATCGGGCCAGGCGGCAGTTTGGCGGCGGCCATCAGATCCACAGGATAGAGGACGCGGTATTGCAACGCTTGCTCCACGGTGTCAAGTCCCTGGGCAATAAGCGCGGCTGCCGGCGGCATGTCCTCGATCCACTTCCGCATCAACTCCATCCCCCTCGGGTCGGGCAACTCCGCTCCGATGTGCGGCATGCGGTCCTTACCGAACTTGGCCATGCGATAGAAGAGGGTACTCATGTGCGGCGCGCCCGGCGCGACGACCTTCGCGTCCTTGATGCCGAAGTCGCCGCGGGTCGGCGGGGCGTCGATCACCTTCTCCTTCTTCAGGTCGGCGTCGCGGGTCAGGTACATCTGCACGGCCCCGCCGCCGCCGTTGCGGTGGCAGTGGCTACAGTTGGCGTGCAGGTAGCTCCGCGCGCGGTCGTTCAGGTTGGCCTTCTCGTCGTGCGGGTCGGTCAGTTTGCCGAGCTTCGCGGCGGCGTCATCGGTCAGCGCCGGCTTCGCCTTCTTCTGCTTGTCCAGCCGTTCGAGCAGCCCGGATTCGCACAGCACGGCCAGTTGGTTGCGGTCCTTGTCGCCGACCTTGACGGCCTTGTTCAGTTGATCGAAGTTGAAGCCCAGCGACACCTCGGCCCACGGCGTGTGGCAGGTCAGGCACTGCGGCCGGCTGGCGAAGTTCCACACCTGCTCGCGCTCGCCACCGGGGACGCGCTGGTCCGCCACGCGGAACACCTTCTCGGAGCCGTCGAACGGTACCAGGTCGGCGTCGGACTGGTCGTCCCGCCACATGTAGCTGTAGGCTTGCCAGAACGCGCCGTCGAAGTGCAGGAGTTGCGTCTCGACCCGCTTCGCCTTGCCGGGCGACAGTTCCAGCGTGAGCGTGCGGCCCAGCACCGCGTCCTTCGGGAACACGAGGTGGAACGGCAGCCAATCGACGTAGCCGAGCTTCTGGCGCTCCTCGAAGTGCTTGATCTTCTCGCCGTTGGGCACCGCGACGAACCGCTCGGCGGTCGCCCCGTCGCTCCACATCGGCGCGTTCACCGCGAACGGCTTGACGCCCGACGCCAACTTGTTGCTCTTAACGTCGGTATACAGGCCGGTGCCGCTCAGCGTCTTGGGGAACTTCGCCGGGTCGTATTGCGGGACGGTGTTCTTCTCCAGCGTGTGGACGGTGCCGCCGTCGTAATCGACGAAGAAGATCTCGCCGGCATTGTCCTCGCCGAAGGCCGACACGCGGACGGTCGGCGCGATCAGGTCCACCAGCTCCAGCAGCCGGTCGCCTTCGACCTTCGCCGCCCAGATGCGCTTGGTCATGTAGTCGCCGAAGATGTACTTGCCGACCAGCTCCGGGAACTTCTTGCCGCGATACACATACCCGCCCGTCACGCTCGCGGCGGCCGAGTGATCGAGTTCGATGACCGCCGGCGTGATGACCGGTGTCGGCCCCAGCTTCCACGTCGTGTTGATCGGCTGCCGGGCCTCGACGATGCTCCACCCGTGGTTGCTGCCCTTGCTCAGCTTGTGGACCATCTCCCAGTTCTCCCACCCGACATCGCCGACCCACAGGTCGCCGGTCGTGCGGTCGAAGCTCATCCGCCACGGGTTGCGGAAGCCGAAGCTCCACACCTCGCCCCGCACCTTCTTGCCGTCGTGCGTGACGCCGACGAACGGGTTGTCCTTGGGGATGGCGTAGTTCCGCCCCGCGCCCTTCTTGTCCACGTCGATCCGCAGCACGGACGACAGCAGGTCGGAGCAGTCCTGGCCGGTGCCGAACTTGTCCGGCGGGGCCGGGTCGGTGGCATCCCCAGTCGAGATATACAGGTAGCCGTCGGGGCCGAAGTGCAGGTCGCCGCCGTTGTGCCCGCCCTGCGTGTAGGTGATGACGATCTCCTCGGAACTCAGGTCCAGCTTCGGCGCTTCGCCCTCCTTCAGCGTCACCGTGAACCGCGACACCCGCGAGCCGTCGGGGAAGTTCTGGTCCGGGTTGAACGGCCCGACCTTCGGCCCCTTCTTGCCCTTGATCGTGTAGCAGACGAAGCACGTTTTGTTCGTCTCGAACTTCGGGTGGAAGACGAGGCCGTACAGTTCGTGGAAGCCGTTGGAGTCCTTCATCGGCGTCAGCTTGGCGAAGTCGGCCTTCAGGTCGGCGAAGAGCGCCGGCTTGGCGTCGGGTTTGGCCGGATCGATGCCGAACAGCTTGCCGTCCTGCTCGCCGAGGAACAGCAGCGGCGAACCGGGCACGCGGGCGATGAGCAGCGGGTGGTTGAACTTCGCGCCGGGGAAGGCGCGGGCCGGGGTGTACGGCGGCGGCGACTCCGGGCTGCCGGTGACTTTGCCCGAAGTCCAGACCGCCGGCTTCGCCGGCGCGTCCGCCGAGTGCGTCGGCCGGAACGAGACCCACGCGGCGACGGCCAGAGCCGCGACCGCCACCACCGCACCGATGCGCGACATGATCGACCCCGAACGGGAGAGAAGGAGAGTTGTCGGGAGATATGCTAGCCGAAAGTGGGAAGTGAAGCAGCGCTCAACAGCGTCCGGCAAATCTTGTCTTCACGCCGGAGGCGTGGCGGACTGTAGCCAGGGGTGAGCGAGCGACACCCCTGGAATCGCG
>JAYUFU010000229.1:0-5785 GCA_043738505.1 Fimbriiglobus sp. | reverse complement strand
GAAAGGGCGTACACACCCCGCGCCGTGAACGGCCCTTTCAGGGCCGGAGCCTTTTTTCCACCGCAACCCAGGCCTTACGGCCTGGGCTGGTAGAACCGGCCCTTCAGGCCGGAAAGCGATGAGTGCGCTTCACACCGGAAGATCGCAACAGAGCACCCAGCTGGGAGAGGTGGAAGGCGAAGACCGCGCCGCCGCGCAGAAGGGGCACCACAATCGGGTTCGTGTATCAGGTGTCAGGGAGAGCGCCCATCCTCTCGCACCGACACTACCAGCGGAAGCCCGACCGCCCGGTCGCTTTCGTCGCGCCAGACGCCTACCGCTGGTGGGACCGGGGGCGGGGTCTCACAGGCGACTCGAACCCCATTCCCTACCCCGTCATCCCTTCCCACCGCTCGACGAGGCGGATGGCGTCGGCGACGATGGCGGTGCGGGTTGGCAGCGGGGCGAAGCGGTCGGCATCGCAGCGGCGGAGCAGCTCGTCCGCCTCGCCGATGCGGTCGGCCGGAACCGCCGACTCGTGCAGCCCGGCGTACACCTCGGACGGCGTGGACGCGACCGGCGACAGCCCGAACCGCGCGGCCAAGTAGGAGCGGAGGGCGGCGGCGGTTTCGCCGGCCGGGTCGGGTTTGCGATGCGCCGCGCGGAGGCGATCCAGGGTGCGGCGGACGGCCCGATTCCGCCGGAGGCGGGCGAGCCGCGCGGCATTCGGGAACAGCCACCGCCAGCCCAGCACCCAGCCCAGCAGCACGACCGGCGCGGCGAGCAGCAGCGCGAGCCAGTACGCCGACGGCACCGCGCCCGAGGCGGAGTACGAACCGATCGCAGGTTCGAAGAACGACTCCGGCCCGGCCAGCGGTACCGGCGGGATCGCCTTCGCCACCGGCTTGGTGACGGTCAGCGTCGGCGGGTCGGCGAACGCGGTCGGCAGCTTCGCCGCGTTCGGCTTGAAGTAGAGGTAGCGCGGCGGGGCGAGGACGATGCGGCCCTCGTCGCGCGGGCGGAGGGTGTAGACGAACTCGACCGCCTTCGCGTCCTCGGCGGGTTCGGGCGTCGGGACATCCGCGACGGGCGAGAACGTGTCCTTGAAAGCGGGCAACGCGGCGAGGTCGGGCCGCTTCAGTTCGCGGGGGTTGACGGCGTTGCGGACGGTCAGCGTCAGCGTCACGGACCCGCCGAGTTCCACCGTCGGCGCGGACAGCGTCCACGCGATCTTGACGGTCTCGACCGGGCCGGCGATGGCCCCGTAGAAGTCCGGCTGGGACTTCACCACCGCGCCGAGTTGGTCCAGCCGCGTCGGCGGTTGGGCGACGGCGACGGAAGCGACCGCCAGCGCCAGAACGCTACCAATCCTTGACATTCGGCCGCTCCGGGGGGGCCACCAACTCCGCCACGCTCCGCCGGTCCTTGGCCAGTCGAACGGCTTCCTTCTTCAGGAACTCGCGGACCTCGTCCGGCGTGCGGGGCGGCAGCTCGGCCCCGCCCACGTTCACCGGCAGCGTGCCTTTGCCGGGCGTCTTGCGTTCCGTTTTCTTCGCGTTCGCCCCTTGCCTCGGCAGTCCCGTCTGCTGGTCGATGTCGGTCGGTGACTGTGGGTTGGTGTCCTGTCCCGGCTGTTCGTTGCCCGTACCCTGATCCGGCGGCTTCGGGTCGGGTTGCGGCGGGTCCGGCGGGTTCTCCGGCGGGTCGTTCGGCGTCGGCTTCTTACTCGCCCGTGCCCGCGCCTCGTTCCACAGCAGCTTGGCGATCTCCAGGTTGTGCCGGGCGTCGGCGGTCAGCGCGGCGTCGGCGGCGGGAGACGCCAGGCACCACTCGAAGCTGACGATGGCCGCGCGGAGTTCCGTCAGCCCGCCCCGGCGGACGAGGCAGACGCCCCGGTTGTAGAGCGCCTTCGCGCGGCGGTCGGCGGGGCAGGCGCGGTCGTCCAGGCAGCGGGTGAAGTGCGCTTCGGCGGCGATCCAGTCGCCCCGGCGGAAGCCGGTCGCGCCCTTGTTGAAGGCGACCAAGCCGGGGTCGGCGGTCAGCTCCTCGGCGGCGGTGTACTGCGCCTCGGCGAGGGCGTACTCGCCCCGCGCGACGGCCGCGTTGCCGGCGCGGATGCGGTCCTCGGCGGCGCGATCCGCCGCCGGGTTCGCGGCGAGGAGGAGGCCGAGGGGAAGAGCGACGGTGATGATTCGCATGGGGAATACGCCTCCCAGGTTTCCCACTCGCTGCGCTCGCGGCGGCGATGATCCGACTTCACTTCGCCCGCCACAGCCAGATTACCAGAAAGACGAGCGCGGCGGCGAAGAACCACGCCGAGCGGTCCACCGGCTGCGGGGCGGCGTCGTCGATCAGCTCGCGCGGGAAGTCCGGCAGGCCGGCGAGGAAGTCCGACACCGGCGGCGAGTCGCGGCGGGCCGGGATGTATTTGCCGTGCCCCTCGGTGGCGATGGCGGTCAGCACCTCCTCGTGCAATCTCGTTTCCACGAACACGCCGTCGCGCTCGATCAATTTGCCGCGGATCGAGATCGGGCTGAGTTGCACCGGGTGGCCCAGACCGACGACGTGGACCGGGATGTTCTTCGCGCGGGCGGCGGTGACGCCCTGGGACCACTCGCGGTCGCCGGCCGGGTCGTCGCCGTCGCTGAACAGCAGGATGTCCTGCGCGCCGGGGAACCGCAGGTCGTGCGACTCCACTGCCAGCACCAGCGCCGCGCCGATCCGCGTGCCCGACTTCGCGGTGTCGTCCGCCGGCCGGACCTCGTTCGGCGGCAGTTCGGCCGACAGGTCCGCCAGCCGCACGGCGAGGTGGTCGTAGTCGGTGGTCAACGGCACCACCAGCTTCGCCCGCGCGGCGAACACCACCAGCGCGATGCGGTGGCCGCCGGTCGCGCGGGCCGATTCCAGGATGTCGCTCACCCCGTCCACGGCGGCCTTCCACCGCGGCCGGCTGTCCTTCAAGTCGTCGGCCAACATGCTCCGGCTGAAGTCGAGGACGATGACCAAATCCCGCCCGACGGCCACCCCGCCGTCGTCCCCTTTGCCCCAGCGCGGCCCGGCCACGGCGACGGCCAGCGCCGACCACGCGAGACCGGCGGCCAAGCGCGTCAGCCACCCGGTGCCCCGGCGGTCGGTGATGAGGCCGGCCACCGCGCCGGCGCGGCCGACCAGTGCGAACCGCCGCCGCGCCAGCCGTCCGGCGACCCAGCCGACCAGCCCCAGCGCGAGCGGCCACAGGACCAGCCACAGCAGCGCCGGCCGCGCGAACCGCACGCCACGGAGGAATACCCATGCGTCCGCCCACGCGGTCGCCAGCCCGGTTTGCCACGCCGAGAAGTCCATTACGGTAGCGTCCTCCAGCGGGTGCGTTCGAGCAGCGCCAGCGCGGCGAGCAACCCGACCGCCGCGAGGCCGCACCAGACGCCGAAGTCGTGGAAGCGGCGGTAGCGCGGGGCCGGGGCCGGCTGGCGGGTCAGCGCGTCGATGCCCTTCAGCACGTCGCGCAGCTCCTCCGCGCTGTCGGCGACGAACGCCTTGCCGCCGGTCATGCCCGCCACGGCGTCCATCGTCGCGCGGCCGTCGGCCCGCTGCCGCGCCTCGTCCGGGGCCGTCGTCGGGCCGTCGCCGCCGCAGTCGATGGTGTGAACCGGGATGCCCAGCTTCTCCGCCAGGCCGGCCGACTGCACCGGGGTCAGGGTGCCGTTGCCGGACGTGTTGCTTTCCCCGTCGCTGAACAGGACCACCAGCTTCGGCCGCTCGCCGGCGGCATCGAGGCGGACGAGGGCCTCCAACAGCGCGTCGCCGATGTTCGTGCCGCCGTGGATACCGTTCAGCGTCTGCTGCTCGTCGAGGACTTTCAGCAGGACGGTGTGGTTGAGCGTCAGCGGGCACGTCGTCTGCGGCACGGCGGCGAAGGTGACGAGCGCGAGCTGGTCGTTCGGCCGGCCGTCCAGGCGGGTGCCGTCGGGGGCGGTGCCGCCGGCGACGAACAGGCGGAAGGCTTGCTTGGCGGCCGTCAACCGCGACACCGGCGGGGTGCCGTAGTCGGGTTGGCCCATGCTGTCGCTCACGTCCAGCACCAGGACGATGGCGACGCCGTCCACGGGGATTCGCGTCCGCAGGTCGGGCCAGCGGGGGTTGGCGGCGGCGAGGATGAGACCGGCGAGGATCAGACCGCGAAAGATTGTGCCGCCCCACTTGGCGCGGGCGGCGCGGCCGACGGGAAGGCCGAGGAAGAGCGAGGCGTCGGGGAACCGTAGCGCCGGCCGCCGCCGGCGGAGGTGCCGCCACGCCACCAGCACGGCGACCGGCAACAGCAGCAAGAACGCGGGGTGGGCGAAGCCGGGCATCCCGTCACGATACCACATCTTGGCGAACCCGGCCCGCCAGGGCCGGGTTCGCCCATCCTGGCCCTACTCCTTCATCCGCTTCAGGTATTTGCCGTCCTCGGTCTGGATGACGATCAGTTCGCCCTGGGCGATGAAGCTGGGCACCTGGATTTCCAGGCCGGTCTCCATCACCGCCCGCTTGGTCTGGGCGGCGGCCGTGGCCCCCTTGATGCCCGGCTCCGTCTCGACCACCTTCATCGCCACCGTCTGCGGCAGCTCCATGCTCAGCGCCTTGCCGTCGTAGAAGGTGATCTTGCAGGTGTCGTTCTCCCGCAGGTACTTCATCATCTTGCCGACCATGCTCTCGTTCAGCGTCACCTGCTCGAACGTCTCGGCGTCCATGAACACGTAGTCGTCGCCGTCCTTGTAGCTGTAGGTGTGGTCTCGCATGTCCAGGTAGACCACGTCCACCTTGTCGTCCGGGTGAACGCGCTCGTCGGTGATGCTGCCGGTGGTCAGGTTCTTCAGCTTCAGGTACAGGATGGCCCGCCAGTTGCCGGGCGTGTTCAGGTCGCGGTCGAGGACGTAGTTCAGCGTGCCGTTCATGTTCAGCACCATCCCCCGCCGGATGTCGATCATCTTGGTGGACGCCATCGGAAACCCTCGCGCGGAAATCGGGATCGCAGGTTCGGCTGTTAACGTAGCACCCGCGGCGCGGCGGGAGAAGGGCGAATCGGAGGGCGGAGGCGTCGCCCCGTTAGCCCGCCGCGCGAGCAAGGGCCAAACCGCCGTGGCGGACAACCGTGAACGGTGGCACCGCGTCGGCCGGCGGCCCTTGCTCGCGCGGCGGGCTAACAAGACGACCACCTCCCCCGTCCCCGGAAAATCCGTCCGCCGGTATTGACTTTTGTCCACATCACCGGATATAGTATGCGGATGATCACATCTCCGGGTCGCCGCCATGCCCACGTTCCCGCCCGCCCCCGTCGATATCGACCGCCTGCTCCGCATCGCCCAGGGGCGGCGGCGGACCATGCGCGCCCGCTGTCCGGGCGACCGGTTCCGCGCGGCGATGGCCATTTTGAAGCAGGAGAAGGAGCGGATGCGGGGCAAGTGGTCGCTCGACTCGACCTACGAGTGGCCGGACGACGGCGACGACACGCCGTGCGCGACACCCCTGCCGGCCCCGTCGGCGTCGCTGCCGCCGGTGCCGCGGTTCGTCAGCCCGCGCAGCCACCCCCGCGCCGTCAGCCACACGCCGGTCATCGAGCCGCAGTTCCACCGCACGGTGTTGCACTTCCCCGCCGCGGCGGATGAAGACAGAACCCCACCCCCCGGCCCCCTCCCCATGAATGGGGAGGGGGTGTTCAAGCCGGAAACGTGTTCCGGCGAGCCGCGACCGCGAGGGAGTGGCATCTTCCGTCTTGGCGAACCCGGCCCGCAAGGGCCGTGGGTGGTTCGGAACCGAGAGACCCACG
>JAYUFU010000228.1:0-5786 GCA_043738505.1 Fimbriiglobus sp. | reverse complement strand
CAAAGACATAACGAGCTTCACGCCCCAGGCACTCGTATCATAGCCCCAAGTTCCTGGTCGGGTGGGGTGGGAGCAAACCCACCACGGGATGCCCCAGGAACTTCCCCCAGTGACGGCTGATCGTCGGTGACTCTTCGCCCTTGTTTTCGCCGTGCGGCGTGCGACAACCCTAATAATCCCCAGGGGTGATTTCGCCGCCCCTGCGCGACGCGAGCGCCTCGAGAAGCGTGGCACCGCCCACCGGCTGGTTGCCGGCCGAGTACGCGATCGACCGGACGCTGCCGTCCCCCATGCCGAAGAAACCGCCGCCGGCGTGGAACGAGTTGACGGTGTTGAACGCGCAGTTGTCCTGCACGTCGCTCGGCCGGTAGGGGGCCGGGTTCGGGCAGTTTCCGTTCACGCCGGAGCTGTAGATCTTCCGGTCGCCCCGCACCGGCGAGAGGCCGTCCTGGATGCAACAGGCCGAGTCCCACCACCCCCACTGGCCGTCGGCCGGCGGCGGTCGCTCGGCCAGCAGAATGGTGTTGCTCAGGCCGTCCGTTACGTCCGACGCCGACACTTTGAACGCCGTCTTCGATTTCGAGTCGTCCACGATGATGCCGTTGTTCTCGCTCGCCGGATTGGAGTAGACGCCGACGTACCACGTGAACCCGTACTTCGGAACCGAGTAGGTCGGGCCGCGCGGGTCGGACGGGCAGCCGAACACTTTGACGGCGTCCTGGACGCGGGCGTTCGGCTGCTCGATGTACGGCGCGATCTGCCGCAGCCACGACTCGTAGGTGCCGCTGTGCCACTGGCTCAGGTTGCCGGCGGGCTGTCCGTCGATTCCCGTGCTGCCCCTCGGTCGGACGGTCGATCGCGGAAAAACGTCGAACGTGCCCTGGTAGTTGTGGCACGCCAGCCCGAGTTGTTTCAGGTTGTTCCGGCACTTCATCAGTTCGGCGGCCTGGCGGACTTTTTGCACGGCCGGCAGCAGCAAGCCAATCAGGATGGCGATGATGGCAATCACCACCAGCAGCTCGATGAGCGTGAACGCGCGCCGGGCGACCGAGGGAAGGCGGAACGACGACATGGGATGATCCTGACGGGAAAGAGATGGCAACGGGACGCGCTCGTCATTCCCCGCCGGCGAGGAGTTCGTTCGCCTGCTCGCGGGCGGCGCGGGCCGCGCCGGGGTCGTTCGACAGGAGGTGAATCGCCTCGAGTTCGACCAGGAGGGCGACCCGCGCCGGCGTCGGCGGAACGGAGTCCAGCCCGCGCTGCAAGTCCCGTTTGGCGGCGGCCAAATCCCCGCCGGTGCGGGCGCACCGCGCGCGGTACAAGTAGCTCCACGCGAACCGGGGCCGCTGGGCGACGCACGCCGTCAGCCCGGCCTTCGCCTCGCCGTACCGGTTGAGGTGGAAGGCACTCAGCGCCGCGCCGAGGCGGGCGGCGAACTGCTCCGGGTCGGCGTCGAGAACCGCGTCGAACGCGGCGGCGGCGGCGGCGAAGTCGCGGGCGCGGAGGTGATCGAGGCCGGCGAACAGCCGGGCCGACGTGTCGTCCGGCGGCAGTGCGGCGGCCCGGTCGCGCTCGGCCGCGGCGTCGGCGGCTCGCCCGGCCTGATCGAGGTAGGCGGCGCGGCGGGTGCGGAAGAGCCGGGACGTGGCCCCCGGTTCGGCGTCGAGCCGCGCGACCGCCGCCGTCGGGCCGGACTCGGCGCGGAGGAGTTCGGCGTCGAGCAGGGCGAGCCGCTCGCGTTCCGCCCGCCAGGTCGGGTCGTTCGGCAGGGTGAAGCTCAGCGCGGTGGCGACGGCGGCGCGGGCGCGGCGGATCGACTCCGCAGGCGTGCCGTCGAGGAGAAGGCTCTGGAACACGGCGTCGTCGCGCATCTCGTCGAACAGGCGGGGCGGGGTCCGCTGCTTCCAGTGATGCCGGTTGGCGGCGCGGCGGGCGTGGTCGAGCCAGCCGGCGACGTGCAGTTTCAGGTCGGCGAGCGCGGGTTCGCCCTCCACCCGCGTCAGCGCGTCCACGAAGAGCGCTTCCGCCCCGGCGTCGTCGCCGGCGGCGAGCGCGTCCTGTCCGCGCGCGACGGTCTCGTCCACGGCCGCGCGGGCGGTGGCGATCCGCTCCTGCGTCATGCGATCCGCGAGTACGGCCGCGACGCCGCCGCCGACCGCCATGAGGACTGCCACGAGGAGCAACGCGGCGGTAGTCGGCCGACGCCGGCACCACTTCCACGCCCGTTCCCACGGCGGCGTCGGGCGGGCCGTGATCGGCTTGCCGTCGAGGAACCGCCGCAGGTCGTCGGCCAGGGCGGACGCGGAGGCGTAGCGGTGTTCCGGCTCCTTGTTCAAACAGGCGAGGCAGATCGTTTCGAGGTCGCGGGGGATCGTCGGCTGGAGGGTTCGCGGCGACCGGGGGTCGGCCGACCGGATCAGGTTCAGCGTCTCCAGGAAGCCGGCCGAGACGAACGGCACCTGCCCCGTCAGGCACTCGTACAGCAGGGTGCCGAGGGCGTACACGTCGGTGGTCGGGCCGACGAGGTCGTGCCGGCCGGCGGCCTGCTCCGGGGCCATGTAGCGGGGCGTGCCGACCGGGTCGCCGGTGCGGGTGGTGTCGCGGGGCAGCTCGTGGTCGTCCGCCGCGAGCAGTTTGGCCAGCCCGAAGTCGGTCAGCTTGGGGGTGCCGTCGGCCGCGAACAGGACGTTCGCCGGCTTCAGGTCGCGGTGGATGACGCCGTGCGCGTGCGCGTGGTGGACGGCCGCGGCGAGGGCGGCGACCAGTTCGGCGGCGGCGCGCGGGGCGAACGGCAGCCGCTGGAGCCGCTCGGCGAGCGTGCCGCCGGTGGCCAACTCGAGGGCCAGGAACGGCACCCCGTCGCGCTCGCCGACTTCGAAGATCTGGACGATGTTCGGGTGCTGGAGGCGGGCGACGGCTTCGGCCTCGGTGCGGAACCGGGCCACCTCGCGGGGCGACGGCCGTCGCTCCGGGGCGAACGTCTTCAGCGCGACGAGGCGGCGGAGGCGGCGGTGGCGGGCCTTGTACACCACCCCCATGCCGCCGCGCCCCAGCAGGTCGAGAACGTCGTACTCGGGCAGGTCGGGCGTCGCCTCGGGCGGCAACGACGGCGTCTCCGGGAGCGTGTCGGCGACGGCAACGGCGGCGGTCTGGGAGAGGACCGGGTCGGCCATCGCGTCGTGGACTTCGAAGTGCAGGTCCAGTTCCTCGCGGAGGTGCGGGTACCGGCCGGCGTACTCCGCCCGGTCCGCCTCTTCGCCCAGTTCCTCGCGGAGGACGATCTCGTTGTAGATCAGGTCGAGTTCCGTCTCCGGGTCGTCGCCGAGCCGGGCACCGCCGAGCAACTCCCCGACGGCCGGCCGGGAGCCGCCGCGCCACGCCTGGGCTTGGCGGTCGAGGAGTTGGTCGAGCTGGTGTCGGGCGAGGTCAGGCATCGTCGTCGTCCTCCAGGCCGAGGGCGGCCATCACCCGGCTCAGCGCCCGCGTCAACTTCTTGCGCAGCGCCACGTCCGTCCCGCCCAGCTCGTCGGCGAGGTCCTGCCAACTCCGCCCCGCGCCCCGCTGCTCGGCCAGGTACAGTTCGGCCGGATCGAGCCGCGCGCGGACCTTCTCGAGAATCTCCCGCGCCGACGCCTGCTCGCTGGGGTCCGAGGCGTCGTCGGCGACCACCGGCCCGCCGTCGCCCGCCGCCGTGTCCCGGCGGATGTCCCGCCGTTTGGCCCGCAGCCGGTTCGCCTGATTGGACAGCTTGTTCCGGGCGATGGCGGTGAGCAGGTTGAGCAGCTGCGCCGGGGTGTCCACCTCGTACTGGCCGAGGGCGGTGCGGACGAAGAAGCTGGCCAGCACCGACTGGCACACGTCGGTCGAGTCGAGCAGCCGCCGCATCCCGGCGTCGCGGAGGCGGATGCGGACGACCCGCCGGATGGTGGACTCGTACCGGCGGACCAACTCGGCCGCCGCGTCCGGGTCGCGGTCGCGGACCCGACGGATGAGGTCGCGGAAATCCGGGCTGTCCTGCAACGCGAAACTCCGGAGGACCAATCGGACGTGACCGATCAGTTTACCTCCCTCCGGACCCCCTACAACCCGACTCGACCGTCGCAGGCCGGCCCCCGGTTCACCACCAGGGCCTTTCCCGTATCCGGTGAATCCACGAGCCGCGACCGCGAGGGAGCGTCTTTTCCCGGCGGAATCCGACGCTCCCTCGCGGCCCGTCAGTGGCCTCCCAGAGTGAATAACGGAATGATCCTGGGTTCGCCACCCGGACCAGATCACGAACCGGCGGCGGACGGGACACGAAATGGGGAAACTTCCCCGAACTGCGATTTCCGTGTCCCGTGCCGGTGCGGCCGCAGATAAGGTGGGTGCTGGGTTACTCCACGTCCCTGTCACGTCGCGGTCCTCGTCCGCGACCGGAGACACACCATGTTCCGTTCCTGGATCTGTCGGCTCGCCGCCCGCCGCGCGACCACGCCGCCGAGGGGCTTCCGGCCGTCGCTCACCGCCCTCGAAACCCGCGCCGTCCCGGCCGCGTTCACCCTGTCCGCCGACTCCATCGCCGTCGCGCCGGAGGACGGCGGCATCCCCCGCGTCAAGATCATCGACCCGAAGACCGGCGCGGACATCGGCGAGGTCGATGTGTACGACGTGGGCTTTCGCGGCGGCGTCCGGGCGGCCACCGGGGACGTGACCGGCGACGGGGTGAAGGACTTGGTGACCGCCGCCGGGCCGGGCGGCGGGCCGCACATCAAGGTGTACGACGGCAAGACCGGGACCGAGATCCGCAGCTTCTTCGCCTACGTGCCGGAGTTCCGCAACGGCCTGTCCGTGGCCGTCGGCGACGTGAACCGCGACGGGTTCGCCGACATCATCACGGCCGCCGGGCCGGGCGGCGGGCCGAACGTGCGGGTGTTCGACGGCCGCACCGGGACGCTCCTGACGAGCTTCTTCGCCTACGACTCCGGCTTCACGGGCGGTCTGAACGTCGGCAGCGGCGACATCGACGGGGACGGGTACGACGACATCGTCACCGGCGTCGGGTCGGGCGGCGGCCCGCACGTCCGCGTCCTGAGCGGCCGGGACTTCAGCGAACTGCGGAGCTTCTACGCCTACGCCCCGACCGTCACCGGCGGGGTGAACGTGGCCAGCGGGGACGTGGACGGCGACGGCCGCGACGACCTGGTGATCGGGGCGGGCAAGAACGCCGGCCCGCACGTCCGCGTCCTGAGCGGCCGGGACGGGTCCGAATTGCGGAGCTTCTTCGCCGACGACAGTTCGTTCACCGGCGGCGTGCGGGTGTCCTCGTTCGACGTGAACGGGGACGGCCTCGACGACATCCTGCCCCGCACGCGGCACGGCGGCGACGTGGCCCAGTTCGTCTTCGACAGCCGCTCCGGCACCCAGACCCAGTCGTTCATCCGCAAGGTGGACGACAACCCGTCGGCGAGCGACCTGATCGAGGGGTCGGGGCGGAACAGCGGGTCGAACTCGAACAGCGGGTCGGGGGCGACGGGCGGGGGCGGGACGACGACCGGCGTGACGAAGGTGGAAGGCACCATCGCGGCGGTGAACGTGTCCGCGCGGATCGTCACGCTCCGGTTCGGCAACGGCACCACGCGGGTGGTGACTGTCGCGGCCGGGGCGAAGGTCGAGCGGAACGGCCTCGACGCCACGCTGGCGTCGTTCCTCGTCGGCGACTTCGGCCAGGCGCGGCTGGACGCGAGCGGCGCGGCGTTCAAGGTCGAGGCCGTCGGCTGAGCGACCGGGCGGCACGGCGGACGGGACAG
>JAYUFU010000227.1:0-5796 GCA_043738505.1 Fimbriiglobus sp. | reverse complement strand
CCGAGAACAAGGACGTGGTGCTGTTCCCGGAGATGGTCGGCGGTGCCTTCGCGGCGCTGCACCGGCCGGTGTGCGGGACGCCGTTCACCCGCCCGGAGATGTGGGTCGCGCGGTCGCCGGACCTGCTCCACTGGGGTGCCCACGCGCCGCTGACGCTGTCCGGCGGCGCGTGGCAGTCCGGCCGGGTGGGGGCCGGCCCGCCGCCGATCCGCGTCCCCGACGGCTTCCTGGCGATCTACCACGGCAACAGTCAGCCGACGCGCCTCGGCGAGGTCGGGACGTACTACGGCGGCGCGCTCCTGCTCGACGCGGAGAACCCCGCCCGGATTCTGCGCCGCACGCCGGACCCGTTCTTCCGCCCCGAGGCCGCGTTCGAGGTCGAGGGGTTCGTGCCGAACGTGGTCTTCCCGACGGGGGTGGTTCGGGACGGGGGCGAGCTGCTGGTCTACTACGGGGCGGCCGATGCGGTCGCGGCGGTGGCCGCCTTCTCGCTCCGCGACCTGGCCGACGCGATGACCCCGCCGGGCTGACCGCCGCACCCCGTGAGACGAACCCGCCCATGCGTCCCCGCCACCGGTCCCGACCCCTCGCGATCCCTCCCGCCAGCGCGGCGTTCGTGGCCATCGACTTCGAGACCGCCGACCACGGCCCGGACAGCGCCTGCGCGGTCGGGCTGGTCCGGGTCGAGGGGTTGGAGGTGGTCGCCCGCGCGGTCCTCCACATCCGACCGCCGCGGCCGCGCGTGCTGTTCACCCACGTCCACGGGATCACCTGGGAGATGGTGAAGGACGCGCCGCCGTTCGCCGACGCCTGGCCGCTCCTCGCCCCGCTCCTGGACGGGGCGTCGGTCCTGGCCGCCCACAACGCCCCGTTCGACCGCCGGGTTCTCGCCGCCTGCTGCGCCGCGGCCGGGTTGGCCGCGCCGGCGCTGCCGTTCCTTTGCACCGTTCAGCTCGCCCGCCGGACCTGGAACCAGAAGCCGAACGACTTGCCGAGCGTGTGCCGGCGGCTCGGCATCGAGCTGTCGCACCACGACCCGGCGTCCGACGCCCATGCGTGTGCCCGAATCGTCATCGCCGCCGCCGGCACGAGTACGGGCATGACGGGGGCAACGGAAACAACCCGCTCGTGAACGGGCACCGAGGCGTTGGCGCGCGTCAATGTCTCCTGATACACGCACCCGATGACGGTGTCCATTTGGCAAGGTCGGACGCGCTCTTCGTCTTCCACCTCTCCCCGCTGGGGGGAGGTGGAAGAACCGGTGGCACCGCCGAGGGTCTCACGCGGGGGCACCATCAACGGGTTCATGTGTCAGGCACGACCACGGCTTCGCCATCGGTTCTCGTCAACACCCGGCGAGTGGAGTCGGAGGCGTGGCCGCCCGCGCGAAACCGGCGTACTCGGCGTCGTCCCACTGGTAGTCGACGAGGATCTGCTCGCCGGCGGCGATGTCCCGCAGGGCGCGGAACACGATGTCCGACCGCCCGAACCGCGCGGTGAACTCGGCGTTCGGGGTCGGCGAGAAGTTGTACAGCGACCCGTACCCGAGCGCGACGGCCAGTTCGCCGCCGAGCCGTCCCCACTTGAACACGTAGTCCTCCAGGCCCGCGCCGGGCGTGTCGGTGGGCAGCCGGATGACGGGGCACACCTCGATCACCTCCCGCCGGCGGTACGGTCGCCCCGCGAACACCCCGCGGCCCATCCCGCGCACCTTCCGGACGTACAGGTCGGGGCGCGGCGTCTCGGCGGTCATGCGATGGTCCGGGGTTCGCGGGGGTGCGGGTCGATTCGCGCCCCCACAATACCCCGAAGTCCCCGAACGCGGCACGCCACATCCGCGAGCGAGCCGCGAAAGGGGCATCTGATGCGTCCGGTCGATGTCGTTGGCCTCCACGGCATGACCCGGCCGGAGCCGATTCCGGGTATTTTGCGAAAGTGCCGAATTCGGGTGAGCAGCCCATTGACTTTCCGATTCCCACGGCCGTACAGTGGGGTGGTTGGAAACTGTCCACATCGACCGTGAGGATCACCCCGATGTTCTCCCGTCTCCTCGGCCGGCCCTCCAAGTCTTCCCAGATTGCCCCCCCCCTCCCAGCTTGCGCGGCTGAAGTCGCGCCTGGGCTGTGAGATGCTGGAAGCCCGCGACGTGCCCACCGCCCTCTACTGGAACCCGGTCATGAACCCGGTGACCTATACGGTCGATCCTCACGTCAGCGTCGCCAACAACTGGACCGACGCGAGTGGCACCCGCCGGACGAACGCGCCGGTCGCGGACGACGACCTGTACTTCATGGGCTACGGCAGTCCCGGGCCGGGGTATCCGAACGCGAGTGCCATCATCGACTCGTCGTCCGGCGGCACCTTCCACGGCATCCACCTCGTCAACTACTACGCCGGGACGGTTTCCCTCCAAGTCGAGACCACGGTCAACACGTTCGAGCAGCGCTACGGCAGCATCGCCCAATCCGGCACGGGTCTGAACCTGTTCGTGACGAACGCCTTCACGCTGACCGGCGGCACACTGAACAACACGTCCAACCTCGGCACCGTCCACCTCCAAGGGGCGACGGGATTGATCGATCCCGTAGATGGCGGGATCGACGCCGAGATCGGCTCGACGCTGATCCTCGAGTCGCGTAGCGGGATCGGGACCACGCTGACGCAACTTCCCGGAACCCTCTGGACCACGAACAGTGCCGCGATGGACGTGTACGCGAACTGTAGTTACAACTTGCCCGAGCAGCCCGGTGCTGGGCCGGTGAAGGTACAACAGAGGTTCGGGAAGAACACGACGAAGGGAATCCTTCGACTCTACCTAAACAGCTCCGAGAACGTCGATCAAGCCGTGATAGATGATCGTGGCATCTTGGTCCTCGGTGGATCACTGGTCGTGACCCACGACGCCACCATCTCTGGCCTTGTCGCACCGAACGTGGTGAATTCAGCTTCCATCCAGATGGAGTCCGGTACGATCCGGATCCGGAACGGTACGAAGTTGACCACTCCTGCGATCTTAATGAACGGAGGTCTGTTCGTGACGACACCCGGTGTGATCGGAACGACCGTAGCGACCATCGACGGGAGAGTGCAGGTCACGGGTGGTGGCATCATTCTCGGCTTCGAAGTCGGTCAGCAACACGTCTTCACGGATCTTGTCGTCACGGGTGACTTCATCATGTCGGGCGGAACCTTCTTCGCCGGCGTGGACGGCACCACCGGCCCGAACTCGACAAAGTCTGACCGCATCCTCTCGGACAGGATGGAGCTGAGCGCCGGTTCGAAGGTCTCAGCTCAAGTCTACAGCCCGCCACAGGGTGGTGTAGCCGGGAGACAGTGGCAGGTGTTCGGAGCCACTGGTGGCATCCTCACGAACGAGCTGACGACCGACGCCGGTTGGACCGTGACAGCCGACCAACCGAAGAAGAAGATTTTCATCAGTAAAGATGCCTGACAGCCAAAGCCGACCCGGCAGCAGCCCCCTGTGGGGTTGCTGCCGGGTCATTCTTCCGACAGATCTCATCACTCCAACCAAGGAGCCAGTCCGTGACATTCCTCGTTGTTCCGCCTGTGCTGGCGCTGTTCACGATCCTCGGTGATCTCTACCCGAACGGCCTCACCGCGCCTCGACTGACGGTCGCTCAAGCGGATTCCGTCTGCGGTCGCGTGATCTCACATGACGGTGACAAATCCATCACGATCTACGACCTCGATGGGGAACGGCGAGTCAAACTCTACACCCACGGGCCACTCGCCAGAGGAGGGTTTTTTCCCGATGCGAACTGGACGGAAGCCAACGGCTACCTCATCCGTGACGTGAAGGTCGGCGACATCGTCGATCTCAGCATCGTGAAAGTCGGTGACTTCTATCGCGCCTATACAGTACAGATATTCGAGCGGCCGGGAGGTCTGGTGCCGCCAAGCCGATTCAAGCTTCGAAAAGAAGGGGAGAGATATCACGACATGCGCAACGCGACCATCGCCAACCAGAAGTTCGGCGTCCCGTTGCCCGAGTTCATGCGCATCAAAGAACTCAAAGCCGCCCCACTCACTCGTGACAAGTGACGACGACTTTGCTGGCGGAGTGAGAGGCTGCCTACCGGTTCACCCGGCCGCCAGGACGCGGAGGTCGCCGGCGCGCTTGGTCAGGCCGATGCGGTCCAGGTGCTCGCACAGCGGCACGGCGTACTTGCGGGTGGTGCCGAGCAGGTCGCGGATCTCGGCCACCGTCGCGCCGGGGCCGGCCGAGAGCCGCTCGCGGACCTTGCGGTGCATGTCGGCGTCGGCGTCGGCGTGCAGGTAAATGTCGTCGTTCACCCGCACCAAGTACCCCTCGGCGCACGCCACCTCGTAGATGTCCGTCAGGGCCGTGGCGTTGCCGGCCGCCTGGTTGGCGAAGCTGCCCGGCTCCGGCGGCTGGAACCCGCCGGCCTTGTGCGCCTCGACGATCTTGTCCTTCAGCTTCCGCTGGTTGGCGCTCAGCTTCGGCTTGAAGTCGGCCCGCGCGATCCGCCGCGCGTCGCCGACCAGCTGCTTCGCTTTCAACAGGCGATCCGCCACCGCTTGCAGCAAGTCCTCGTCGCCGACGTAGTCCAGCCGGGCCAGCACCTTCGGCCGGTCGTGCGTGGTCATGAGCGGGTTCTGCTCGTGCAGCAGGGCCAGCGCGGTCAGGATGCGCTCGCCGAGTTCGGTCACGCGGTCGGCGTGGACGAGCAGCACGCGGTTCGGCGGCAGCGTCAGTTCGACGAGCGTGCCGGCCGCCACCAGCCCGGCCACCAGCGGCGCGGCGGCGGTCGGGGCCACGCCGATCTCGCGGACCAGGTCGCCGGCCGCGAACCCGTGGAAGCCGTGGAACCAGGCGGCGGAGACGGCCCGGATCGCCGGGTCGTCGCTCCACAGTTGTTCCGTCCGCTCGATCTCTTCCAGGTGTCGCCGGCGGATTTTGCGGGCCGTCGGTTGCAGCACCTGTCCGCCGCCGAGGGTGTGTTCGGCGGACGAATCGCGGACGATGAACGGCTGTCCCCAGACGGCGGTGACGGGGCCGTCGAGGAACAGTTGCGCCAGCACCCACTGGCCGGGTTCGGCGGTGTCGGCGTCGAGGATGGACACGGTGGCCATGACCTCGGCCGTGCCGATGTGCAGGCGGCACGGCAGGCGGTGCTTGAGCGGCTTGCGGTTGACCGGCAGCGCGTACAGGCGGACGGTCAGCACCTTGCACGGCAGCAGGTAGCCGGGCGTGGCCAGCTCCTGCCCCCGCCACACGGCGTCGTGCGGGACGCCGGCCAGGTTGATCGCGCCCCGCTGCCCCCGCTGCAACTGCTCGACCGACGTGCCGGCGTTGTTCAAGCCGCGCACGCGGACGACCTCCTTCGTGCCGTCGCCCTTGTGCCATTCCAGTTCGTCGGCCACGCTCACCGCGCCGGACACGATGGACCCGGTGACGACGGTGCCGTGCCCGGCCACGGTGAACGCCCGGTCGATGGGCAGGCGGAACTTGCTCCCCTCTCCCCTGGCGGGGGAGACCAGAGAAGCCAGCCGCATCAGCTCCGCCTTCAGCTCCTCCAAGCCCAGGCCGGTGAGGGCGGACGTGGGGATGATCTTGGCGTCTTCGAGGAACGACCCCTGCACCAGTTCGCGGACCTCCAGCTCCGCCACCTCGCGGGTGATGTCGTCGACGATGTCGGCCTTCGTCAGGGCGATGACGCCGTGGCGGATGCCGAGCAGTTTGAGGATGTCCAGGTGTTCCCGCGTCTGCGGCATGACGCTGTCGTCGGCGGCGACGATGAACACCACCAGGTC
>JAYUFU010000226.1:0-5796 GCA_043738505.1 Fimbriiglobus sp. | reverse complement strand
CGGATGAGCGGGCGGACCCAGCCGAAGGCGAGCGCCCACCGCAGCACCGTGCCGACCCGCCGCAGCTTCGCCGACCGCCCCCAGTGGCCTTCGGTCAGGCGATCCACGACGACGTAGAACACCGGCGTCAGGAAGATGCCGAAGGCGGTGACGCCGATCATGCCGGCGAACACGGCGACGCCCAGCGCCGTCCGCATCTCGGCCCCGGCCCCGGACGCGAACGCCAGCGGGGCGACGCCGAGGATGAACGCGAAGCTGGTCATCAGGATCGGCCGCAGCCGCTGGCGGCAGGCCGCCAGCACCGCCTCCCGCCGGTCGGCCCCCTCCTCCCGCTTCCACTTGGCGTACTCGACGATGAGGATGGCGTTCTTGCACGCCAGCCCGATCAGCACCACGAACCCGACCTGGGTGAACAGGTTCACGTCCTGCCGGGCGAAGTACACGCCGACGAGCGACGACAGCACGCACGTCGGCACCACCAGGATGACGGCGAACGGCAGCGCCCAGCTCTCGTACAGGGCGGCCAGCACCAGGAACACGACCGCCACCGCCAGCAGGAAGACGAACAGGCCGGTGTCCTTCGACCGCTGTTCGATGAACGTCAGCTCGGTCCACGCGGCCCCCATGTTGCGGGGCAACTGCTCGTCGGCCAGCCGCTCCAGCACGGCGATGGCCTCGCCGCTGCTCTTGCCGGGGGCGACGCTGGCGGTGAGGGCCGCCGCCGGGTACATGTTGTACCGGGTGATGACCGGCGGGCCGCTGACCGCCTTCACGTCGCACAGGGCGCGGAGGGGGACGAGCGCGCCGGCCTTGCTCCGCACCTTCAGCCGCTTCACGTCCTCCGCCGCGTCGCGGTGCAGGGGCAGGGCCTGCACGTTCACCTGCCACGTCCGGCCGAACTTGTTGAAGTCGTTCACGTACCGCTGGCCGAGCGTCGCCTGCATGGTGGCGTACACGTCCAGCGGGGCCACCCCGTTCGCCGCGCAGGCGGCGAAATCGACCGTCACCAGCAGCTGCGGGGCGGTCACGCGGAAGGCGGTGAACACCTGCGTCAGGCTCGGCTGCGCCGCCCCCCGCTTGGCCAGCTCGTCGGTCTGCTCGTACAGCCGCCGCGGGCCGACCTCGCCGCGGTCCTGGATCATCAGCCGCATGCCGCCGGCGCGGCCCAACCCCGGCACCGCCGCCGCCCCGAAGATGTTGATCTGCGCTTCCGGAACCGCCGCCTCGATCCGCTTCCGCAGCGCGGGCACGATGTCGCGGGTGGCGTGCCGCCCGTCCCGCCGCTCGTCGAACGGGTCGAGGATGATGAACATGGAGCCGAAGTTGGACCCGTAGGCGCTCAGCACGAACGAGTTGCCGGCGACGGCGTTGACGTGCCGGACGCCGGGCGTCTGCCGGGCGAGGACGGCCACCTTGTCGATCACCGCCCGCGTCCGCTCGGCGCTGGCCGCGTCCGGCAACTGCACGCTGGCGATGAGGAACCCCTTGTCCTGCTCCGGGATGAACCCGGTCGGCAGGCGGAGGGCGTCGGCCACCTCGGCGAAGTCGAACGCCGGCACGTCGGTGCCGGCGAACGGTAGGGCGATCGCCGGCGTCACCAGCCGGCCTTTCTCCAGCGGCGCGCCCTGGTACCACCAGGCGGTGAAGGCCAGCATCCCGCCGTACCCGACCAGCACCAGCACGGCGACGCGGAGCAGCCGGCCGACGGCCCAAGTGTACCCCCGTCCGCCCACGTCGAAGGTCCGATTGAACCCGCGGAAGAACCAGCCGAGCAGCCCGTTCAGCACCCGCTGCGGCACGTCCGGTGTGGCCGCCTTCGGCTTCAGCAGGATGGCGCACAGGGCCGGCGAGAGGGTCAGCGAGTTGAACGTGCTGATGAGGGTGCTGACGGCGATGGTGAGCGCGAACTGCTTGAAGAACAGGCCGACGATGCCGGGGAAGAACATGCACGGCACGAACACCGCCGTCAGCACCAGCCCGACGGCGACGACCGGGCCGGACACCTCGGCCATCGCCCGCAGGGTGGCCTCGCGGGGGGCGTACCCCTTCTCGATCTGCTGCTGCACCGCCTCGACGACGACGATGGCGTCGTCCACCACGATGCCGACGGCCAGCACCAGCCCGAACAGCGTCAGCGTGTTCAACCCGTACCCGAACAGCAGCAGGGCGGCGAACGTGCCGATGACGGCCACCGGCACCGTCGCCAGCGGGATCAGCGCCGACCGCCAACTTTGCAGGAACAGCATGACCACGATGGCGACCAGGATGATCGAGTCCCGCAGGGACTTGTACACCTCGTCGATGGACGCCCGGATGTACGGGGTGGTGTCGTACCCGAGTTCGTACTTGATGCCGTCGGGGAAGTCCTTGCTCAGCGCCTCCATCGTCGCCTTCAGCTCCTCGGCCGTGGACAGCGCGTTGGCGTCCGGCAGGAGGAAGATGGCCAGCCCGACCGTCTGCCGGCCGTCGAACCGGTTGGTGATGTCGTTCGACCGCGCGCCGATGTTCACCTCGGCCACGTCGCGCAGGCGGATGACCTGCCCGTCCGCCCCGACCTTGACGATCACGTCCTCGAACTGTTCCGCGTCCTCCAGCCGGCCGAGCGAGGTGACGGTGAACCGGCTGCCGCCGCTGCCGACCGCCCCCAGCGCCACCTCGGCGCTCTGCCCCCGCACGGCGTTCACCACGTCCAGCACGGTCAGGTCGCGGGCCTCCAGCTTGTCCGGGTTCACCCACACCCTCATGCTGAAGTCCCGCTGGCCGAAGATGGTCACGTCCGAGATGCCGTCGATGCGGCTGAGGACTTCCTTCAGTTGCAGCGAGGCGTAGTTGCTGAGGTACACCTGATCGTACTTGTCGGTCGGCGACATCAGGGCGAACGTGAGCAGGATCTCCGGCGACCGCTTGCGGGCCGTGACCCCGGTGGCGCGGACCACCTCCGGCAGCTCCGGCAGCGCCAGGTTCACCCGGTTCTGCACCAGCACCTGCGCCAGGTTCAAGTCGGTGCCGGTCTCGAACGTGATGGTCAGGGTGTACGTCCCGTCGGAGGTGCATTGGGCGGCCATGTACAACATCCGCTCGACGCCGTTCACCCGCTGCTCGATGGGCGCGGCGACGGTCTTCGCCACCACCTCGGAGCTGGCCCCCGGATAGTTGCAGTCCACCTGGATGGTGGGCGGGGTGACGTTCGGGTACTGGGACAGCGGCAGCACGCGGACGGCCAGCGCCCCGGCCAGCGTCACCAGGACGGCCAGCACGGTGGCGAAGATCGGCCGGTCGATGAAGAAGCGGAACATGCGGGGGCCGGTGGGGACGCGCGACGGAGACCGACGAAAGTATTATACCGACCCCGGACGCGACGCCTTACCCGGCGTGGAAAGTGGCGGGGTGACGAAATCCGCCGCCGCCTCTTACGACCTGCCAACGCAGCCGTTAACCTCGCGGTGTGAGCCGAAGATTTTCAAGTCGGCCACCTTCCTGACAGGAACGTTGTCGTGATTGCCCAATCCGAAATCGAGGAACTAGCAAAACTCCCAACGGAGTCTGCTGAAGCCCTCAATAGCCGTCTCGTCGAACTCCGGTCACGGGGAGCGAATATCATTGAGTGCATCCGATACGTCCGGTTGTGTCGAGAATGCGGCTTGAGCGAGGCTGCCAGCATCGTCGTCAACTCGCCCGCATGGGCCGACCAGAGGGAGGATTACTGGCATCAACAGCAGGAGGCGTTTGAGGAGTTCCTCGCCGCACACCACGACAGGATCGGGGCGATACATCAGACCATTACCCAGAATGGGAGCGAGACGGCGGTCCACCTGAAACCGCCCGTCGAACCAAACGCGACACCTGACCCGGCGGGCATGTAGACTTTCCTGAGTTCATCGTCCCGAGCCAGCCGGTTTGGTTCGACCACCTGAGGACTTCCGCAGTGGATCATGGCCCCGGACCACCAACGCGCGCCAGCTATGGCAGCGAACGACGCCGGCCGGCTGGCCGAGGCCTATCGGCTGTGGCTTCCGCTGGCCGAGGCCGGGGATGCCGAGGCCCAAGCTGCAGTCGGTTCCCTGATGGCATACAGCCTGTATCGGTACGAAAGCTACGAGCAACTCAACGCTGGCACAGGACCAACGCTCGACGAGGCGACGGCGCTCGCCGACCGAGATCAGGGCGGCGGGTTCCTGGCAGATGCGTCCGCAGCGGGCATCGGACCAGCCTCTTTCAACCTGGCCGGGCTTTATGTGAGCGGCTACGGAGGCGGTACATGGGAGGAGCGGAAGGCGCGGGCGGCTGAATTGTACGCCCTCGCCTCCGCCCAGGGATTCACGGCGTTCGGCTGGCTCATGAAGGGTGGAGGGCCTGGGCAGACGTACCTCGATGTCATGGAGCGATACCTGATTGCGGGCGACGAGTCACCGCCCCCGGAGTGGTGGCACGCCGACCCAGACGCTCCCACTTCGTGACACTCCGCGACCTGGGCGGCTCACTTGCCGGCCGTCTTCACCGTCACCTTGGCCCCGACTCGCGCCCGCTGCACGCCGGCGACGATCACCCGGTCGGTCGGCCGCACCCCGGACTTCGGGTCGCCGGGCAGCGGCTCCACCACCCGCTTCGACCCCTCCTGCTGGCCGAGCCGCACCTTCCGGTCCTCCACCTCGTCCTTCTCGTTCACCACATACACGAACTTCAACTGCTGGTCGGTGCCGATGGCCTCCTCCGGCACCAGCACCGCCATCTTCGGCTCGCCGATGGGGATGCGGACCCGCACGAACAGCCCCGGCACCAGTTCGCCCGTCGGGTTCGCCACCTCGGCCCGGACCTGGATGGTGCTGGTGCCGGTGTTGAACTGATTGTCCACGAACGTCACCGCCCCCTCATGGGTGAAGTCGTCCCGGTCCGGCCGGCCGACGAGGACCGTCCGGTTGAAGTGCTGACGGCCCCGGCCGAGCAGCCGCCACCCGCCGCCCGCCGCCGCCGCCGCGTTCGGGCCGGCCATCATCAGGTCGTGCAGGCGGAGGTTGGTGCGGTCGTCCACGTCGAAGTCCACGTCCATCGGGTCGAGTCGCACCAGGCGGGCGAGGACGGTGTCGTCCTGCTTCACCCGGTTGCCGGCGTCCACCAGTCGGCGACCGATGCGGCCGGCGAACGGGGCCTTGATGCGGGTGTAATCGACGTAGTTCTGGGCGGACGCCAACTGCTTCTGGGCGACCGTGACGGCCGACGCGGCGACCGTCACCGACGCCTCCGACCCCGTCAGCGCGGCCTCGGCCACCTTGACCGCCCCCTCGCTCTTCACCAGGTCCAGCCGGCTGACGCCGGCGGTCGCGCTCTTGTTCAACTTGTCCTCCTTGGCCGCCTCCGTCGCCACCGCTTCCGCCTGCCGCAGCGCCGCTTTCGACTGCTGAAGGCCCGCCTCCGCCTGCCGCAGCGCCGCCCCGGCCCGGTCCACCTCGGCCTGGAAGATGGTGGCGTCCAGGGTGAAGAGCAACTGCCCGGCCGCCACGTCCGTGCCGTCCGCGAACCCGAGTTCCTTCAACTCGGCCGTCACCTGCGTTTTCAGGTCCACCGCCTTCGACGCGCGGGTGCGGCCGGTGAAGTCCTCGAATTCCGTCACCATCTTCACCTCCGGCTCCGTCACCACCACCTCCGGCGGCAGGCTCGGCACGACGGCCGGCTTCGGCCGCGCGCAGCCGGCCACCAGCAGCGCGAGGAGCAGGAGGGCGATGGGGGTGGAAGGTTGGGTTTTGTTAGCCCGCCGCGCCAGCAAGGGGCCAGCATCTCGGGTGATTCGCCCCTTGCTGG
>JAYUFU010000225.1:0-16746 GCA_043738505.1 Fimbriiglobus sp. | reverse complement strand
AATAACATGTATTAGCACATTTGGCACGGCGAATGCTGGGTATCCGCCGCGATCCGGCGGCGTACCGTCGCCGGTCGCCGTCCCTCTCTCGGAGTCCTGCACATGCGGATGAACACCTTCACGGGCCTGATGGCGGCGGCCCTCGTCGGGCTGGGCCTCACCTCCCAGTCCGTCGCGGCCCAGCAGCCCGCCCCCGACGCGCACCACGCCATGTACGACGCCTGCGCGAAGGTGTGCGCCGACTGCATGCTGACGTGCGCGAAGACGGCCCACCACGGCGGGGAGCTGGTCGTGGCCGGGAAGAAGGACCACGCCAAGCCGGCGATGATGGCGGCCGCCTGCGCCGAGTTCTGCGGCCTGTCGGCCAAGCTGACGGCCTGCCACAGCGAGCTGGCGGCCACGGCCTGCGAGGCGTGCGCCAAGGCGTGCGACGCCTGCGCCGCCGAGTGCGGCAAGTTCGCCGAGATGCCGGAGATGAAGGCGTGCGTCGAGTCGTGCAAGAAGTGCGCCGCGTCCTGCCGCGAGATGATGAAGCACGCGCACAAGTGACACCCCCACAGCCGCCTCGGATCGCCGGGGCGGTTCACTTGCCATCGCTCGCGGGATGCCGACTCTTCCGCGGGTAGGGGACGTGGCGGCCGAGGCGACGCCGCTCCCGCTTCCGCACGCGGTTCGCCGAATTCTCGACCGGGCGTTCGGGCGATGGAGGAGAACGGCTGCCGACCTCTCTCCCGCGAAACGGAGTTCGCCATGTTCCCCCTCGCTCTTCTGCTCGCCGCATCCGGCCCGGCGCAGCCGCCGGTGCCACAGCCCGGTCCCGGTCCGCTGGTTTTCATTCCCCCGTCCGTCTCCCCTCCGACCGTTCAGATCGGAAGGGAGACCCCCAAGAAGTGCGACCTGCCGGACATCGCCGACTGCCTGCGGGCGTGTCCGCCGATGAACGACCCCGCCCCGTTCCTGCGGGTGCCCAAGGTCACGCCGGTCGAGGAGTGCCGAGGCACCGTGGCCGACGCCAAGTGCGACCCGGCCAGCACCTGGAAGCACACCTGGCACGTCGCCGCGCGGTTCAAGGTGCCCCGGTTCGACCAGGGCGGGCAGGCGATGGAGGGCGACTCACTGGTCATCTACGAAGGCATGGTCCTGTCCGTGAACAATGCCACCGGCGTGTACGACCTGAGCTTCACCGCCACCACCCCGCCGACCGCCGTCACGCTCCGGCTGCAACTCCAGTTCAGCGCCGACCCGGCCGGGCAGGAGACGATCCGCCTGACCCTGCCGCCGATCCGCATCGACAGCGACGAGACGGCGAAGTCCGGCGACAACAGCGGCCGCACGGTGCGCATCCAGCACCGGGGGCAGTCGGAGCTGTTCATCTCGTCGGAGTTAGTCGCCGCCGGCCGGCGATCCCAATCGAGCGACCTGTGCCCCAAACTGCCCGTGGAAACAAGCTGCCCGCACGTCACCGTCACGGAAAAGTGGACCATCGGGCGGACGGGTACGGCCCGGTTCGGCTCCGCTCGGATCAACGCCGACGACCAGGACCGCTGACGGGCCGGCCGACGGGCGTCGGAGAATTCGGCACATCCGTTAAACCTTGCCGGGCTTGCCGGCCGATTCCTTCCCTAACGTTCGTCTGACTTCCGGGGCCACCGTGTGCCACGGAAGCGGGCGCGAACACGGCGAAGGGGGTCGCGGATGTCCCGTCTCATGCTGGCGATGGTGGGGTGTCTCGTGGTCGGGGCCGGCGGCATGTGGGTGGCCTCGAACTTCAAGGTGAAGTTCGAGGCGGTCGGCGCGCCCGACCAACCGCCACCCCCGCCGGTCGCCCAGGCTCCCGCGCCGCCCGTTCCGCCGACGGCCGAGCCGGCGAAGCTGCCCGCCCACCTGCTGGCGCAACCGACGCCGGGCGTCGTGCCAGCGAGTGGCAGCGTGCCGGCCGCCGCCGTGGCCGCCGCCGCGCTGGGGGTGGGCGCGGGCCCGACACCAGAAGTGGAAGCCGTCGTGCGTGTCACGGACACGAAAGGGCTGGTCTGGGAGAAGCCCACGAGCCTGATTCATCTCGTAACGGACAGGCCATTCGTCGTGCTGGAGTTCAAGTCGGCGAGCGTATTCGAGGTGGAAATCAACGGCGACAAGCGAGAAGTCCCTTCAGTCGATGGCGGCGGCCTGTCAACACTGTCCCTGGATGTCAGCAACGCTTCGGCTCCGGGCACATCCTTCGTGGTGAAGATCACGCGCTCCGTCGGGCTGGCGAACGCGGTGACGGCGGTATTCAAGTCCCAAGTCACTTTCGTGCGTCCGCATGTGGCGAACGAATTCTTCGTGGATTCCGTCGCGACCACCGACGGGGTGACGCCGACTGCACTTACGGGCACGGACCCGACCGACGTGTTCGGAACGTACCTGCGGGTTCGCGGACGGGCGGTCGGCGCGTTCCGTGGGGCCAGCTTCCTTCTCGTGGCGAACAGCAAGACCACCGAAGTTCCAGTGGCGAATGCGGTTGCACCTGTCAGCCCGTCGGGCGACTGGGAATACCGACTCACGCTCCCGGCGTTCAACGGCAACGACCGGCCGGTGCTGGTGACGCGGGGCACCTTCGACAACGGCCACGAGTACGCGGTTACGGAAGTCAAGTTGCGGGTGAACCTCTTGCCTTCCACACTCTCGTCGCCAACCATCGCCGTCAAACAAATCGACGGAAACGCCGATGAAACGTCCGCGATCGACCAGCAGGTCGCCAGCCTGCCGACGTACCTTCTCAATCGGCGCAAGCTGAAAGTGACGGTCGCACCCGCGAGTGCCGACACCAAGGCCGTCAGCCTGTACCTCGATGACCGACTCGTCGGGACTCAAGCGACGACCGACACCAGTGCGAAATCGTTCGACATCCCCGATGTCGGCGGCGGACGGGATCACGTACTCCGCGCGGTGGCGGGCGTCGCCGATAAACAGAGTCCCGCCGCTCAAGTCGGATTGAAGGTCGTCACTTCGCGGCCGAGGGTGGAATCGGTGACCGCTCCGGGGTTCGGCAGTTCGAACGGAGTGGGCGTGGAGAAGATCCTCGTCCGCTTCAACAGTGAGAACCCGCTCGCCCTTGCTTCGGTGGTGGCGGCGAACGCCTTCGAGGTGAAAAACCTGAACGAGAAGGATACGGACGCGCGAATCCAAGGCACTCCCAGCCTCGATACGGCGACGAACACCGTCACGTTGACGGTCAACAAGATCGTGGCCGGGAGCTACGCCGTTCGGGTGAAAACGGTGACGGATGTCTATGGGAACGTGATCGAATCCGTACCCGGTACGACGGCACCCTTCGCCTTCGAGACGACGCTGTTCACCAACACCGTTGACGCCCCACAACCCTCCGTCGCCGCCGGCGTGTCGCCGACCGGCCAGAACGCCGTCTTCCCCGAGTACACCAAGTTCCGCGAGTTCGAGGACGGGGCCAACCCCGGCGACCGGGTCGAGTCGCGGGTGGTGCGGCTGTACTACACCCGCGACGGCCACCGGGTGGTGCAGATCGTCAACCGCGACGTGCGGTCGTTCAACGGGCCGTCGGTGGACATCCGCAGACGGGCGGCGGACAAGGTCCGCGACGAGGCCGACACCCTCCAGAACGACCGGCAGCGGCAGGAGCGGGCGGCCGTCCTGTCGGCCGTCGCCACCCGCCAAGCCGAGAGTCAACTGAAGCAACTGGAAGCGAAACTCCAGACCGCCCGCACCGAGCAGGCCACCGCTACCGTCCAGCTCAGCCAGCGGACGCAGCAGCTCGACCAGTTCACCCGCACCCTCGGCCGCGACCAGACGAACATCGACCTCGGCACGCGGTCGGACCTGGGCGTCGATACCGCGACCCGCCGTCTGGCGGCCGTCAACGCCGACATCGAGCGGACGAACGCAGTCATCAACGATTCTACGCCCCCTCCGGTCGCGCCGACCGACGAACTGTTGAAAACGGCACGGGAGTCGGTGGGGTCGAAACAAACGGCCCTCGCCACCGCCGACGCGGCTGCGAAGGTCGAACTGGCGAAATCGACCGACCCGCAACAGCTGGCTGCGAGCGAGGTGCTGAAGGCACAGACGGAGCTTGACTTAGCGAGCAAGACGCTCAACGAGAAGCAGGGGGAGCTGGATGTCGCCGCTGTCAAGAAAAAGGCCGCCGACGAAGCCGTTGCCGCGGATCCGACCGACACCAACAAGAAGAAGGCTCAAGCAGATGCCGTCGCCGCCCTGACGGCGGCGCTAGCAGCGCGCGACGCGGCGAAGGTCGCCAAGGACGGGAAGCAAACCGCGCTGGACACCGCAACCTCCGCACTCCGGACCAAAAACCTTACACTCCAGACCACGCAGTTCACCGAGGGGGCGAAAGTCCGCAACGCGCAGACGGAGCTGGAGGCGGCGCAGCGAACGCTGGCCGACCTCGAACAGCGAGCGGACACCGCACGTCAGAAGGCCGCCCAACGGGAAGCGGCACTTCGGCAGGCGAACGCGACCCTCGTGACGCAGAAAGTCGCCCGCGATCAAGCCCAGCGGGACTTGGACCAGGCGGTCGCCGCCGCCCGTGGTCGGGCCATCGCCGACACCCGCGCCGACCCCTCGCTGGACACCACCAACGGCCTCCGGGAGGAAATCCGCAAGCTGCAACTGGCGCAGTCGTCGGCCGCCACGACCGAACAGGCCACCCGCGCCGATGCCGAGGCGCTGCGGGGCAAGATCCAGGGCCTGCGGGCCGAGGAGCTGCGGCTGACCGAGGCGGCGCTGGGCAAGGAAGGGGAGGAGCGGCGGAAGCGGGAGGAGCAGTTCCGCCGCGAGGTGGCGGCGGCGCTGGCCGACCCGGACACCTACGCGGCCGGCAAGCCGGAGTCGGTGGACCCGGTGCTGCAGTGTTCGGTGTCCGTCATCGGCGAGGGGCTGATCCACATCCGCGGGCCGGTCAAGGGGCTGAACGTGATCCGCACCATGATCAACCAGATCGACGCCCCGACCGGCCAGGTGCGGGTCGGCGTCCACACCGTCCAGGTGAACGGCGAGCGGGTGGAGCGGATGAACAAGGTGGTCGAGAACATCCAGCGGTACATCGACCACTCGCGGTTCCTGACGGCCACGTCGGCCCAGATGCTGCGGAACGCCGTCACCACCGTCGCCAGCCGCAAGGCGGTCGAGGCGGGGCAGACGCTGGCCCCCGGCTGCACCCAGGCCGACCGCGACCAGAAGTACCTGTACTGCTTCTTCGGCAAGGACTTCATCGACGAACTGAAGTCGCTCGACAGCGAGTTCCTCCGCACCGGCAACAAGGTGCTGTCGCTGCACTCGATGGACAGCACCAGCCTGGCGTCGGCCCTGTTCCTGATGTCGCTGGCGCGGAACGACGTGCGGGAGGAGATCCTCCGCGAGTTCCAGGGCCAGCTCTGCACGAAGCTGCCGCAGGCCGAGTGGCAGAAGTTCGTCTCCGGGCTGAGCTGCCCGAGCAAGCTGGAGGCGTGCTTCGACCGCCAGTTCTGCACCCTCGCGCAGAACGCCAAGTTCCCGTCCTTCCTCGGCTTCTTCAACAGCGAGGTGCTGGGCGCGGACACGCTGACGCCGGTGCAGCGGGAGTTCATCCGCCTGGCGCAGATCTTCAAGGCCCGCATGGTGACGGAACTGGAGTTGAAGCAGCGGGTGATGGAGCGGACGCTGCTGGAGGACCGCGTCGGCAACTTCCGCAAGGAGCAACGGGACGCGAAGGACAAGGAAGACGCGGCGCGGAACGACCGTCTGACGTACCAGAAGACTCTCCAGACGGCCATCGCTTCGGCGACCGGTTCGCTCGACGCGCTGGGGGCAGCCATCGACGACATCGAGGGGCAGGTCGGGAAGTTTGAGGGGCTGCTGACCCTTCTCGACATCGGCAAGAAGGGCACCACCACGGGTAAGGAGGTGCCCGGGTTCGATGAGGCGAAAGGGCGGGTGTTCTTCCCCGAGGACCAGTACCGGTGGATCGTGTCCGCGTTCGAGGAGGGGGGGAAATTCCTCGACCAGTTCTACTACATCGGCGAGGACAACTACAAGGTGTACGAGGCGACGAAGGTACTGCTGAAGACGCTGACCACGAACCAGAACGCCTCGAAGCAGGAGTTGGCCACGTTGAAGGCGAACGCGCGGAAGCTGTTCGCCCTCATCCGGGCCGAGGCGGAGGCGGCCCGCGACGTGATCGGCGGCATCGTCCGGGAGTTGCGAAAGGACAAGCCGAACGTCGAGGCGGTGCTGAACAAGTACGACGGGTTCCGGCGGGAGATCGAGGCCCGTATCCGCGGCAACCGCGGCGGCAACCGGCTCCGGGCGACGGTCACGACCTCCGCCTTCGCTGCCCTCCAGCAGGCGTTCACCGCCGCCCAGGCGTCGGCCCGCGTCGCCCAACTCACCCGCCGGCCGCTCGACGAGAAGAAACTGCTCGACATGCTGGTGGACGACATGGAGGAGAAGCTGATCGAGCTGCTCGACGGCACGCGGGCGCACACGGCCAACGTGGACAACTACCTGAAAGCCCTGGCCACCGCCCTGGACGACGACTTCACCACCCAGTTCTACCAGCCGGCGTTCAAGAAGATCCGCACCCTGGCGGCCGGGTGGGACGTGCAGCTCGGGCAGATCGAGACCACCACCGTGCTGACCAACAACCGGGTGCTGGGCAAGGTGTCGCCGACGGCCAGCATGGAGTTCGACCTGCCCCGCCGCGACATCCTCATCAAGGAGGCGTTCAAGGGGGCGAAGGCGGCCGTCCAGGACTACGGCGCGCTACTCAACGACCCGGTCTTCCTGTCGATGGTGAAGATGTACTCCGGCAGTCCGGTCGGGGCCACCTACGGCGGGTTCGGCGGGCTGCCGGCGGTGAAGAACGCCCTGCCGGGGCTGCCCGGCTCGTCCGACGAACTGATCATGGCCCAGTCCGGGGCGAAGCGGCCGGAGTTCGGCACCTACCTGGAAGGGCTGATCGCCGACCCGGCCATCTACAAGTTCGAGACCGGCACCGGGTACGAGATCCGGCCGGTCCTCAGCCCGGACGGGCAGGCGGTGGTGTTCGGCTTCGACTACATGTACACGACCGACGTGCGGGAGCCGGTGCGGGCCGACGAGAAGCACCTCGGCCGGGTGAAGCGGCACCTGCTGCACACCGACGTGCAGCTGAGCAACTTCGAGCTGCGGGAGGTGAGCAAGTACTGGGTGTCCATCAAGGCGGCCCGCACCAGCAAGGGGGTGTCGCTGCTCCAGGACATCCCGGTGGCCGGGGCGCTGTTCCGCCCGGCCCCGAGCGCCAGCTCGTCCCTCCAGCAGAACCTGATCTACGCCCAGGCGGCCATCTTCCCCACCCTGTTCGACCTGATGGGGTTGCGGTACGCCCCGGCCGTCGCCGACCTGAGTCCGGACGGGGTGATCGACGACGAGTGGGTGGCGCGCGGCCGTCGCGAGTACCTGCGGCAGTACATCTTCGACTACGGGGCCAGCCGGGTGGACGACGCCCTCCGCATCCTGTACGGCGAGCGGCGGCCGGACCTGTACCGCAGCCAGCGGTCGATCCCGGCCAAGCACCCGAACGGATACGAGGGGCCTGGCCTCCGCCAGCGGGACGCGCACCTGGAGGAGGAGTACGACCCCCGCGCGGCGTACCCGCCGACCAAGTTCGCCCCCGGCCTGCGACTGCCGCAGCGGTTCGACCGCGACCCGTTCGACCCGTCGGAGCCGCCGGCCGGCGGGCCGGCCATCCCGCCCGGCCCGTTCGTCCCCGGTCACCCCGGCTCCGGCCTGCCCGGCGGAATGTCGTCGTCCCGCGAGCTGCCCCGCACCCCGCTCGGCACCACCGTCACCCGCGTGCCGCCGCGTAGCCCGGCCGCCCTGCCGCCGATCCCGATGAACGGCTCCCTCCCCAAGATTCCGCAACCGGTCCCCGTCATCGCCCCGCCGCCGCCGACGCCGACCCAGCCGTCGGGGGTGATCTCGCGGTCGCAAGCCCCGCTCGACCCGCCGGCGATCCCCCGCAGGTACGCCTCGGACCCCGTGCCGCTGCCGAGGGGCAGCTTCTTCCCCCGCTAACAGCCGTGCCGGTCGTAGCGGCCGGGGGGGACGCGCCGGTCGTCGGGACGTGGTCCGACGACGGCGCGGCCGAAGGTCGGATGCGGACGCCACCGGGCGGCCGACTGAAGGCGGTGGCAGTCGCGGCGACACGGACAGTCGCCGGCCGCCGACAGGAGTCGTCCGATGACACGCTGGATTCTCGCGGCCGGGGCCGTCGTCGTCGCGGTCGGGATGGACGGCCGGGCCGAGTACCCGACGCTGAAGGCGCGGCCGAAGCCGCTGGCGGGCATCCCGAACTACCCCTACGAGCCGGTCAACCCGCCGGCCAAGCCGACCGTCACCGGGACCGGACAGTCCCGCCTCACCCTCGGAGGCGACGGCGAGTTGCTTTCGCCGGCAACGGTTCTCGGTGGGCCGGTGACGACGACCCGCGAGACGCAGACCTGCCGGACGGTGTCGATGCTCCGGCGGACGGAACGGACGGAGACCCGCGAGCGGGTGACGACGACCGGGGCGACGGGTTTCCCCGCCGCCGTGCCCGCCGAGCTGGCCACCTTCACCCTGAAGGACCGGGCGCTGACGGCGGACCACTGCCGGGTGTCGGGCGTGTCGGTGGCGCTGTCGCCGGACGGCCACTACGCCATCCGCTACCGGGCCGAACTGCTGCCGGATCGCGCGGCGGGCGTCGGCCCCCGTCGGCAGTTGTTCCTGCTGACCGTCCGCGGCTACGCGACCGACCCGCTGGGCGAGACGCTCACCGCCGCGACGAAGGCCGCCGTGATGCAGATCGCGGTGGAGCCGGTGTGGGTGAACAAGGGCGAGCCGTACTCCGGCTTCGTCGAGGGGACGAGCGAGGCGGTGCGGCGGAACTACAAGTGGATCGACCGGGTGGACGTGGACTTCACCTACCGTTAAGTGGTCGGATGTGTTCTGCTCGCTCCGCGAGCGGTCTTCGGTCTGCCAAGACAAGACCCGCTCGCGGAGCGAGCAGAGCACTTCAGCGAAATCTTCCCGCTCACGGAGGGGCGACATGCGACAGGTGTTTCCGGCGGTCGCGGCGGTCGCCGCTCTGGTCCTCGGCGGGTGCATGGGCGGCAAGCCGGCGATACTCCGCCCGGCGGCGGTGCCGGTGCCGCCGAGCCAGGAGATCGAAGTCCTCGACCCGGCGCAGGGGGCCACGCACGTCCCCCCCGTGGTGCTGACCGGCGGCGACGGCGGCACCCAACAAGTGGACGTACCGCCGGCCGTCCTCGTCCACCGCTACTACCCCAGCGGCGACCGCAACTTCCAGGCGCAGTTCCTGCCCGGCGGCCCGGTCATCCTCTCGTTGAACCACCCGCGGACGCTGGAGCGGACCTACGTCATGGCCACGCTGCCGCCGGGCGCGCCGCGCGTGACGTACGCCGGCAAGTCGATCATCTACGACTACGGCCCGCAGTCGGTGACGGTGTCGTTCGGCCCGCTGGGCAAACCGACGGTGACGTACTCGCAGGGGCTGAAGGCGGTGGAACGGGCGAAGGCCATTGGGGCGAAGGTCTCCGACCGCGTGTCGAACCTGATCCGAAGTCGGCAGGACGGCGACGTGACGCGGGAGTAGCGGTTGTTCTGATTGTCGGCATCGGGCAAGGCGGGGAGACTGTCGGCTTTCCGGGCATTCGAGATTTTGCTTGATCGACCGGGCGGCGTGGGGTTGAATCACCGCTGAAGGCGATTCACCCCCGCGCCGCCCGGTGCCCGACATGAACAACCCCAACTTCACCGACGAATTCCAAGTCGTTCTGAACCACGAGTTGGACCAGGTGGCCGCGCGGCGAACGGCTGTGTTGGGCGAAAGCACTCCGGTCTCGCCCTGCGCCGCGTGCTGCGCTAAGGACCACCTCTCCGAAGAGGAAACGAACAAGTGCGTCACCTGCGTCCGCGACCGTGCGAAGCGGATGGACCTATTCGGCGTGTCGTTCTCCGGTGGCGGGATCCGGAGCGCCACGTTCTCCCTCGGCATCCTGCAAGCGCTCGGCAAGCTGAAGCTGCTGCGGCACGTCGATTACCTCTCGACCGTGTCCGGCGGCGGGTACATCGGCGGCTGGCTGGCGGCGTGGATCCGCCGCGAGACGGACGGGCTGGCGAAGCCGCCGTTCAACGACGCGATCAGGGGTGCGGCGGCGGTGGTGAACGTTGAGCGGCAGCTCGACCCGGATCGCGTGGTGCAGGCGCGGAGTCAGCGGCGATCCAGCGAGGACACCGACGCCCGTCGTTCGGACTTCGCCGAAGATAGCGAGCCAAGTCCGATCCACCACCTCCGCGCGCACTCGCGGTACCTGTCGCCGCGCGTCGGCCTGCTCAGCCTCGACACCTGGGCGCTATTCGCCATCTACCTCCGCAACCTGTTCGTCAACGCGCTCGTCGTGCTGCCGCTGCTGGCGTTCGCGGTGCTGGCGGTGCGGTCCACCGCGCGGTTCTACGCGTGGCCCGAGTCGCCCAGTGAAGGTCTCCGCTGGAGCCTCTTCGGGGCCGCCGTACTCTTCCTCGTTGTTGCGGCTGCGCTGATGGCGATTCGGCTCAGTGAGGTTCGCTCAAGGGTGCCAAAACCGGAGAGCGCGAGTTGGTGGTGGCACCCGCGAATGGCGGTCTTCGCCCTTCTGATTAGCGGGTTCCTGGCCGTCTGGGTGGCCGCGCCGGACGCCGGCAAACCGATCAGCGGCACTTGGGACAACCGAATCCCACTGTGGTTGGTCGAAATCGCGGATGGCTGCATTTCGCGCGCGTTGGGCTATCACGTCTTTTGGGGCCTCGGATTCGTAGTACTCAGCTTCGCAGTAAGTGTGCTGCTTGGCATCAGTACGATCATCAGGCGAGGCTGGTACGAAGCGGTCTGGCTTGGGTTTAAATTCGGCTTCTTCCGCCTCTTCCTCGCGTTCGCCTTCGGCGTTCTGGTGGAAGTGTGGGACGACAGTTTCCTCTTCGCCTTCGGAACGGGCGATCCGCGAATCTTCGCCACCTTCGGTCCACCGTCCTTCCTCGGGATCGTGCTGTTGGCCGGATACATCGAAGTGGCGCTGGCCGGGGGCTGGTATTCCGAATACGAGCGCGAGTGGCGATCCCGCCTCGCCTCGTGGATGTTCCTCCTCGCGGTCGGTTGGGTGGCCGTGTTCGCCGCCGTCATCTATCTCCCGCAACTTCTGGACAACCGGGGCGGAACGGCCACCACGTCGGCGGTGGTAGTGCTGACGGCGGCGATCCGGTTCCTCGTCCCGAAGCTGACCGCCGCACCGGGAATGCTCACGTGGGTGGCGGTGAAAGTGGTGCCGGTCATCTTCCTCGTGGCACTACTGGCGCTCGTCGCATCCGGAGTGGACCGCATCGTTGCTCAGTTCGATCCGGATCCGACCCTGGATCGCGGGGTGATCGCTCCCGTCGCGGCGGCCGCCGGGCCGTGGGCGGAGTCGATGCCGGCCGGCGTACTCTCCGGCCTTCAACGGCCCGAACCCGAGCGGCTCATGACGTTCGGCGCGGCGACGGGTGGTTTGGGATTGGCATCTCGCCTCGTGACATCCGGTCCGGATCGGGTCGTCATCGAGTTCGATCCGGACCCGACGCAGGACCGCGCGGCGATCGTTCCCGTCGCGGCAGCCGCCGGGCCGTGGGCGGAGTTGATGCCGTCCGGCGTGCTCTCCAGCATTCAACCGCCCGAATTCGCGCGCCTCATGACGTTCGGCCTCACAAGCCATCGCTTGTATCGAGCGTTACCACCGCCGGCGACCGATTGGACGTATTCCGCTCGGCTCGAACAAAGCCGCTGGCGCGCGGTCCTCGTCGCGACCGGGATCGCCGGCGTCGTGTTCTTCGTCTTCGTCCTCGTCGTGCCGGTGAACCGCTTCTCACTCCATTCCATGTACGCCAACCGGCTCATCCGCTGCTACCTCGGCGCGTCCCAGCGGCCGACGAAAACGCACCTCGAACAGCGGGCGTGCGTACCAACGGCGGTCGAACTGGAACGGAAGGCGAACACGTTCAGCGGGTTCGATCCGGACGACGACCTGCCGATCTTCCAACTCAGGACTGATTTCGCGGTGGCGATGCCCGCTGGCCAACACGGTCCGCCACGGCCGCCGAAGCCGTATTTCGGCCCGTTCCCCATCTTCAACAGCACCATCAACATGGTGGCCGGCACGGAACTGGCGGTGCAGGACCGGCGGGGCGAGTCGTTCGCCCTCACCCCGTACTACTCCGGCAGCAACGCCACCGGCTTCGCACTCCTGTGCGGACCCGGTATGCCGACCGACGACGCGCTGAAAGACCAGATGGCCATGTACTGGAACCTGACCGTCGGCCGGGCGGTGACGATCTCCGGCGCGGCCGTCGATCCGAACATGACGCAATTCTACTCCCCGCAGTTCACGGCGTTCCTCACCATCATGAACGCGCGGCTCGGCTGGTGGATTCAGAACCCGAGGAACGCCGATCCGAAATCCACCGCGTGGTGGTGGTGGAACCAGATGGTCGCCTGGTGGAAGGAAGAAAAGTGGGGCCGGTGGGACGCGATTCCGCCGTTCGGCTCCTGGCACTATGTCAAGGAACTGATCGGGATGACCGACGCCACGCAGTCGAACGTCCACCTGTCGGACGGCGGGCACTACGAGAATACCGGCGCGTACGAGTTGATCCGCCGGCGGTGCCGGTTCGTGATGGTGGTGGACGCGGCCGAGAACCCGGACAACACGTCGGAGAACTTGGCCAACCTGGTGCGGGTGGTCCACACCGACTTCGGCATCCGCATCCAGATCGACACCGCCCCGCTGCGGAAGGGGGCCGACGGCCGGACGAGCGAGTGGCACTGCGCCGTCGGGCAAATCCGGTACGACGACGTGGACGCCGGCGGGGTGATCGGCACGCTGCTGTTCGTGCGGTCGTCCCTGACCGGCGACGAACCGCCGGACATCAAGAACTACGCGGCCGTCACGCCGGTGTTCCCGCACCACTCGACCGGCGACCAGTTCTTCGACGAGACGATGTTCGAGAGCTACCGCGGGTTGGGCTACCACATCGGCATGAGCGCGTTGGCGGAGGCGGCGGAGGCCCTTCCCAGCCGCGACGCCGGCGACCGGTTCAAGCGGCGTCTGTTCGGCAAGCTTCGCCGCTCCTGGACGCCGTGTTCCACCGTCCAGCGGGACCAGTACATGCAATCGTGCGTCGAATCGCTCCGCGAAGGCGAGAGGCCGAAGGACGCCGCCGACGACATGACCATCGTCCGCCGTATCCAACTCATGGAACTGGAGTGGTTTCGCAACGACCTGTCCCACAACTACTCGCACCCGATCCAACGGGGGTGGGTGAACACCATGCGGGAGTGGTCGTCGGAGGTGCGGTTCCAGGAAGTGTGGCGGCGGGTGCGGAGCGAATTCAGCCACGAGTTCGTCCAGTTCTGCGAGCGGGCGTTGAACGTGAACCCGCCATCCGTGCTGGTGCTGCGTTCGGGTACGCCGTCCTACGTGAGCCGGTGGGATGAGATGCGAAGGGAGTTCGGCCAGGAATTCCTGTCCTACTTCGTGGCGATGCCCCCGGTCATGGGGTTTCGTCACACCCGGAACCCGTCGGGGTATCTCGGAGAAATCGCCGGTCAATTCGCGTCCAACTATTGGCTCATCGGTTACGGCGAACCGACTGAACAGGACGGCGTGGTGTCCGACACCGCCCGGATCCAGAACATCGTCGGCTTCGTGGCGGTTTTCGATCCCATCCTCACGAACGGGACGCCCACGGACGCAAGTGAATTCCTCCTCTGGGTCCGCGGAGCGTACCGCATGGCCGGCGTCGGGGCGGTCGCCATGCGACTACTGTTCACCGAGGGGGCCGCGCCGCCGCTCAAGGGCAAGAAGCTGTTCGCCCGGTTCCCGAAGATCGGCACCGGATTCGCCGAGCAGCTCCAGCGGGCCATGTGGGTGCAATTCATGAACGACTTCGACTTCGACGGCGTGCCGCCGACCGGGGCGGCGTGGGAGCAGCGGGAACTCCGCGTGCAGTACCTGCCGGAACGCGCCGGGTGATCGGACACCCCACTGGCGGAGAAGGAGGAGCGCCCGACCGACACGACGGGGTGTCGGCGCGACCCGGCAAGGGCGGAACGAACCGGACCGCCCAGTCAGGACATGACCAGCAGGCCGAGCAGGAAGTGGAGGACGGTAATCGGCCAGAGCAGGCGGGCGCGGTAGAAGATGTAGCCCCAGAACACGGCGATCAGCGCGGTGACGGCCATGAACCCCGCCATCGGGTAGTGGGACAGCCCGAACAGGACCGCCGTGACGCCCACCGCCAAGTGCCGGTGGCCGACCACCTTGCCGTCGGTCAGCCGCTCGATCCCCCTCATCACCAGCGAGAAGAACAGGAAGTCCTGGATGGCGCACCAGAACAGGTACGCGGCGGGGTGGACGACGGCGGGCGTGCGGACGAGGCACTTCACCACCGCCACCGGGACGAGCGAGACGACGAACAGCACGCCGGTCAGGAACAGCCCGCGGGCCAGTTCGTCCCGATTCCGCCCGCCCCAGGTGAACCCCCCCAGGCGGCCGCACCCGGCCACCGCCGCGCGCCGTGCGCGGCGTAGCCGGCCCCGAGTAGGCACGCCCCGCCGCACACCCACGGGAACCACCGACTGGACAGCGGGACGTAGAGGATGACCGCGAACAGCGCGCCGAGGACGACCAGCAGTTCGACGGCCGCGCGGGCGGGCGACGGCTTGGCCCCCGGCTTCGGCTTCCGCCGCCGGGCGCGCCGCGGCAGGCCGGCGTGAAGCGGGTCAGGACCGGACGGCATCGAGGCGGCTCGTGGTGGCGCGGAGCATGTGATCGACCAGCACCAGCGCCATCATGGCCTCGCCCATCGGCACGAACCGGGGCAGCAGGCACGGGTCGTGCCGGCCCTTCACCAGGATGTCCGTCGCCTCGCCAGTGCGGGTGACGGTTTGCTGCGTCCGGGGGATGGAGCTGGTCGGCTTGATGGCCACGCGGCACACCACCGGCATCCCCGACGAGATGCCGCCGAGCATCCCGCCGTGGCGGTTGGTGGCGGTGCGAATCGGGTCGGGGAGGAACACGTCGTTCCCCTCGCTGCCGCGCATGCCGGCGACGGCGAACCCGGCCCCGTACTCGAACCCCGTCACGGCCGGCAAACTCAGCAGCGCCTTCCCCAAGTCCGCCTTCAGCTTGTCGAACACCGGCTCGCCCCACCCCGGCGGCACCCCGACGGCCACCATCTCGCAGATGCCGCCGATGCTGTCGCGGTCCTTCCGCACGGCGTCGATCAGGTCGATCATCGCGGCGGCCGTGTCCGGCACCGGGCACCGCACCGGCGTGGCCTCCACTTGCTCCAGCGTCACGGCGGTCGGGTCCGGGATGTCCGCGATCACGTCGCCGACGCGGGTGACGTACCCCAGAATCCGCACCCCGACCCGCGCCAGCAGCTTCTTCGCCACGGCCCCGGCCGCGACGCGGCAAATCGTCTCCCGCGCCGAACTCCGCCCGCCGCCCCGGTAGTCGCGGAAGCCGTACTTGGCGTCGAAGGTGTAGTCGGCGTGGCCGGGCCGATACTTGTCCTGGATGTCGGCGTAGTCCGCGCTCTTCTGGTCGCCGTTGTGGAAGCTGATGCCGATGGGCGTGCCGTCGGTCTTGCCCTCGAATACGCCCGACCAGATTTCCGGCAGGTCGTCCTCGTCGCGCTGCGTCGTGAGCTTCGATTGCCCCGGTTTCCGCCGGCGGAGGTCCGGAAGAAGGTCATCGACCGACAGCTCCAGCCCGGCCGGGCAGCCGTCGATGATGCACAGGTACCCCGGCCCGTGGCTGACGCCGGCGGTGGTGACGCGGAAGAGTTTGCCGAAGGTGTTGCCTGCCATAGCGGGTATTCTATCCGAAGGCGGGGTGGGGTTGCAGTGGGGACGGGCGGCGGGCCGAAGTGTGACTGATTGGAATCCCCGTTCCGGAGGAATCGCCATGCGCGGCGCGTTCGTGTTGATGGTGGCGTCGGCGGCGGTGGCGTCCGGGCAGTCGCCGGAACTGCCGCCGGATCGGTACGGCGTTCGCGCCGAGTTCACCCTCTACCCGCAGACCACCTCGCGCCAGGCGGTGGCGTCCCTCGCCGCGCTCATCGAGCGGAAGAAGTTCGAGTACCTGACGGCCCAGGTTCTCGACCCGGCCGTCGTGGACGCGCGGGTCGCCCAGCGGTCGTCGGCCCTCCTGCCCGGCGTCGAGAAGCAGCTGGAGGGCGTGCGGACGCAGCAGCGGTTGAAGCCGGCCGGCGTGGACGCGGAGTTCCGCGTGCCCGACGACGCCAAGCGGTTCGCCGAGCTGGCCCGCGAGAAGGCCGACGTGATCGCCTTCAAGGAAGTGGTGACGGACGTGCAGGCGCAACTCGGCGAGTACCCGGAGAACCTGGCCTTCTTCCGCAAGCTGGCCAAGGACGGCGACTTCGCCGACGCCGCCACCGAGTCCGTCGCCACCGTGAAGACGGACCCGGAGCGGAAGCTGTTCCTGAAGAAGGACGGCCCGCGGTGGGTGGTCGAGGACCGCAAGACGGATGTCGAGAAGAAGAAGTGAGGCGAGGGCAGGTCTTGGGAAGGAAACCCCACCCCCGGCCCCCTCCGTTCCGGAAAGGGGGTTTGTTCTCGCGCGCCGCGGCCGCGAGGAAGTGACAGGATTTCCAGGCGAACCC
>JAYUFU010000224.1:0-5821 GCA_043738505.1 Fimbriiglobus sp. | reverse complement strand
AGGCTTTGCGAGCCGGGTGAGGGGGCGCTACGCTACTCCATGCAGGCGAAGCGGTCTTGACGCGCCGGACTTACCCCTCACCCGTCGGCGAAGCGCCGACCACCCTCTCCCGCAAGGGGAGAGGGCAATACCGAAACCCATCACCCCGGCTTCGTCTCACTCGTGCCGCAGCGCCTCGATCGGGTCGAGCTTGGCCGCGCGCCACGCCGGGTACAGGCCGAACACCATTCCGACCAGAATCGACACGCCCACGGACAGGAAGATCGACCACACGTGGAGCTTGGCCGGCAGGCGCGCGTCTGAAGCGAACCACTTCCAAGTGCGGATCACGTCCCAGACCGCCGGGACGCTGTACACGGAGAGGATGCCGATCACCGCGCCCACCAGCCCGCCGACGGTGGTCTGCACCACCGCCTCGACGAGGAACTGCATGATGATGTCCTTGCGCTTGGCGCCCAGCGCGCGGCGGATGCCGATCTCGCGGGTGCGCTCGGTCACCGTCGCGAGCATGATGTTCATGATGCCGATGCCGCCCACGAACAGCGAGATGGACGCGATCATCGCCATCAAGATGGTGAACCGGCTCTGCGCCCGCTCGGCCTCCTCCAACTTGTCCAACGGGACCGTCACCGCCCAGTCCTTCTTGGGGTGCCGCTTCTCCAGAATGCCCTTGATCTCGTTGCCCACGGCCTGCACCTTCGCCCGCCCCTCCGGCGAGTCCACCTCCGCGTTCACGGTGAGCGTCACCTGGCTGATGTCCACCTTCTCGTTCACCCGCGCGCCGGCCGTGCGGGTGGAGATGATCTCGCCGAACCGCCGGCGGCTCGTGCGGATCGGGATGTAGATGTCGCGGTTGTAGTCCTCGGCCGCCTGACTGCCGCCCGAACCGCCGGTCGGCATCCGCTCCTTCACCACCCCGACGACGAGGAAGAAGTGGCCCCGGATGCCGACCGTCTGGCGGATCGGGTCCTCGTACGGGAACAGCCTGTCGGCCGTCTCGGAGCCGAGGACGCAGTAGTTCTCCAGGTCGGTGTCGTCGTTGTCGGTCAGGAACCGGCCGCGGGACAGCTCCAGCTTGTTCACCACCTGGTAGTCGGGCACGGTGGCGATCACCCGCGCGTTGCTGATGAGCCGCTCCAGGTACCGAGCCTCGCTCGGGAACACCCGCATCGGCACCACGCGGCCCACCGCGTCGCCGAACGTGGTGAACTGGTTCAGGTCGTCGCGGGTCAGCCCGTAGCTGGTGACGAACCCCTTCGACGCGGTGGACGACTCGTCCGGCGGCTTCACGCTGCGGACGATGATGTTCGTCGCCCCCTGCCGCTTGATGTCGTCCAGCGCGTCCTGCATCGACCCCTCGCCGAACGACATGAGCGCGATGACCGAGCACGTGCCGATGATGATGCCGAGGACGGACAGGAACGACCGCAGCTTGTGCAGCCACAGGCTCTTGACGGCCAGCGACACGCTCCGCCGCAGTTTCGCGGAGGCCGCCGCCAGCGGGAGGCGGCCGGTCAGGTTCGCCGCGAGCGCCGCGAGCGCGAGCAGGCCGGCGAGCGCGGCCAACGTCGCCAGCAGGAATAGCGGGCCGGAGATCGGAAGCGCGAAACTCATCGGCCCATCTCCACGGCGGTGCGGGCGTCGTTGCGCACGTCGGACTCGACGCGCCCGTCGCGGAGCCGGACCACGCGCCGCGCCCACGCCGCGATGTCGTTCTCGTGCGTCACCATGATGATCGTCTTGCCGGCCCGGTTCAGCTCGCGGAGCATCTGCATGATCTCCACGCTCGTCGTCGAGTCCAGGTTGCCCGTCGGCTCGTCGCCCAGGATCAGGTGCGGGTCGTTCACCAAACTGCGGGCGATGGCGACCCGCTGCTGCTGGCCGCCGGACAGTTGCAGCGGGCGGTGGTCGAGGCGGTCGCCCAGCCCGACCAGTTCGGCCAGCCCGACGCACCGCGCCTTCGTGGTCTCGTCGAGCTTGATCCCCTGGTACAGGAGCGGCAGTTCGATGTTCTCCACCACCGTGTACTGCGGGAGCAGGTTGTACGACTGGAAGATGAAGCCGAGGTACGTGCTCCGCACCTCGGAGAGTTGGTCGTCGGACATGCCGGACACGTCCACGTCGCCGAGGTAGTACCGGCCGCTGGTGAGCCGGTCGAGGCACCCGAGGACGTTCAGGAGGGTGGACTTGCCGGACCCGGACGGCCCCATGAGCGCGACGAAGTCGCCCTCCTCGAACTGGAGGTTCAGCCCCTTGAGGACGTTCACCGTCACGTCCCCCATGAAGTAGTCCTTCAGCAGGTCGATGACTTCGACGATGGCGGCCATGGGCGGGGTTCCGGGAGGGCAGCGGACATCGAGTAGTTTATCCGCCGCGTGGTGCCGCGGACCACCCGGCGCGAATAAGCTGACCGGACCCGGATCGTTCCCCGCCGCTGTCACCGCCATGACCGCACCCGCCGCCGACCCGTCCCGCCGCTGGGTGGCGTTCGCCGTCGCGCTGTTCCTGCTGGGGGTGGCGTGGACGGCCGTCGATATCGCCCTCGACCCGACGCCGACGGTGCCGAAGCTGCGGCACCGCGCCACCCTCGACTCGGCGTACTTCGCCTTCGCCCTGTGGGTCGGGGCGGTGGTGTTGATGCTCCGCGCGCCGGCAACGGAGTGGGCCGGGCCGACCGGGGCCGTGCGGGTGGCGCGGTGGTGCTGGGGACTGGGCGCGGTGACGTTCTGGGTTCACGTCGCGGTCGCCTTCCACTTCGCGCACCGGTGGAGCCACGCCAACGGCATCCGCCACGTCGAGGAGACCTCCGGCTTCGGGCCGGGGCTGTTCGTGTCCTACTTCTTCACGCTACTGTGGGCGGTGGACGCCGGTTGGTGGGTGTTGAAGCCGGCGAGTTACGCGACCCGTCCGAAGTGGCTGGGCGTGGCGATCCACGGGTTCATGGCGTTCATCGTGCTGAACGGCACGGTCGTCTTCGGCCACCCGCCGATGCGCGAGGTGTCCGCCGGCGTGTTCGCGGTGCTGGCCGTGGTGCTGGCCGTGCGGCTTTCGGGGCGACCGGCGGGCGCGCGGGCGTAACCCATCCGGGCGACGACGCGGTGACGGCATCCCAACACACGACGGACGGAAACCGACATGTCGCACGCCGCGTTCCTCCACGCCATCCGCGAGACCCCCGACGCCGACCTGCCCCGGCTGGTGTACGCCGACTGGCTGGACGAGAACGGCGACCCGGCCCGCGCCGAGTTCCTCCGCGTGCAGTGCGAACTGGCGACGCGGCCCGACCACGACCCGCTGTACCGCGAGCTGGAGGACCGCGAACACGAACTGCTGAGCGAACACGAACCCGCCTGGGCCGGCGAACTGCCGAAGTACGCCACCGAATGGGAGTGGCGGCGCGGCTTCGTGGAGGAATTCGCTGCCACGTGCGGGCGGCTCAGTCGCATTGCCAGTGAAGTCACCGCCGCCCATCCGGTGCGACACGTTCGATGCACCGGCCACGAAGTTGATGACTACACATCGTATCCAACCGATTGGCTTGAGGCTGACTGGTTACCGGGTGTCGAGTCCCTCTCCGTCGGTGGTGTCAACGGCAGCTATGACGGGCTGATCGCCCTCTTTACTTCCGGAAAACTGATCAGGTTGCGTGACCTGGATTTCACCTCGGATCGTCGCGGCACCGACGTGTGCAGGGTTTTAAGTCGCGCGCCGCTGAACGGAATGTTGCGGTCGCTCCGGTTCGGTCATGCGCCGTATTCCTGGCCCACCGAGTTCGAGGTCGATTTTTTCGTTGATCTCTTCAAACGTTCTCCGCTCGAGCGCCTCGCCGCCTTCGATTCCGGCATCGAGTCCACTGCAATTGGCAAGCTTCTGGCCGCCCCTTTCGCCGACACCCTCACCCACCTGGACATCTCCGGCAACCCGCTCGCGCCGGATGCTTACCGGAGGTTCGCCGACGCGCGGCCGGGGATGCGGTTGCAATCGCTGGACGTGTCCGGCACGCCGCTGGCCGGGATTTCGCTGGAGCCGCTGCTGGACACCCGCGCGACGGAATCGCTCACGAAGCTCGAAATGAACGGCTGCGGGTCGGCGCGGCGGAACATGGAGGTGCTGAGCCGGTCGCGGTTCTGGACTCAGGCGACCGAGCTGCGTGCCCACAGCGGCACCATCCCCGCCAGCACCCTCGAACCGCTGTGCGGTTCGTCCGGCCCGACGGCGCTGCGGCTGCTGGACCTGGCCGACAACTACCTCCGCACCGAGGGCGTGCGGATGCTCTGCGACGCCCCGTGGAGCGAACCGCTGACCTGGCTCGCGCTCAGCCGCAACTACCTCGACGACGACTCCTGCCCCGCGCTGGCGAACTCGCGGCTTCGCAACTTGCGAACCCTGCACCTGGCGCACAACAACCTGCGTCAGGATCGCTCCGACGGCGAAGTCATCACCGACATCGGCGTGAGCTGGCTGACCGATTCGCCGGCGCTGGCGAACCTGCGGCTGCTGACGCTGAACTCCACCGGCATCTCGGATCGGTCCGTGGACTTGGTTCTGAACCGCGCCGCGTGGCGGCTGTACGGGCTGGGAGTCGCGGGCAACAACCTGACCGGCGAGGCAGTTCGCATCCTGGCGACATCCCCGCGGCTGAGCCGACTGTTCTGGCTGGACTTGTCCGGCAACCCGCGGCTCGGCGGGCGGGTGCTACTGCCGCTGGCGGAGTCGCCGTCCCTGTCGCGGATGTGCGAACTGGACTGCGGCGGCATCCCGATGGCCGACGACGTGCGGGCCGCCTTCCGCGCACGCCTGGGGCCACGCTTCTCGGACTGAAGGAGGAGCAAGCAGCAGACTAACCACAGAGACACAGAGGCACAGAGAAGAAAAGGCAGGAGAAGACAGAGTGTTCAAGAACTCTGCTCTCTCTTGTCTTCTCTGTGTCTCTGTGCCTCTGTGGTTAGTCTGCTGGCCTCGACCTCGAGAATCCGCGCCGTCACTTCTTCAGCACCATCACCTCGACCTTGCGGAACTCGATGGGGTGGCTCTCGGACTGCAAGGAGATGTACCCCTCCTCGATGATCAGGTTCTTCTCGTCCTTGATGAGCTTCTTGGCGGTGGCGTCCTTCGGGTCGTACTGCGGCTTGCTGTACTCGATCACCTGCTCGCCGTTGACGAAGTGCTTGACGACCCCGCCGCCGTTCACTTCCACCTCCACCGTCACCCACTCGTCGCCGTGGAACGTCTTGGACTTCGAGTTCGTGCAGTGGGTGGTGAACAGCTTGTCGTTCATCACCACGTTGGTGCCGGGGCTGCACATGTTGGCGGTCGGCCGCGCGTCCTTGCCGTTGCCGCCAAGCAGCTGCACCTCCACCGACACCGGGAAGTCCTGGTCCTTCGCCATCGTCTTCGGGTCCTGGCAGTGGATCATGACGCCGGAGTTGCGGAGCGCCCAGCCGGGGCCGCCCTTGCACTGCTCGCCGACGAACCGGTACTCGACGCGGACGCGGTAGTGCGAGTACTTGTCCTTGTGGAAGATGTGGCCGAACTTGTCGTCGAACTTGTCGTACTTGTCGTACCCGACCACCATCTTGCCGTCCGTCACCTTGAACGTGTCGCCGAAGTTGTCGCCGAGGGCGTACCCCTTGATCTTCGGCGTCCACCCGTCCAGGGTCTTGCCGTCGAAGATCGGCTTCCACTCGCCGGCGGGTTTGTCGTCGGCGAACGCGGCGGGGGCGGCCAGGACCGCCAGGGAGAGGAGCAGGCGCATCGGGGGAACTCCGGGGGTGACTTGCGAGCCGCGACCGCTAGGGAGCGGCATCTTGATCGGGCGAAC
>JAYUFU010000223.1:0-16798 GCA_043738505.1 Fimbriiglobus sp. | reverse complement strand
AAGGGGCCGCCCCCACAGGTGGTTCGCCCCTTGCTGGCGCGGCGGGCTAACAAACCCGATCCGTCGCCGTCCCATCCGATCCGTCACCAGTTCGCCCTTCCCCTGGCGGAAATCCCGTCGTTCCACGCGGAGTGTTCTAAAGACGCAACAGCCAATTCCCGGCGTCGGCCGGTCCCGCGATCGATTCGCACCTCGAGGTGAAGACTCATGGCTCGGCTGTCACTGCGGTCGTGGACCAGCTTCCGGCGGATGAAGGTGTGGCAGAAGTGCGCCCTCATCGCCGTCCCGTTCGTCCTGCCCGTCGCCGCCCTCCTGTACCTGGTTCTGTCGCAGAACAACAAGGACATCGGCGTCGCGCGGGCCGAAAGTCAGGGGCTGGAGTACCTCCGCCCGCTGAAGGACTTGAACCAGCTCCTCGGCCGGCACCGCACCGCCGCCGTCCGCCTGGCGAACGGCGACAAGGCCGCGCAGGCCGAGCTGACCAAGACCGCCGCGCAGATCGACGACGCCCTCGGCGAGGTGGACAAGATCGACGCCAAACTCGGCCGCGAGTTCAAGACGGGCGAGCGGAAGTCGTGGCAGAAGGTGAAGGACGAGTGGGCGGCCGCGCGGGGCAAGGCCGTGGCGGGGGCCGACGAACTCGCCCGCCAGACCGCCGCCATCACCCAACTGCAAACGCTGGTGCAGGACGTGTGGGAGTTGTCCAACCTGATCCTCGACCCGGTGGCCGACACCTACTACCTCCAGGACGTGATGCTGGCGAACAGCCTGCTCGGGTCGGACGAGACCGCCAAGCTCCAGGCGATCCTCGCGGGTGCCGCCGCGCGGGGGACGGGCGGGAAAGTCGCCCTCGCGCCGGCGGAGGTGATCGAGGCGAACGTCCTCCTCGGCAAGGTGATCCAGACGAAGGACAACATCGAGAAGGAGACCGGCCGGGCCGTGGCCGCGAACGCCACCCTCAAGGGCAAGCTGGAAGCCGCGCAGGACGGGTACTCGCGGGCCGTGGACGGCTACGCCGAGAAGGTGCGGGGCGTGCTGGACGGCGGGGCCGTCGGCGACGCCACGGCGGCCGCCGCGACCGTGCTGACCGCCTCGGCGAAGGTGTACGACACCTTCGAGCCGCTGTGCGCCGAGCTGCTGAACCAGCGGGCCAGCACCTACCAGCAAACCAACTACGCGGCCGTCGCCGGCACCGCCGTCGGCCTGATCCTGGTCGCGTTCGTGGCCTGGTTCGTGACGCGGGGGATCACCCGGCAGGTGCGGAACCTGATCGCCGTGTTCGACCGCATCGAGAAGGGGGACTACCAGACGCGAGCGGCCATCCTGTCGGACGACGAACTGGGCCGGATGACGACCGCCGTGAACAGTTCGCTCGACCGCACCCTGACGCTCATCCAGTCGAGCGACGAGAAGGAGGCGATTCAGCGGAGCATCATGAAGCTGCTGAACGAGGTGAGCGGGGTGGCCGACGGCGACCTGACGAAGGACGCCGAGGTGTCGGCGGACATGACCGGGGCCATCGCCGACAGCTTCAACTACATGATCGAGCAGCTCCGTGGGATCATCGGCAACGTGCAACTGGCGACCGTCCAGGTGAGTGCCGCCGCCAACCAGATTCACACCTCGGCCGACGGCCTCGTGAAGGGGTCCGAGAGTCAGGCCGAGCAGATCGTCGGCACGTCCGCCGCCATCGACGAGATGGCCACCAGCATCCAGCAGGTGTCGGACAACGCCGCCCTGTCCAGCACCGTCGCCCAGCAGGCCCTGACGACCGCCCGCCAGGGGAACGCGGCCGTGCGGAACACCATCGACGGCATGGGCCGCATCCGCGAGCAGGCCCAGGAGACGGCCAAGCGGATCAAGCGACTCGGCGAGACCTCGCAGGAGATCGGGCAGATCGTGCAACTCATCGACGACATCGCCGACCGGACCAGCATCCTGGCCCTGAACGCCAGCATCCAGGCGGCCGCCGCCGGGGACGCCGGCCGCGGGTTCGGCGTGGTGGCCGAGGAGGTGGAACGGCTGGCCGTGCGGAGTACCGAGGCGACGAAGAAGATCGCCGCGCTGGTGAAGGCCATTCAGGGCGAGACGGGCGAGGCGGTGGCGGCCATGGAGAAGAGCATCCAGGAGGTGGTCGGCGGGTCGAAGGTGGCGAACCAGGCCGGCGACTCGCTCCAGGAGATCGAGACGGTGTCGATGCGGCTGGCCGACCTCATTCAGCAGATCTCGCTCGCCGCCAAGCAGCAGGCGCGCGGGTCGGAGGCGCTGGCCCGCAGCATGACCGACATCAGCCAGATCACCCGCCAGACGGCGACCGGGACGAAGCAGGCGGCCAACTCGGTGGACTCCCTCGCCAAGCTGGCCGAGGAGCTGCGGCACTCGGTGTCCACGTTCCGCCTGCCCGACAGTTGGAAAGGGAAGATTCAGGACAGCGGCCGGTTCCTGTTGGCGAACTGACGCGGAGAGTGGCGTTCCGACTTCGGGGCGGGCGGAGCGCCTGCAATGCTCACGCGGAACGGCGAACCGCGCCCCACCTCTTCCCGTTGGGGAGAGGTCGGAACGGCGAAGCCGTTCCGGGTGAGGGGTCTTCCGCTTGTGTACTCTGCTCGCTCCGCGAGCGGTCTTCATCTCGAAACTCAAGACCCGCTCGCGGAGTGAGCAGAACACGTCCGACCCCGACCCCGCCACCCCGGTAGCGCCCCATGCCCGCGACCATCGACCCCGACATCATCCTCGGCTTCCTGGAAGAGGTGGAGGGCTATCGCGCGGCCATCCGGGACGGCCTGGCGCGGCTGCGCGAGACCCCGGCCGACCTCGCCGCGCTGGAGGAGCCGCACCGCTGCGTCCACACCATCAAGGGCGCGGCGGCGATGGTCGGGCTGACTGCCATCAGCCACATCGCCTACCAGGTCGAGGCGGCGCTGGAGGAACTGACCCACGGGCAGTTGTCGCCGGACGCGGAGGTGCTGACCGGCCTCGACCTCGGCGTGGACGCCATTTACACCGCGACCGCGCAGTACGCAACGGACGGGCGGGTCGAGGACGCGCTCGTCGCCGAGGCCGTCGCCGCGCTCCGCCAAGTCCGCGGACTGCCGACCGTCGTCGGCACCGGGCCGGACGCGGACGTGCTGCCGCTGCCGAATCCGCTCGCCTTCGCCGAGACGGAACTCGACCTGCCCGCACTGGCCAACTTCGACACGGCGGCCGACGGCGACCTGCCGTTCCCCGACTTCCTCCCGGCTACCGCCGCCCCCGCACCGGTCTCGGTTGCCGCGCCACCGGACGCGCCGGCCGAGTTGCTGGAAGTGTTCCAGTTGGAAGCGGACGACCACCTCCGCGTTCTCCTCCGAGTGCTGCCGCTGGCCCGGACGCAAAAGGTGTCGAAGGACGACTGGCAGGAAGTCCGCCGCGCCGCTCACACCCTGAAGGGCGCGGCGGCGATGGTCGGGTTCACCGCCGTCACCACCCTCGCGCACCGGATGGAAGACCTGCTCGACCTGTATTTCGAGCAGGACCGCGAGCCGACGGCGGACGAACTCGACCTGCTGCTGGCCACCGCCGACGCCATCGAGGACACCGTCGCCGCGCGGCCGCCGGCCGTCGCCCTCACCGCGCTCATCGCCCGGTACTGTCCGCCACACGCGGACGAACCGACCGCCGTGCCCGCAGTCATTGCCCCCGTTCCCGCACCCACTCCTTCCACCGCACGGCCGCGCCGGGACACCGCCGAGGCGTCCGTCCGCGTGCCGCTGGACCGGCTCGACGACATCGCCAAGCTGGTCGGCGAGCTGGTCATCGCGCGGACGGCCTTCGAGCAGCGGATGGTCGAGTTCCGCCGGCTGCTGGGCGAACTCGACCCGAGTACCGGCCGCCTCCGCCGGACGAGTCAGAAGCTGGACGCCGGGTTCGAGGCCGTCGCACTGGCGGGCGACCGCCGGTCCCGACCGGGGGATGGCGCGGCATCCGTCAGCGGCAACGGCGGCGACGGCTTCGACGCGCTTGAGTTCGACCGCTACACCGAGTTCCACCTCATCAGTCGGGAGCTGGCCGAGACGACGACCGACGTGCAGACGCTGTCCGGCGAACTGGGCCACCTGGCCACCGAGTTCGAGGGGCACCTGACCCGCCAGTCGCGGTTGAGCAGCGAAATCGAAGACAAGCTGATGCAGATGCGGATGGTGCCGCTGGCCACCGCCGTGCCCCGCCTCCAGCGAACGGTGCGGAACGCCGCCGAGACGACGGGCAAGCGGGCCGAACTGGTCGTCGTCGGCGAGCGGACGGGGCTGGACAAGGCGGTGCTGGAGGCGATGGGCGACCCGCTGCTGCACCTGCTGCGGAACGCCGTGGACCACGGACTAGAGTCGGCCGAGGTGCGCCGCGCGCTGGGCAAACCGGCGGCCGGCACCGTCACCCTGACCGCCCGACACCAGGGCAGCCAGGTGGTCGTGACCGTGGCCGACGACGGCCGGGGCATCGACCCGGAAGCGGTGCGGGCGAAGGCGGTGGATCGCGGCTTGGTGACGGCCGACGCCGCGCCGGCCCTGACCGAGGAGCAACTGTTCGCGCTGGTGTTCGCCCCCGGCTTCAGCACCAAGGACGAGGTGAGCGAGCTGTCCGGCCGCGGCGTCGGGCTGGACGTGGTGAAGGTCAAGACGGAGGCGCTGAAGGGCACCGTCCACGTCGCGTCGGTTCTCGGCCGGGGGACCACGTTCACCGTCCGGCTGCCGATGACCCTGGCCGTCACCCGCGCGCTGCTGGTGCGGGCCAACCGGCAGACGTTCGCCATTCCCCTGGAATTCGTCGAGCAAATCGTGCGGCTGGACGAGACCGGCGTCGAAGCCGTCGGCCACGAGCGGGTGGCGCGGATCGGCGACGGCGTCCACCCGTTCACCCGCCTGGGCGACTTGATGGCCCTCCGCACGCCCGCCGAAGAACTCGGCCAGCGGACGCCCGTGCTGCTCGTCCGCGTCGGCGACCGCCGCCTGGCGGTGGGCGTCGATCACCTCGTGGGCGGCCGCGAGGTCGTCATCAAATCGCTCGGCTCGCACCTGAAGCGGGTGGCCGGCGTGTCGGGCGCGACGTTCCTCGGCGACGGCTCGGTGGTCCTCATCCTGAATCCGGACGACTGGGGGCGGCGCGCGGTCGCCACCATCCCGAAAGCGCCGGCGGCCCCGGCCGTCACGCGCGCCAAAACCGTCCTCAACGTCCTCGTCGTGGACGACTCGCCCAGCGTGCGGCGAGTCCTCACCGGCCTCGTGGAGCGGTGCGGGTGGACGGCCACGGTGGCCCGCGACGGCCTGGAGGCGCTGGAGCTGCTCCAGCAAGCCGGCAACCGCCCGGACGTGGTGCTGTCCGACATCGAGATGCCGCGGATGGACGGGTACGAGCTGCTCAGCACCGTCCGCAGCCTGCCCGGCCTGACGGCGCTGCCGGTGGTGATGATCACCAGCCGGTCGGCCGAGAAGCACCGCAAGCGGGCGATGGACCTGGGCGCGTCGGCCTACGTCGCCAAGCCGTATCAGGAAGACTCGCTCGTCGAACTGATCCGCCGCCTGACGGCCCAGCGGGGGTGAGGCCGTGCCGCACGACTCGCCTTGTTAGCCCGCCGCGCCAGCAAGGGGTCAGCCGCTCAGGTGGTTGGCCCCTTGCTGGCGCGGCGGGCTAACAAGAACGGCTGCCACACCCGCACGAAATCCACATCGGAGAGTGACATCATGGTGACGGCACCGCGAGCGGTCGGGACCGAGGGCCTGGTGCGGCTGGGCGTCGGCGCGTTCGCCGTCGTCCTGCGGCTGGGGCAGGTGCGGTCGGTGGAGCGCGGCGACCGCGTGCGCGGCGGCGACGGTGCGCCCCTCACGATCACCGTCCGGGGCGACGAGTTCCCCGTCTTCTCCCTCGCCGATCTGCTGCACGCGCCGGACGCCATCCCGCCCGGCACCGGCCAAGTCGTCCTCACCGAAGTGGCCCGGGAAACGGTCGGCGTCTGGGCGGCGAAGGTGGCCCCGGTCCCGCGAACCGACGCCGCCACGATCACGCCCGCGCCGGCGTTCGGCGGCGAAGCCCGCTTCCGCGAAGTGGCGTTGCTGGCCGATGGGCCGGTGCCGGTCCTCGACCTCGAACGACTGTTCGGCGACCCCGCGCCCGACCGACCGACGGTCCCGGCCCGGCCCCGAAAGGCAATCACCGACCGACCGACGGCCGCGCGGCTGTTCGTCCTTCGCCTGTTCGACCACCCGACCCCCGGTGGCCGACGGGTCGGCTTCGGCGTTTCGTCGGGCGCGATCCGGGAGATCGTCGAACTGGGGCAGGTGCAACGGCTCGCCGGCGGCGGGCAGGTGACGGGGTGGACGACGTGGCAGGGGCGCGTGCTTCCCGTCGTCGATCCGGCCGCGTGGTGTGGCGTCGCCGCGCCGGCCGTCGAATCGAACCGCGCGGCCATCGTCCAGACCGACGCCGGCAGTTGGGTCGCCGTGCTGACCGGCAGCGAAGTGAAGTCCCTCCCCGGCAGCACGCCGCACGTCCGCCGGGAGAGTTGGCTGGCGTGCGACGCCGAGCGGATCGACGCCGCGCTGGAATTCCACGGCCTGACGGCTTTGCTGCTGCGCCTGACGCCGAGCCGGTAGTGTTGACCTCCCCTGTGTTGCCGTCGCGCGTCGATTCGGCTACATTCGGCAGAGGGGGTGACATGAAGAGACGGTACGCGATCCTGTCCACCGGTCTGTTGGTCGCCGTAGCGTTGGCAGTGGTTTGGCCGCGCGGTCCACGATTGTCCGCCGAAGCCTTTAAAAGGGCCTGTGTAGGGATGACGTGCGGCGAAATGACGGCCGCGATCGGTCTCCCCCCAGGCAACTACATGAGCCGGCCTAAGGACGTATGGCCCTCCCTGAACCGCCGCCCGCCGTTGATGTCCCCGTGCAGGTACTATTGCTGGGTCGCCGACGACGGTAGCGTGTTGGACGCGGCCTTCGACGAGACAGGCCGCGCTTTCCACTTCGAGCGATACACACTGCACAGATTCGACCAATCGTACTTGCAACGGCTCTGCACCCACCTCGGCTTATGACCGTCACCCATAGACAGCCGGGTTCACGCAGTTCGGCAGCCGCTCGCCCTTCAACCCCGCCAGCAAGTTGTCCACGCACAGCCGGGCCATCGCGTCGCGGGTGTCGGTGGTGGCGCTGGCGATGTGCGGGGCGATGACGCAGTTCGGCAGCGTGTAAAGCTCGTGGCTCGCCGGCAGCGGTTCGGGGTCGGTCACGTCCAACCCGGCGGCGAAGATCGTTCCGCTTCGCAGGGCATTCGCCAGCGCCACTTGATCGACGTGCGGGCCGCGCGCCGTGTTCACGAACACCGCCGTCCGCTTCATCTTGGCGAACTCGGTCGCGCCGAAGAGGCCCGTCGTCGTCGGGTTCAGGTCCACATGCACCGACACGAAATCGCTCTCGGCCAGCAGCGTGTCGAAGTCCACGTGCCGCGCGGCGAGGTCGCGGTCGGCGTCCGGCTTCGACCCGCGCGCGGTGTACAGCACCTTCATCCCCCAGCCGTGGTGCAGCCGCTTGGCGGTGGCGTAGCCGATGCGGCCCATGCCGACGATGCCCACGGTTCGGCCGACCAAATCCGCGCCCAGCCAGCCGAGCGGTTCCCACGCCAGCCACCGCCCTTCCCTGGCGTCGGTCGCGCTCTCAGCCAGCCGCCGGGCGGCCGCCAGCAGCAGCGTCACCGCGATGTCCGCGGTCGCCTCGGTCAGCACGCCGGGGGTGTTGCCGACGGGGACGCCCTTCGCCGTACACGCGGCCACGTCCACGTTGTTCACCCCGACGGCGAAGTTCGACACCACCTTCAGCCTCGGCGCGGCGGCGAGCAACTCGGCATCGACCTTGTCGGTCAGCAGCGACAGCAGCCCGTCGCAGTCGCGGACCTTCTCGCGCAGCACCTGCGCCGACGGCGGCAACCGGTCGGGCCAGACTTCGGCGTCGCACGCCGCCAGGACGCGACTCAACCCCGACTCCGGGATGCGACGGGCGACGAACACGCGGGGACGCGGCATATCAACCTTCCGAAGAGGTGTGAAGAGGGGTGTCCGGGCCAGATCGGATGACGGCCCGTCGGTGCGGGAGCCGAAGTCGCGGTCCTGCAATCGTAGCCCGCCGCTGCCGACCGGGGAGTCGCGGGGGAAAAGAGCCGCCGGCGAATCTGAGTACCCAGATTCGCCGACCTCGAACGACGACGGGGCGGAATGCGTCGCGCGGCAAACGCCGAAGGGCCGATTTGGATAATTCCGTCCACTTTACTTGACAAACGTATAAACGGAACACATATATACTCTATCGCCACTCTTCCTGCGGCAGCCCACATCGGGCTTGTCCGCCGTGGCCCAGGGTGCGCCAAGACCTGCCAGAATTTCCGGCGCGCGCCCTCCGCGGCCGATCCGTCTTGAATCCGGTCCGCCATTCCTGCTAGATTGCCACCCCGCGCGACACGGACCCGTCGCGCGCTACGGTCTCGCTTCGCACGGATGCCGCCTCGTGGCCGACAAGCTGACGCCCCTCATCCTCGACGCCCTGGCCCGCGCCGCCGCGGACCCGGCCGGCGCGCCGCTGTACGCCTCCAAAACCGAAGCCGGCCTGTTCCCGCTATCATCCGCCGCCAAGCCGGCCGCCAAGAAGTGCCTGGACGACGGCCTGCTGCAACTCTGCCGCACCGACGTGAAGGGGAAGACCGCCCGCGAGTTGTACGCCGCCACCGATAAGGGGATGAACTACCTCGTCGAACACGCCAGCCCGAAGGCGGTGATCGACGACTTCGTGCGGATTTTGGAGGAACGGCGTGGCGAAGTGCGCGGGTTGATGAGCGAAGCGAAGCGGATCGCGGACGGGATTGACGGGCTGATGGGGGTGGTGTCTTCTTTTGTCCCCCTCTCCCCTGGGGGAGAGGGGTTAGGGGGACCGGCGACAGACCTGCCCGCGCTCCTGCTTCACGCCCTCCACAAGTGGAACGCCGCCGCGTCCGTCGCGCGGGACTGCCCGCTGCCGGACCTGTACCGCGCCCTCCCGACTCCGCCCAGCGTCGGCGAGTTCCACGACGCGCTCCGCCAACTGCACGCCGACGCCCGAATCTACCTGCACCCGTGGACGGGGCCGCTGTACGCCCTCCCGGAACCGCTGTTCGCCTTGCTGGTCGGCCACGAAATCGCGTATTACGTCAGCCCGCGCTGAACTCCCCGGAGGTGTTTGACATGACGGCACTGCTCGACCGCCCGCCCGCGACGGCCGCCCACCCCCGCGAGTTCCTGAAGCGGGCCGGCAACCCGTTCCGCAACTACTTCGCCCGCAACCCGGACGACGACGTGTGCGCGCGGTACCACGTCGCCGAGCTGTTCGCCGCCGAGCGCGATCTGCTGCACGCCATCATCGACCTGTACCGCTACGACCCGATGACGCACTCGGAAGTGGTGCCGGTGCTGGGCAACAAGGGGGCCGGCAAGACGCACCTGCTGCACAGCATCAAGCACGGGGCCGGCGGCGCGTGGCAACTGCTGGTCACGCCCGGCGTCTACCAGAAGGACTCGGACTTCCTCGAATACCTGTTGTTCCAGATCATCGACACGCTGCTCGGCGGCGGCAAGCAGAAGGGCATGCGGCCGATGCAGTACGTCGGCGACCAGATCGCCCGCCGGCAACTCGGCCTCGCGCTGCGGGAGCTGAGCGCGGCGGAGAAGGTGGAACTGTTCCCGCCGCCGGGCCTCGGCCGGTGGGCGCGGCGGCTCGGCCTCGGCACGACGCAAGCCGGCGAGCGGTCGGAGTGGCTCGTCGAGAACCTGTCCGGGTACGCCAACTTCGCCCGCGTGCCGATGCCGCTGGCGCAGGCGCTGGCCGACTCCGGCCTGACCGCGCAGCGGGCGCACGACCTGTGCGTCGCCTACGCCACCCGCACCGAGCCGCACAACACGGCCGGCCTCATGCGGCGGCACCTGCTGCACGGCTTCGCCAAGGCCGTACTGCTGAACGACGAGTCCGAACTGGCGAACTTCCTCACCTACGGCTTCGCCGAACTCGACTTCAAGGTCCGCCCGTCCCGGCAAGACCTCGTCCTCGCGCTGTTCAAGGTGCTGATGGACCTGCTGCGCGGCCTGCGGATTCCGGTGGTGGTGGCGTTCGACCAACTGGAAGACCTGCTCCTCGCCCGCCGCAACGACGACGCTCACCGCATCGCCGAGAGCTTCTTCGCCGGCATCGTGCAGTTGATGCACCAGATCGACGGCGTGTGCGTGCTGGTGTTCGCCGAGCGCGGGCTGTGGAACCGCTTCGTGCCGAGTCTGGACGGGTACATTCAGGACCGCCTGAACAACCCGGTGCACGTGCCGAAGTTCGGCACGGTGAAGGCGATCCGACTGGAAGCGCCGCCCGCCGACCTCGTGCAGCGCGTGGTGGAAGCCCGACTGCAACCGGTGCTGGACGAAGTGCCGGGCGGCGCGTCCCTCGGCGAACTCTACCCGTTCAGCGAGGATCAGGTCAGCCGCGTGGCCCGCACCGAGCCGACCCTGCGGGACATGCTGCAACAGTTCCGCCACCTGTTCGACCACCTCATCTACGGGCCGGAAGTGGAAGGGAGTCCGCACTCACCGAGTGCGGGACCCAAGCAACCGCACTCGGAGAGTGCGGACTACCTTGCCGAACCGCCCGCGTTGACGAACCGCCTGGCCGACTTCGGCGACTTCCCGGAACTGCCGGCCCCGGTGGACGAGCCGTTCGGCGTGCTGCCGGTGCCGGGGTCCGAGAGCGGCACGCCGCCGGTCCTCGACACGCAGAACCGCCTCGACGCGCTGCTCGGCAAGGAGCCGGAGTTCGTCTCGCCGCAGGTGACGTTCAAGCACATCGATTTCATCGAGACGCCTGCGAACGACGCCGGTGACGCGCCGGTCGGTCTGCTGGGCGGCGACGGCGAGTCCGAATCACCGGCTTGGAAGCCGGTGCCACAAGACCACAGCTTGGTGGGCATCGCGCCGACGCCGATGGAGTCCTACGAGCCGGTGCGGCCGTCGATCCTGACCAGCGCGAACATGGCCGAACTGTGGGACCAGGAGACCCGCTCGGCCCGCCGCAAGCTGGAGCCGGAAGGGTCGCTGACCGGCGCGACCCGCGAGTTGCAGGCCGCGCTCGGCGCGTTCCTGAGTACCTGCCACGAACACGGCGTGAAGGTCGGCCCGTGGCGGCTGCAACACGTCGTGCCGGAGTGGACGTTCGGCGAACACCCGACCTACGGCGCGGTCAGCCTGGCGCACTGGGCGTGCAAGGACGGCCAGCCGTGGAAGGTCGGCATCGGGCTGTTCCTGGCCCGCGGCCCCGGCAAGCCGAAGGACTTGCAGATCAAGCTGGAGGTGATGGACAGCCAGCCGCTGGTGGTGGATCACCTGATCCTGATGCGGCCGGAGGACGACCTGAACCTGACCGGCAAGAGCAAGACGCTGTGGCAGGAGGCGGAGCGGAACGGCAAGCACGCGCGGCTGGAACCGCTCGGCCTCGACGGCTTCGCGCTGCTGTACGGCTTCCCCCGCTGGCTGTCGGCGCTGCGGGAGGCGCTGCCGGCCGGCGCGCCGCTGCCGAACCTGGCCGACCTGATCCAGGAGCGGGCCGAGAAGCTGCTCGAACAGGTGTGCATGCCCGTGCAGGGGTGATTCTTGCGAGCCGCTGTCTTGCGAGCCGCGACCGCCAGGGAGTGACATCGGTTCCGGAAATCCGTTTGAACCGCCAAGTCGCCAAGATCGCCGAGAAGACCAAGAAATCCTGGTCTCTGTCTTCTCCGCGATCTTGGCGTCTTGGCGGTTCAACTCTGGGTTCTGTCGGAAGGACGCTCCCTGGCGGTCGCGGCTCGTTATTTCGCCTTCAGCCGGAAGGCGGTGTACAGGCAGACGATTTTGCTCACCAGCCGCGGGAACGAGGTCGTCTTCTCCACGTCGAAGTGCCTCAGCAGCGTCGGGACGACGGCGGCCCGGCGGTCGCCGTAGTCCGTCTTCGCGCTCGTTCCCGCCAGCAACTTCAGCCCGAAATCGACGACCGGCGACCGGCCCGGCGTGACCACCACGAACCGGCCGTCGGGCGTCAGCACTCGGCGGACCTCGCGGCACGCGGCGTCCAGATCCGGAATGAACTCCAGCGCGCTGATCGCCAGCGCGCAGTCGAAATGCCCGTCCGGGTACGGCATCGCTTCGGCCGATCCGGACGTGAGCGCCGCCGCGACGCCGTGCGCCTTCAAGACGGCGGTCACTTCCTCGGCGTGCGGGTGCGGGTCGATACCGAACAGCTCGTCGGCCGTCGTCGCCCAGTGGGGCATGTGAACCCCGCTGCCGTAGCCGATCTTCAGCAGCCGACCGACACGAGCCGGAAGCAGCTTCGTGGCGAGGGCCAGCCGGCGGCGGCTGATCGGGCCGAGCGGGAAGCGGTAATTCCAGTCGCCGTGATCGACCGGGCCGGTGCGGACGAAGGCGTCGGGCGGGAGCAGCCGGAAGCCGCCCTTGGTGATGAGCATGAGGTTCGCGGGCGGGAGAGATGAGGAACCGGACCCCGGCCTCACGGCCGGGGCTGTGGGATTCCGCCCCTTCGGGGCTGAACGCGAAGTCCCGAAGGGACGGTAGAACATCGCCCCGGCCGTGAGGCCGGGGTGACGAGCGAGGGGTCAGTTCTTCTCTTCGCCCTTCTTGTCCTCGGCCTTCTTCGGCTCGTCCTTCTTCGGGTCCGCGCCGCCGGGGCCGCCCTTGCCTTTCGGCGTCGTCCGCTCGGTGTCGCGGGGGAGCAGGTCGGGCATGTTCGCCACCCGCAGGGCCGTCACCGCCATTACGGTCGCGCCCTGGTTCAGGTTCGCCGGCTTGGCGTGGTCGAACGTGTCGGTCTGCGTGTGGTGCGTGTAACGGTACTCGTCCACTTCCTGGTCGCAGCACAGGCCCGGCACGCCGGTGCCGCGGAACGACAGGTGGTCCGTGCCGCCCTGGTTGCGCATGTTCAGGCCCTTCCAGCCGTTGACTTCCTTCAGGGTTTCCAGCTCGGCTTCGAGGACCTTGCGCACCGCCTCGCGGCCGCCGAGCGAGATGCCCTGCACGAGCCCCGTGCCGGTGTCGTGGACGAGGCACATGCTCGTCTTGGCCAGCTCGTCCTTGTGCCGCTTGACGTACTCCTTCGACCCGTACAGGCCCTGCTCCTCGCCGGTGAACAGCACGAACCGGACGGTCCGCTTCGGCTTGATCCCCTGCTTGGCGAGCGCGCCCAGGACGCGGGCGACTTCCAGCACGCTGCAACTGCCGGTGCCGTTGTCGGTGGTGCCGGTGCCCAGATCCCACGAGTCCAGGTGCGCGCCGAGGACGACGAACTCGTCCGGCTTGTCGCTCCCCTTGATCTCGCCGACCGTGTTGTAGACGGTGATCGGGCCGGGGACGAACGTGTTGGTGATCTCGATCTCGCACTTCGGCACCACGTCCCCCTTCGCCTTGGCCAGCCGGTACAGCAGGGCGTAGTGCTCGTGGGTGATGAACAGGGACGGGATCGGCTGCCGGCCGCGGTCGGTGGCCGGCCAGTTGCCGGTCATGGTGAGCAGGCCGTGCGGCTTGGCCGAGTCGGACAGGACGACGGCCGCCCCTTCTTCACGGAGGAAGTCGTCGATCAGCCCGCGGAGCGCGAAGTCCAACCCGCCCGGCCGCCCGCCGCCCGGTTGACCGGCGGGCGGCTGGTCCTTCTTCGGCTCCTCTTTCTTCGGGTCATCCTTCTTGGGCGGCTGGTCCTTCTTCGGCTCGTCCTTCGGCGGTTGGGCCGAGGTCAGTTCCTCCTTCTTGGGGTCTTCGACCTTCGGCGGGTCCGTCTTGGGGGTGTCCGTCTTCGGCGGGTCCGTCTTGGCCGGCGGCTTCGCACTGATGCCCAGGTAGCTCGGGTCGCCGACGGGGCCGACGTTGGCCGGCGGACTGCGGAGGATGACGGCGTTCTTCAGCTTGCCCTTGTACTGGGCCAGGTCTTCCTTGGTGCGGACGCTCAGCACCACCACCGGGCCTGTCACCTTGCCGGCGGTGCCCGGCCGCCAGGCGGCGGACGCGACGGTCAGCGTCTTGCCGTTGTCCGGCTCGACGATCTTGAGCGTGGCGATGCCCCGCTCCCAGCCGACGGGGATTTCCCACGGCTCCAGTTTCACGTCGGTCAGGCCGTACTCCTTCATCTTCTCGGCCGCCCACTTGTTCGCCTTCTCCAGGCGGGGGGAGCCGGTGACGCGGGGGCCGATCACGTCGGACAGGTGTTCCAGGTTGGCCATCAGCTTGGAGTTCGCCTTCACCTCGGCGATCACTTTGCGGTCGAGCGCGACGGCCTCGGGGACGACGACCTCGGCCCCGGCCGCGCGCGGCTCAGGGGCGTTCTCGGACGGGCGTCGGCCCGGCGTCTGGGCGACGGCGACGGCGCACGCCAGCAGGGCGAAGGCGGACAGACGGGTGGACATGACATCTCCGACAAGTGGACGGCAGGAGAGGGGTAGGGAGCGAGGTGCCGCTATTCTGCGCACCCGCCCCGCCGGATGCAACGGACTGCTAGCGAACCGGGGGAAATTCCGCCGCCGCCGCCGCCGGGCATTCCGTTCGGATGCGCAGTCGTAAACCCCTTGAAACACCCGGCGAAATCCGGTCCCGATTCGGTTGACACCTTCGCCGAAGCCGTCCTAGGTACTTCGCAGACTCGGTTCGACAGACACCGCGTGTGTCCTTCCGACCGGTCCCATCCCGTCCGCAATCGAGGCCGCCCCCAGCTCCGGACGGCCTGCCGGCACGACTTCTCGGTTTCGTCACCCAACCGCCTCCCTGAGAGAGTGGACACGCCATGTCGTTGACGCTCCGCCCGACCGCGCCCGTGTCGTCGTTCCGCGCCCGCCTGCCGCTGGCCGTGGAGCCGCTGGAAGCCCGCGAGAACCCGGTTCAAGTGGTGTTCGACTTCAGCCACGACACCGGCTTCTTCCTGAACAACCCCGCCGCGCGGAGCGAAGTCCAGCGGGCGGCCGACGACCTCACCGCCCGCATCCCGACGCTCCTAAGCGGCATCGCGCCGAGCGGCGGGAACACCTGGTCGGCGAAGACGTTCAACCCGAGCAACCCGTCGGCCGACATCCAGGTGAGCAACCTGACCGTGCCGGCGAATACGCTGGTGGTGTACGCCGGGTCGTTCGCCGTCGGCGGCGGCGAGGCCGGGCTGGGCGGGTTCGGCGGGTACTCGGCGCAGGGCAGTTCGGCCTGGTTCAACACCCTCGAGAACCGCGGCCACACCGGGTTCGCGCCGTGGGGCGGGTCGCTGGCGTTCGACCCGACGGCGAACTGGAGCTTCGACGCGAGCGGGCCGGCCGCCGGCAAGCTGGACTTCTACACGGTCGCCACGCACGAACTGGGCCACGTGTTCGGGTTCGGGACCGCGCCGGCGTTCGCCCAGTGGGTACTGCCCAACGGCGGCAGCCCGACGTTCAACGGGCCGAACGCCAAGGCCGCCTACGGCGGGGTCGCCCCTCCCCTCGACGCCAGCCAAGGGCACTACCGCCAGAACACGACGATCAACGGCGCGGGCGTGTCGATGCAGCCGACGGTGATGGCCGGCACCCGCGTGCCGTACTCGAACCTGGATTTCGCCGCCCTGGCCGACATCGGCTGGGACGTGACCGGCATCACGGCGACGAGCAAGACGACGCCCACCACGTCGCCCCAACTGGGCACGCTGACCGGCACGCCGATCACCGTGTCGGGCACCACCGACGGCAGCTTCCAGGTGTACTCGGTGGCCAACGGCGGGCTGACCCCGGCGACCACGTCCATCGGCGCGTACACCGACTTCTCCGGGCAGGTGCGGACGGCGGTGGCGGACATCACCGGCGACGGCGTGCCCGACATCATCGTCGGGGCGGGGCCGGGCGGCACCAGCCGCATCTGCGTGTACGACGGCGCGACCGGGAACAAGGTGACCGACTTCCTCGCCTTCCCGGCCGAGTTCACCGGCGGCGTGTTCGTGGCGGCCGGCGACTTCGACCACGACGGCCGACCCGACATCGTGGTGTCGGCCGACCAGGGCGGCGGGCCGAACGTCCGCATCTTCTCCATCCAGGGCAGCAACCCGGTGCTGGTGGCCAGCTTCTGGGGCATCGCCGACCCGAGCTTCCGCGGCGGTGCCCGCATCGCGGCCGGCGACATCAACGGTGACGGCTTCGCCGACCTCGTGGTGGCGGCCGGCTTCACCGGCGGGCCGCGGGTGGCCATCTACGACGGCAAGACGGTCCTGTCCGGCAGCCCGGTGCGGCTGGTCAGCGACTTCTACGCCTTCGAGCCGAACCTGAACAACGGCTCCTATGTGGCGGTGGGCGACTTCGACGGCGACGGGTTCGCGGACGTGGCGTTCGGGGCCGGGCCGGGCGGCGGCCCCCGCGTGCGGGTGGCCAGTGGGAAGACGCTGGTTCAGCAGGGCGGCCCGGCCGCGCTCGCCGCGCCGCTGGCCAACTTCTTCGCCGGCGACGCGAACACCAGCGGCGGCGTGCGGGTGACGGCGGCGGACGTGGACGGCGACGGGCGAATGGACTTGGTCGCCGCCGCCGGCCAGAACACCCAGAGCCAGGTGTACGTGTACGGCGGCAAGTCGGTGGTCGGGGGCAGCACCCCGACGCAGATCGCCGGCGGCTACGTCTTCGGCGGCGCGGCGCTGGCCGACGGCGTGTACGTCGGGTGATGGAGTTCCCGGTTTTGGGAGGGCGAGGCTCCCGCCGAGCCGTTGGGTCGTCGAGCTTTCCGCGGCTTCACGGCTCG
>JAYUFU010000222.1:0-16800 GCA_043738505.1 Fimbriiglobus sp. | reverse complement strand
CGAGTACCAAACTCAGCACCGCCGACGCCCTGCCGAGCCTGTCGGCGAGCCGCGGCACCGACCCGAAGAAGCTGACGGGCCTGCTCCGGAACGAACTCGACTGGATCGTGATGAAGGCCCTGGAGAAGGACCGCGCCCGCCGGTACGAGACGGCCAACGGCTTCGCGGCCGACGTGAACCGCTATCTGAGCGGCGAGGCGGTGCAGGCCCACCCGCCGAGTACGGTATATCGGGTGAAGAAGTTCGTCCGCCGGCACAAGGGCCAGGTGATCGCCGCGAGTCTGGTGCGCGGACCGTCGCGGCACGCGGCGTACGCCCGGTCCACGGCACAAGGGCCAGGTGATCGCCGCGAGTCTGGTGCTGCTGGCGCTGCTGGCGGGGGTGGTCGGCACGACGCTGGGGCTGTTCGAGGCGAAGAAGCAGGAACGGCTCGCCGTGGACGCTCGGCAGGCGGAGGCAGACCGAGCCGAAGGGGAACGCCTGGCCAAGATCGACGCCCAGGCCAACGAGAAGCTGGCCGGGGAACGACTCGTCCAGGTCGAAGCCGAGCGGAAGAAGGCCGACGCCGCGAAGGTCGAGGCCCAAGCGAAAGAGGCCGAGGCGAACGCGGTGGTGAAGTTCTTCGAGGAGCAGGTGTTCGCGGCGGCCCGGCCGAAGGGGCAAGACGGCGGGTTGGGTGCGGGCGTGACCCTGCGGGACGCGATCGCGGCCAGCGTGTCTGCCCTCGAAAAAGGGTTCGCCGCACAGCCATTAGTCGAGGCCCGGCTGCGGATGGCGTTGGGCGTCACGTTTCACCACCTCGCGGAGCACGAGCAGGCCCGCGAACAAGTCGAGCGGGCACGGACACTCTTCACTCGGCACCTCGGTCCGGACCACCGGGCCACGCTGGCGAGCATGATGAACCTGGCCAACAGCTACGAAGCCCTGAACCGCCCCGCCGACGCCCTCAAACTGCGCGAGGAGACGCTGGCGACTCAGAAGCGGGTGTTGCCCACGGACCACCCGGACACGCTCTTGAGCACGATGAACTTGGCCAGCAGCTACGAAGCCCTGAATCGCCCCGACGACGCCCTCAAGCTGCGCGAGGAGACGCTGGCGATTCAGCAGCGGGTGTTGCCCAAGGACCATCCCCACACACTCTTGAGCATGAACAACCTGGCCGTCAGCTACGCGCGGCTGAATCGCCCCGCCGACGCCCTCAAGCTGCGCGAGGAGACGCTGGCGATTCAGCAGCGGGTACTGTCCAAGGACCACCCGGACACGCTCCGGAGCATGATCAACTTGGCCAGCAGCTACTCGGCCGCGAAACGTCCCGCCGACGCCCTCAAGATGCGCGAGGAGACGCTGGCGATTCAGAAACGGGTGCTGCCCATGGACCACCCGGACACGCTCGTGAGCATGTTGAACCTGGCCGTCAGTTACGCGGACTTGAACCGTCCCGCCGACGCCCTCAAGCTGTTCGAGGAGACGCTGGCGATTCGGAAGCGGGTGCTCCCCAAGGACCACCCGGACACGCTTCGGAGCATGCTGGCGTTGGCCGACTGCCTGAGCGAACTCGGTCGCGGCGCCGAGGCGATCCCCCTGCTCGACGACTGCATCGCCAAGGCCCGCATCAATCCCGCCGCGACACCTCGGCTCATCCCGCTGGCCTTGTACCTCCGCGGGAAGCACTTCCAAAAGGTCGGCGACCCCGCCGGCTGTCGGGCGACGGCCGAGATGTGGGAGAAGCTGAACCGCACGGACGCCGACAACCTGTACACCGCCGCCCGGTTCCGGGCCGTCGCCGCCGGGGTCCAAGCGAAGAAACCGGGGGCGGACGCCGCCCGGCTCGCCAAGGACGACGCCGACCGGGCGATGGAGTGGCTTCAGAAGGCGGTGCAAGCGGGCTACAAGGACGCCGCGCACATGAAGAAAGACGCCGACCTCGACCCGCTCCGCGCGCGGGCGGACTTCAAAAAGCTGCTCGCCGAGTTGGAGAAGAAGTTCCCGCCGCCGCCCGAAGTCGCCCCGCCGCCGAAGGCGGTGAAGTGATGCCGACCCCCGCCGAACTGATGCCGCAGGTGTACGACGCCCTTCGCCGGCTCGCGGCGGCGAAGTTGGCGTGCGAGGCCGACGGGCACACCTTGGACGCCACGGCGCTGGTCCACGAGGCGTTCCTGAAACTCGGCGGGGAGCGGAGGTTCGCCTCCCCCACCGACTACCTGCGGGCGGCGGCCGAGGCGATGCGGCGCATCCTGGTGGATCACGCCCGCGCCCGCAACGCCGCCAAGCGCGGCGGCGGCCGGCGGGTCGAGTTCGACCCCGACCAGACCGGCACCATCGCCGCGTCCGCCGACCTGGAAGCGCTCGACGAGGCGCTGACCGCGCTGGCCGCCGCCAAGCCGCAACTGGCCGAGTTGGTGCAGTTGCGGTATTTCGGTGGGCTGACGCTCGGCCAGTGTGCCGATGCGTTGGGCGTGTCGGAACGCACCGCCGACACCTGGTGGAGCTACGCCCGCGCCTGGCTGGCGGTGGCGTTGGCGGCGGAGTGACTCACATCACGCCTGATACCGCTCGATCAGCACTCGGGCGGTCGCGGGGCGCATGATGCCGGGGTCGGGGGACTCGCCCTTCTTGAACTTCTCCCGCAGGTCGGTGCCGCTGATGCTCACCGGCTTCCACCCCTTCGCCTGATGCTCCTCGACCAGCCCGACGCGGCCGAGTTCGGCGTAGTAGGCGGCGAACCCGACCTTCACCGGGTTGATCTTCAGGTCGCCCTTCAGCTCATCGAACTTCCGCTGCGCCGCCAGCCCGTCCCAGATTTCGCCCTTGTCGTCGTAGGGCGCGTCGGCGTGCTTGCGGCCGATGATGATGTCGGTGAAGCCGTAGTTCTGGCGGTAGATGGCGTGCATCACCGCCTCCTTCGGCCCGGCGTAGAACATCTTGATGTCGAGGCCGATGAGCAGCACCTGATCGGCGAACTTGCGGCCGACCTTCGCCCACAGCGCTTCGTCGGTATCGCCCTCGCCGAGTTGCTTGTTGTCGATCAGCGCGCGGTACGTCTTCATGCGAGTCACGGCGTCCACGTCGTCGGCCTTCGTCTCGCCGACCAGCGGGTTCAGCACGGCCCCGGTGAAGAAGCCTTCCCGCGTCAGACGTTCGAGGCCGAGGACCAGTGCGTACTCGTGGGCGCGGTGCAGGGCGTTGCGGGTCTGGAACGCGACGACTCGCTGGTAGCCCTTCGCGCGGAACAGCTCCCGCGTCTGGTGCGGGGTCAGCACGAGGTCGCCGTAGTCCGGGTTCCGCGGCTGCGGCAGCACGAAGGCCAGTCCGCCGACGAGGAACGTGCGCGGGTCGGCGTTGGCGATCCGCGCGCCGGGGTGATCCTCGCGGGTGGTGGCGTACACGCTGGCGTTGTACTTCTTCTTGTCCCACGGGTACACGTCCGTCACGTTCAGCTTGCCGACGACTTCGCCGCGCTCGTTGGTCAGCGGGTGATCGCTGCCGGTTTGCAGTTTCTTCGCCGTCTCCTCGTCCACGGGGAACGCCAGCGGGATCGTCCACGCGAACTTCTTGCCGTTGCTGACGACGACTTCCTCGTCCAGCACGCGGTCGTACTCGGCCTGGGTCATCGGCCCGTTCAGCGGCGACAGGCCGCCGTCGCCGATGCGGTACAGGGTGCTGAGGTCGGCGTCGGACACCGGGATGGCGGTGGTCTTCGGCGCGCGGGCGACGAAGTCGGCGGCCTGGGCGGCGGGCACCGAGCGGGTGACGGGTTCGGTCACGTCGCCGTGCGGCGGGATCAAATCGAGCATCGAACGAAACTCCGAGAGAAGGCAGACAAGAAAGATTAACCACAGAGGCACAGAGACACAGAGAAGAGAGCAGGATTGATTTCAACTCTCTTCACTCTCTTATCTTGTCCTCTCTGTGCCTCTGTGTCTCTGTGGTTAGAAATTTTGGTTCATACTCTTCGATCTCAAATCCCCGAACCGTCTTTGTGCTCCAGAACGTGCAGGCCGCACTCCTTCTTCTGCTGGCCGGACCAGCGGCCGGCGCGGTCGTCCTCACCGGCCTTGACCGCGCGGGTGCAGGGCCAGCAGCCGATGCTCGGATACCCCTGGTCGTGCAGCGGGTTGTACGGCACGTCGTGATCCAGGATGAACTTCCATACCTGACTCTTAGTCCAGTTCAACAGTGGGTTCACCTTCACCACCCCGAACTTGTCGTCCCACTGCACCACCCCGGCGGCGGCGCGGTCGAGGGTCTGGTCCTTGCGGATGGCGGAAACCCACGCGCGGGGGGCGATCCGTCGCATGGCCTCGCGCAGCGGCAGCACCTTGCGGTCGTAGCAGCACTGGTCCGGCTGGCGGTCGTACAGCGGCCCGCCGTGGTCGTCCTCGTACTCCGGCACCAGTTGCTCCGGGTAGATGTACTCCACCGCGATGCCGTACTTGATGCGGATGTCCTCCCGCAGTTTCAGCGTCTCCGGGAACTGGTAGCCGGTCTCCAGGTTGATGAACGTCGTCGCCGGTTCAATCTCGGCGAGCATGTGGATCAGGCAGCACCCTTCCGCGCCGAACGCGGTGGCCATGAGCAGGTCCGGGTGGAAGTGCCGCACGGCCCAGCCGAGGATTTCTTGCGGCGGGGCGTGGGCGAGCAGTTCGTTCGCCAGAGCGATGTCGGCGGTGTCCATCCGGGCGTGCATGGGGCGAAATCCGGGCGGCTAGGAACTTTGTTTATCGGCATTATCGGGTATTGGTCAAGAGGAGAACTCGGATTCGCGCGTTTCGACGAGCCGCGACCGCAAGCGAGCGTGCCGACTTCCATACAATCTCCGAACCCCAGGCTCTTCGACACTCTCGAAAAGTCTGTTCCACCCTCGTGCGGCGCAGTCCAAACGCCGCACCCCTCGGAGACGCCGACATGCCCGCCAAGATCGACATGGCGAAGTTCGCCAAGTTCTGCAAGGACAACGGGTTCATCTTCCAATCGTCCGAAATCTACGGCGGCATCAACGGGTTCTGGGACTACGGCCCGCTCGGCGTCGAGCTGAAGAACAACATCAAGCAGGCGTGGTGGACCGACATGGTCCGCAACCCGCCGCCGGGGCCGGACGGGCAGGAGATCCGCATGGTCGGGCTGGACTGCTCGATCATCATGAACCCGAACGTGTGGGTGGCATCCGGGCACGTCGGTGGGTTCAGCGATCCGATGGTGGACTGCAAGGCGACGGGCAAGCGGTATCGCTTCGACAAGCTCTCCTTGATGCGGGTTGATGTGGCTGACGGCAACGCGCCGATGGTCGCCTACGAGGCTCTCGATGAGGTGGCACAGACGGCCGCACGGAAGAAACTCGCGAAACTGTTCAAAATGAGCCTCCAGGACTTCGACAAGCAGCACAAGGTACACCTGACGCACTTCGTGATCGCAACGGACATCTTGAAGTTGCCTCTCGCCGAGATTCTGACACGAACCGCTGGCCCCGACACCGACGACATCGGAACTCTAACCGAACCCCGCCCCTTCAACCTGATGTTCGAGAGCCACGCCGGGGCGATCCAGTCCGAAGAGAACAAGGTGTACCTTCGTCCGGAGACGGCGCAGGGCATCTTCGCCAACTACCGCAACGTGCTGAACAGCACGCGGCTCAAGTTGCCGTTCGGCGTCGCGCAGATCGGAAAGGCGTTCCGCAACGAGATCAACCCGCGGAACTTCATCTTCCGCAGCCGCGAATTCGAGCAGATGGAGATCGAGTTCTTCTGCGCGCCGGATGAGAGCATGAAGTGGTACCAATACTGGCGCGAGTTGCGCAAGTCGTGGTACAGCACGCTCGGCATACAGTCCGCGAACCTCATCCCGCGCGAGCAGGGCACGGAGGAACTCGCCCACTACAGCATCGGCACCACCGACATCGAGTACATGTTCCCGTTCAGCGACGAGCCGCAGGAGCTGGAAGGCGTCGCGCACCGGGGGGCGTTCGACCTGACCGCGCACGCCAAGCTGTCCGGCAAGACGGACGACCTGGCGTACTTCGACGAGGAGCGTTGGAACGACGACGGGCAGAGCGGGGCCGTGCCGACGCGGAGCTTCAAGGAGTGGCTGAAGTCGAACCCGTCGCCGGAGGCCGTCGCCAAGTACAAGTTCGTCCCGCACGTCATCGAGCCGAGCGCCGGGGCGGATCGGTTCGCGCTGGCGGTGCTGTGCGAGGCGTACCACGAGGACAAGGTGCCGGACGCCAAGGGAAACCTCGAAGAGCGGATCGTCATGCGATTCCACCCGCGGCTCGCGCCGATCAAGGCGGCCATCTTCCCCTTGGTGAACAAGGACGGGATGCCGGAGAAGGCGCGGGCGCTGTACCGCGAACTGAAGCCGCTGATGAACGTCTTCTTCGACGACAAGGGGGCGGTCGGCCGCCGCTACCGCCGGCAGGACGAGATCGGCACGCCGTTCTGCGTCACCATTGACGGCGACACCGTGAGCGGCGACGTGGTGACGATCCGCGACCGCGACGTGATCGGGCCGGACGGCAAGCCGCAACAGCGGAAGGTGAAGATCGGCGACGTGAAGGCGGAAATCCTGAAGGCCATCACGCCGGGCGGGTGACAAGCCGGTTCACCGCGATCCAACGGGAGCGCAACCCTCTGCCGAACCTGGCATCCGCCCGGTTCGATTCGTTGACGCCTCGCTCCACCCGCGATCCGACGAGGCGGCCACCGGCGTCGATGCGGTCGGCGCGGAGGCTGCAATCCCGTTTCAGTGCCTTGCCAGGCCCCGCGCCCTGGCCGACGGCGAGGACGTGGCCCTCAGCGCGTTCGACAGCTTCTGCCAGGGGGTGAAGGTCGGCCGGTTCCCCGACCTGGACGACCGCGGCGACCTGTGGCGGCTGCTGTTCGTCATCACCACCCGGAAGGCCAAGCGGGAGGTCGATTTACGAGAAGCGGCAGAAGCGGGGCGGCGGCAAGGTGGTGTCGGCGTCGGCCCTCGACGGCGGCGAGCCGGGGCCGGGGCTGTTCGCCGCCGTCGCCGGCGTTCGCCGCCGAGATCGCCGAGGAGTGCCGCCGGCTGCCACGAACGCCGAGATCGCCGAGAAGATGGGCCGCGCCGTGCCGACCGTCGAGCGGAAGCTGGCCCGCATCCGCGCCGTCTGGAAGCGAACGCCGACACCGGACGACGCGGACGAGTGAGCCGCGCGCCACTCCCGCGACGGGTCCGCGAGCGCGGTCACGGCCGGCGGATCGCCGGCTTGATCGTCCACGCCTGGCGCTTGGCCAGGTCCATCAGCGCCGGGGCCTTGAAGTCGGGCGGGAAGATGACCCACCCCCACAGCTTCGGGTTGTCGTCCTGGACGTACTTGGCGGTGAGCAGCTTGGCCGGCGACAGGTCGATCTTGTCCGGCACCGGCTTCCCGTCGGCCAGCGTCAGCACCACCTTGGCCAGGGCCGCGAGGTACGCCTCCGGGGTGACGGCGGCGCTGCCCAGCCAGACCGTACTCGGCACCCGGCCGTGCTTCTTGAAGTAGTCGGCCACGTCCGCGGCGGTGCGGGTGAACTGGCTGGCGTCGGTGGTCGCGGTGGCGGCCATCGGCAGCGGGGCGGCGCTCGGGCCGAACGGCGTCGGCACCAGCGTCACCGCCTTCGGCCGCTTCCCGACGACGGACTCGTTCAGCAGGTAAAGCACTTCGCTCGGCGCGAGGGTGTAGTCGCCGTGCTTCTGAAAATCGAGGCCCTTCGCCGCCAGCACGGCGACGGCCTTGATCTCCGCCGGGGTGAACGCCTTGCCCGCCGCCGCGTCGGGGTACATCGCCACGGCCTCGCGGGCGGTGATGAACTTCACGTCCGCGAACCGCTTGATGAAGCGGATGTACTCGAAGAAGGAGTCGTAAGCGACCTTCGACTCCTCGGCGGTCTTCGCCTCCGGCTTCACCCACTTCTCGCGCGGCGGGTTGGCCCCCTTGGTGAAGTTCGCCCCGTCCCAGAACTGCCGGTGGACGAACTCGCACGGGTGGTAGTAGATGCTGACGAGGCCGCCGCCGTCGGCCAGCACCTTGCGGCGGACCTCGACGAACCGGTCCTGGGCGGCCTTCACGTCCTTCTCGCCGCCGAGGTCGGTGCGCGGGGTGAACTCGTGGTCGTACAGGGTGAAGACGCCGCCGAAGAAGTGCGGCCGGCGGTCCACCCCGACGTGCCGGCCGGCGTCCAGGTACATCGGCGTCTTCCACTGCCGCAGCGCCCCGTACACCTGCGGCCCCCACGAACTGCCCGGCTGCCCGTAGCAACTGGGGGTCTGGCCGAAGATGCGCTTCACGTCGTCGTGGCCGCCCTTCTCGCGCCGGTCGAACTCGGCCACGCCCTCATCCCAACCGAGGGCGGACAGGTACATGGCCGGCGTCGGCTGCACGCTGTGGAAGTTCGAGTGGTAGCCGATCTCGTGCTTCTTGAGGGCCGCGATCACGTCTTTGCGGTCGCGCTTCTCCAGGGTGCGGGCCTTCTCGCCGACCACCTTGAACGTGGCCTTGATCTCCTCCTTGGTCAGCCACTCCGCCACCTTGAGTGCGGCGTCGTCGCTGGCGGGGAGGATGTAGTCCTCGGTGTCGAACCAGAGGAGGACGGACACCGTCGGCTTCGGCTCGGCCGCCACCGACGGCCCGACGAGCAGGAGAAGCGCGACCAGGGAGAGAGGGCGGATCACGGGAACCTCCGGAAGGGGCACGGTGTCACTTCACCGTCAGCAGCTTGTCTTCCTTCGGGAAGGTCTCCAGCACCAGCCCCTTGAAGTGGATCTCCTGCTTCACCCCGTTGCTGTGCAGTTGCAGGCCGATGGGCGCGGCCTGGATCGTCTCCGGCTTCGGGTCGCGCCAGTCCACGACGGCCGCGCCGTTGACGGCCACCCGCACGCGGTTCCCCTGCGCCAGAATCTCGATGTCGTTCCAGTCGTGCTGCTTGCCCACTTTCTGGGCCGGCTTGCCGTCCACCGGCAGGCCGTTGCGCCGGAACAGGTCGTACATGCCGTACCCGGACGGGAACATGACCAGGTGCCCCTTGTACGTGTGTTCGGTGCGGTCGGCCTTCGGGTCGGTCACTTTGCCGTCCGCCTTCGGGAACACCTCGCCCCAGAAGGCCACGCCGGAGTGCATCTCGGACTCCACCAGCTTGCTGGCGAACGTCAGGCGGAAGTCGGTGTACTTGTCCTTCGTCAGCAGGTAGGTGCTGTACTTCAGCGGCTGGGCATTCTTGGCGACGATGACGCCGTCGGCCACGCTCCACAGGTCCTCGAAGCCGACCCAGCCGGCGAGGGTCTTGCCGTCGAACAGCTTGACCGTCTCCGACTTGCCTTCGAGCGGTTTGACGATGGGGGGTTCCGCCTTCGGCGGCTGCTTGGGCTGGCCGACGGCGACGCCGCAGGCACCGACGAGGAGGAGCGAGGCGAGGAGACGCATGGGGTTCATCCGAACGGGGAGAGAGGTTGACCGAGGTAGGAAAGAGATCGTATCACGTCGTCCGGCCGGTGCCAGCGGATTCCTGCCGGCAACCGACGCGGGGGTGAACTCGCCCGGCGTTACTTCTCCCCCGCGTTCAGCAGCTTCAACCCGTCTTCCACGTCGGCCACCAGCTTCGGCTCGGCCTTCCGCACGGCGTCCACGAAGGTCTTCGCGCTCGCCTCCGGGCAACTCAGCGCGTAACGGACGATGCCCTTGCGGTAGACCGGCGCGGCGTGCGACGGCTTGCCGTACAGGGCAAGCACGTCGGCGGTCAGGTCCCACCACCCCCAGCGGCGGAGGTCGTCGATGGCGATGTCCGCGAGGTCGGCGTCCGGCAGGATCAGCTTGTAGGTGTCCACGACGACCGGGCGGTAGTCCTTCGGCCGCGTGACCTGGAAGAACTGCACCGCCTGCATCGCGGAGAGGCGATGGGCGAACGGTTGCTTGGCATCGATCAGCGTCGCGCGGATGGCGGTCCACCCGGCCTTCGGATCAGTCACGGCATACCCGGCAAGGATGCCGCCGAGGTTCCCGGCCACGGCGTCGGTCAGCGGCGGCGCGAGCAGCTTGGCGAAGGTGCCGGCGTGGGTGGCGTCCCCGGCCAAGCCGAGCATCATGGCGAACACGCCGAGGCGGAACGGCGGCGTCTTCGGGTCGAGGAGCAGCCGTTGCAACTTCGCCGGGGACAGCACCGCTTTCGCCGCGACGATGTCGGCGTCCGGCGTCTTGGCGAATTCGAGGAACGCATCCTCGGCGATGGCCGTCTCGGCGGAATCGAGGTGGTCGAAGTAGTACGCCAGCCGTTTGCCCGGCTGCTTGGGGTCCAGGGCGGCGATGCCGGCGACGTACTTCTGAATTGGCTCACCGGCGGACACGCCGAAGACCGCGTCCGGCTTGCCGTCGGCGGCGTCGAAGAACATCAGGTACGCCGGCGGCGTCTTGCCGATGACGGGCAGGTAGCGCGGGAGCGTGACGGCGGTCAGTTTGGCGATGACCGGGTCGGGCTTCAGCACTCGGTCGAAGTGGAAGTCGGTGGTGCCGGCCCCGCGGTCGTCGCTGAACTTCGGGTTCTTCAGCGTGCCGAGGACGACGGCCTTCGATTGCGCGAACCGCTCGCGGAGGGTGGACTGCGTGGCCAAGTTGCCGCCGCAGAACGAACACGCGGCGGCCGGCGGCACGACCGCCAGCACCGCCCCGAGGATCAGCATCGGCTTCATGCTCACTCCGATTTCGGTTTCGGCGACACCGGCTTCTCGTCGTCCAGCAGTTCGCGGAGGAACTTCACCTTCTCCGCGTCCTTCGCCACGGCCGCCGCGACGAACGCTTTGGCCTTCTCGTTCCCGGCGTCGGCCGACTGGATGGCGAACCGCAGGACGGCCCGCTTGACGATGCCCAGCTTGTTATGCGTCGGAACGGCGTCGAAATTCAAGACGAACTCGGTCATCTCCCACCGCTTCCACCGGCGGAGGTCTTCGATGGGCATGTCGGCGATGTCCGGCAGGGTCGCCAGCACCTTCATGCCGTCCAGGACGGTCGCGGCCGGGATCAGGTCCGACCGGTAGTCGTGGAAGAACCGCAGCACCTTCAGCACGGTGAACTGCGTGTTGAACTCGGCCGGCTGCGCCCCGCTGTACTCGAACAGCCGCTTCCACCCCTTGTCCTTGTCCAGCATGATGTACCCGGTGAAGAGGCCGTCCAGTCCGCTGTTGAACTGGTTGTCCTTGTCGTCCACCATCGCCCGCAGCAGGTCGGCGTGCTTGGCCGTGCCGCTGTGCCCCAGCAGCAGGCCGAGCAGGCCGTACTTGCTGGCCGGGGTGTTCTTGTCCTTCAGCCAGCCGGCGACGGTGTCGGCCGGCAGCGGGTTCTTCTTGTCCTCGGCCAGCGTCCGCACGTCGCCGTACTCGGTGTTGCCGAACTCCATCAGCGCGTCGGTCGAGATGACCAGGTCCGAGTCGGTCAGGAAGTCGAAGAAGAACCGCAGCCGTTCGGCGGCCGGCTTCGCGCGGGCGACGATGGCCTTGGTCAGGTACTCCGGCAGCTTGCTGTCGGCGGTCATCTGCTCGCCCCGGTAGGCGTCGAACTTGGCCTTGTCCAGGTTCTTCGGGTCGGCGTCGTCCGGGTTCACGGCGCAGAACAGCAGGTAGCGGACCTCCTTCTCCTTCGGCCCCGGCTTGATGACGCGGGGGACGATCAGCACCGGCTTGCCCTTCAGGAACTCGTGGTCCTTGATCTTGCTCTCGATGTGCAGCTCCGTCGTGCCGCGCGTGAAGTCGGCCGGGTCCTGCTTCGGGTTCTTCATCACCCCCAGGACGATGAAGTCGGCCTGGCTCACCTCGCCGGCGAGCGTCTGCCCCTGGGCACCGCAGAACGGGCAGGCGGCGGCGACGGCGGCGAGCGCGAGGGTGGCGAACGCGGATAGGGCGGCACGGCGGAGCATCGGGGAAGCCTCACGAGGGCGCGAATGGCGGGCACTGCCATTATCCGTAGGCGGGCGGGTGCGGGACAACGCGCTTTTCGGCAACGTGATACCGCGTTATATCACGGACGCGGCTTCGGCCAACCTCGCTTCGGTCAGCGCGAAGGCGTCGCCCGCTTCGGCTTTGAGGTGCCGGCGGAAGAACTCCACGAACTCCCGCGCGCGGCGGACGCTCCGCTGACGGTTGGCCGGCGGCAGGTGCGACGAGTCGCACAAGTTGTCGTACAGGTCGGCCAGTTTGATGAGCTGCACCTGCCAGTCGCCGGCGGCCAGCGCCGCGAAGTACGCCGGCTCGCGGATGTCGTCCCGCAGCCGCATGTCCTTGGTCAGGACCGCCACCCACCCGGCCACGCCTTCGCCGAACCGTTCGGCGATGTCGTCGAAGTCGGTCGGCGTGTCCTCGATGGTGTCGTGCAACAGGGCGGCCGTGAGAATCGCCGGGTCGTCGATGCCGAAGACGTGCCGCAGCACCAGACAGACGCGGAACGGGTGCGCGGCGTAGGGCGTCTCCTTGTCTTTGCGAACCTGGTGCCGGTGCGCGCGGGCGGCGAACGAGACGGCGTCGAGAAGGATTTCCGTCGGCGGTTTCATGAGCGCGGCAATCCGGAGAAGAGGTGCCGCGAATTCTGACGCCGCCGATGGGGGCTGTCAACGCGGACCCGCGCGCCGGCGGCGTGCGAGCAGCCCGAGGGCGACCGCACCGGCGCGGGAACAGGGGAGGGGAGCCAGAGCCGAGGGGGCATCGCACCACTCCCCGTCGCCCGACTCTCCGAGTCGGCACCACGTTTCCGACTCGGAGAGTCGGGCTACGAAGACAGCCACCTCCACGACCCTCGCCCGCCTGCCCGCCCGGGCGGAACACGGGGAGAGGGTGGTTGCGAAGCAAACGGGTGACGGCCGCAACCTGACGGGGGCAGTACGAGACCCGGCCCGGTTCGGATTCGGCGGACCGGCCGCAACCGACATGGCGGGGAACAGCACGAGAGCCGAGAATGTGAAAGTTCGCACGGAATGTCCCCCACACGAGTTCTTCATTCGATTCCCGGTCGCCGCTTCGGATAATACCGCCGCGTTCGATGCGAAGCCATGCTTCTCCCCGGAGGTCTCGCCATGCGGTTCCGTTCCGTCGCCCTCATCCTCCCGCAGCTCGCGGTCGCCGCGTGCCTCGCGGTCGTCCCCGGCGCGGCCGCCGACGACGCCAAGCCGAGGGTCGTGTGGCCCGGCCTGCAAAAGGACGGCACCGTCCAGCTTCCCAACGGGTGGAAGCTGAATCCGGCCGGCACGCACGTCGAAGTCGGCGACTTCCCGGTGAACGTCCAGCTCCACCCGACCGGCCAGTTCGCGGCGGTGCTGCACTGCGGCCTGAAGGACCACGAGGTCCACATCCTCGACCTGAACGCCAAGAAGCGGAAGATCGTCTGCCGCGTGACGGTGGACCAAGCCTTCTACGGCCTGGCGTGGTCGCCGGACGGCAAGCAGGTGTACGCCAGCGGCGGCGAGTTCGACGTGGTTCACGTCTGGGACTTCGACAAGGGGTTCCTGCACAACCACCGCACGTTGGACGTGTCCGGCGTGCCGGGCGCGAAGCGGACGGTGCCGAGCGGCCTCGCCCTCGACGCCGGCGGGAAAGACCTGTTCGCCTGCGCTCTGTGGGCCGACGCCGTGATTCGCATCCCGCTCGACAACCCGGCCAACAAGGTCGTCATCCCGCTGGCCTTCGCCGAGCCGAAGAAGGCGGACGCGCCGAAGAAAGGCGACCCGCCCAGCCCGCCCGACGGCCGCAAGGAGGACAAGAAGGAGGAGCCGAAGAAGAAGGAACCGCCCAAGCCGGCCGACGAGGACGAAGGGGTGAAGACCGCCAAGGACAACAGTTACCCGTACTTCGCGCTGCCGGAAGCCGGCGGCAAGCGGCTGTTCGTCAGCCTGTGGGCGAAGTCCGGCGTCGCGGTCGTCGATCTGGAGAGCAACCAGGTTTCGGCCGTCTGGAAGACCGCTTCGCACCCGACCGAGATGGTGGCGGACCCGAAGGGGAAGGTGCTGTACGTCGCCTGCGCCAACTCGACGCAAGTGACCGTCATCGACGTGGCGACCGGCGAGACGATCCAGACCATCAACGCCGCGCTCTACCCGCAAGCCCCGGCCGGCAACACGCCGAACAGCCTGGCGCTGACGCCGGACGGCGAGATGCTGTTCGTCGCCAACGCCGACGCCAACAACCTGGCCGTGTTCAACGTGACCTACCCGAAGAACGCCAAGGCGCTCGGCTTCATTCCGACCGGCTGGTACCCGACGAGCGTGCGGTACAACAAGATCGACAAGACCCTCTACGTCGCCAACGGGAAGGGGAACCTGAGCAAGGCGAACCCGAGCGGGCCGGGGCCGGGCATCCCGTTCGAGCGGGGCCTGATGGAGTACATCGGCGGACTCTTCAAAGGAACCTTCGCGGCGATCCCGGTGCCGACGCCGGCCGCGATGGCCAAGTTCAGCAAGACCGCCTACGAATGCTCGCCGCTGATGAAGGACGCGGCCGTGAACAGCGCCGGCGTCGAGAAGGACAACCCCATCCCGCAGAAGGTGGGCGACAAATCGCCGATCAAGCACGTCATCTATGTCATCAAGGAGAACCGCACCTACGACCAGGTGTTCGGCGACATGGCCAAGCGGCCGAAGAACCCGAAGGGCAACGGCGCACCGGAACTCTGCCTGTTCCCCGAGGACATCACGCCGAACCACCACAAGCTGGCCGACGAGTTCGTGCTGCTCGACAACATCTATGTGGACGGCGAGGTGAGCGCGGACGGGCACGAGTGGAGCATGGGGGCCTACGCCACCGACTTCGTGGAGAAGCTGTGGCCGCTGAGCTACCGCGGCAGCCCGAAGGGCACGTTCGGCTACCCGTCCGAGGGGGCAGTGGACGCCATCGCGCGGCCGGCCGGCGGGTACATCTGGGATCGGGCCAAGGAAGCCGGCGTCAGTTACGTGAGCTACGGCGAGTGGGTGACGAACGGCAAGAAGAACCTGGACGGCACCTTCGAGGACGGCAAGGCCACCGTGAAGGCCCTCGAAGGGCACATCGACCCGCAGTTCCGCAGCTACGACCTGGACTACCCCGACGTGAAGCGGACCGAACGGTTCCTCAGCGAACTCAAGCGGTTCGAGAAGGAGGGCAAGATGCCGCAACTCCAGATCGTCCGCTTGCCGAACGACCACACGTCCGGCACCCGCGTCGGCAAGCCGACGCCAACCGCGCAGGTGGCCGACAACGATCTCGCCCTCGGCCTTCTCATCGAGGGGCTGTCCAAGTCCAAGTTCTGGAAGGACACGGCCGTCTTCGTTATCGAGGACGACGCGCAGAACGGCCCGGACCATGTGGACGCCCACCGCGTGGTGGCGCTGGTGATTTCGCCGTACACCAAGCGGAACCACGTCGATAGCACGCTGTACAGCACCAGCAGCATGTTGCGGACGATGGAACTGATCCTCGGCTTGAAACCGATGAGCCAGTTCGACGCCGCTGCCCGGCCGATGTACGCCAGCTTCACCGCGAAACCGGACTTCACCGAGTACAAGCACGCGGTGCCGAAGACGGACATCAACGAGCTGAACAAGGCGACGGCGTGGGGCGCGAAGCGGTCGGCGGAGTTCGACCTGAGCAAGGAGGACATGGCCGACGACCTGCTGTTCAACGAGGTGATCTGGAAGTCGGTGCGCGGGGCGGACAGCAAGATGCCGGCCCCCGTGCGGGCGGCGTTCTTCGTGCCGGTGAAGTAGGTCGTGGTCGAACCCGGCCGCAGGCCGGGGAGGCCCGACATCGGATCGCTATGCTGCTGGGTGTCGGGCCTCCCGTCCCTTCGGGACGCTCGACCGCGACCTACTGGGTGCAACCATGTTCCTCGGCATCGAAATCGGCGGGACGAAACTGCAACTCGGCCTCGGGGCCGGCGATGGGGTTATCGTGAAGTTGTGGCGCGGCACGGTGGACCCCGCGCAGGGTGGCGAAGGCATTCGCCGGCAAATCCTGGTCGCGTTCCCGGAGCTGCTGGCCTCGGCGGGCGTGTCGAAGTCCGACCTGAAGGGCATCGGCGTCGGGTTCGGTGGCCCGACCGACGACGACACGCAGACCGTCATCACCTCGCACCAGATCGTCGGTTGGGACGGCTTCCCGCTCGCCGCCTGGCTGACGGACTTGCTCGGATTGCCGACGGTCATCTGTAATGACGCGGACGTGGCGGGGTTGGCCGAGGCGCTGTTCGGCGCGGGGAAGGGCCTGAGTCCGATCTTCTACATCACCGTCGGCACCGGCATCGGCGGCGGGTTGATTATCAACGGCGAAATCTACCGAGGTGTGGGCAGGGGAGCCGCCGAGATCGGGCACACGTTCGTTGCCGCGCCTGCCGGAACCGAGTCAGGCGGAAGAACCCGCGTTGAACCGTGGGCATCTGGTCGCGGGATTGAGACACACGCTCGCGTCCTGCACCTTGCCGCGAAGGGCAAAGCAGGCGGCGCACCGCCCACGCTTTCAACGCAGGACATTGTTCGTGCCGCCAATGCCGGTGACGAACAAGCATCGCGAGTCTTGAAGGACGCGGTTCAAGTTCTCGCGGAAGGCATTTTGCAAGTGATCACGCTCCTTTGCCCGAAGCGGGTCGTGATTGGAGGCGGCGTCTCGATGATCGGCGAAGACCTGTTCTTTCAGCCGATTCGCGATCACGTTGAGCAGCAGTGGTTCGCTCCATTTCGCGGGCTGACGGACATCGTGCCGGCGGCGCTGGGCGAGGAGGTGGTCGTCCACGGCGCGCTGGCGTTGGCGCGGAAGAAACTGGGGGCGTGAAGCAGTGATTCCCCCTCGCTGCGCTCGGGCGAC
>JAYUFU010000221.1:0-16807 GCA_043738505.1 Fimbriiglobus sp. | reverse complement strand
CCAGGGGTGTCGCTCGCTCACCCCTGGCTACAGTCCGCCACGCCTCCGGCGTGAAGACCGGGAGAAAAGCCGAGTTTTTCCAAGTGTTTCGTCATTGCCAACATGTGGACTGCACTGGGGCGAGGCTCGCGCCGAGCGCCCCACCCGAACTGCCCGACGATACTGCTGCGGGCGGCGATAGAACAACGGGGTGATTGCGTCCCGTTCCGGATACCGTCCGATGTCCCACACCGAACTGCTCGAAGCCGTCCGCGACGGCCGGATGACCGTCGCGGAGGCCGTCGGGAAGCTGCCCGACGCCGGCGACCTCGGGTTCGCCACCGTGGACCTGCACCGCCAGGCCCGCTGCGGGTTCCCCGAAGTGGTGTTCGCCGAGGGGAAGACCGCCGAGTGGGTGGAAGGCGTCGTGCGGAAGCTGGCCGCGCACGGGCAGGACTGCTTCGCCACCCGCGTGAACGACGCTCAAGCCGCGCATCTCGCCGTGGCGTTCCCGACCGCCACGCAGGACCGCCTCGCCCGCACCTTCTGGATGACCGTTTCGACCGACCGCCCCGCGCCCGTGGGCAAGGTACAAGTCGTCACCGCCGGCACCAGTGATTTGCCCGTCGCGCAAGAGGCGCTCGTGACGGCGCGGGTGATGGGCGCGAACGCGGACCTGATCGTCGATGTGGGGGTCGCGGGCATTCACCGCATCCTGCGGCACCGCGACACGCTCAACGCGGCCGACGTGGTGATCGTCGTCGCGGGGATGGACGGCGCGCTGCCGAGTGTGGTCGGCGGGCTGGTCGATTGCCCGGTCATCGCCGTGCCCACCAGCATCGGCTACGGGGCCGCGTTCGGCGGGGTGGCGGCGCTGCTGACGATGCTGAACAGTTGCTCGGCTGGGGTCGCCGTGGTGAACATCGACGCCGGGTTCAAGGCCGGTTACGTGGCCGCCCGCATGGTGCGGCGGATGCACCGCGTGGCGTAGAATACTGGAAGCCCCTGCCACCCGCCCCGGAGCGCGACTCCGATGAAAGATTCCCCGCTCGTCGAATACGGCCAAGTCATCGACCCGAACGCGATGGTCGTGCCGGCCGACACCGACCACTTCGAACTCGAACCCGGACACCCCGGCCTGGGCGACGCCGAGTACGTTGCCCGCCGGCAATACCTGTTCGACATCACCCGCCGCCACCGGTTGGAAAAGCTCGGCCCACCGCTCGTCGAGTACACGGCGGACGAGACGGCCCTCTGGCGGGAGGTGACGCCGAAGCTGGGCGAGCTGCACGTCCGGCACGCCAGCGAGATTTACTTGAAAGCGAAGCGCGACCTCGCCATTACCGAGGACGTAATCCCGCAGCTCCGGCACCTGAGCGACCGGGTGAAGCGGGAAACGAACATGCACCTGACGCCGGCCGAGGGCGCGCTGCCGTACCGCACCTTCTACGAGAGCATCGCCGAGCGCGGGTTCCCCGTCACGCAGTTCCTGCGACACCCGTCGCACCCGGAGTTCACCCCCGAACCGGACATGATCCACGACTGCCTCGGTCACGTCCCGCCGCTGATGAACCGGGATTACGCCGAACTGCTGACACTCATCGGCAAGGCCGCCGCGACCACCCCGCACGGCGACCAGGTGCTGGCGCTCAAGCGGTTCAGCTGGTTCAGCATCGAGTTCGGCCTGATCGAGGAACGCGGCGAGGTGAAGGTGTTCGGCTCCGGCATCCTGTCCAGCACCGGGGAGATCCCGCACTCGCTGTTCAGCCCGCACGCCCGCCGCCGGCCGTTCGTGACGGCCGACGTGATCGCCCAGGACTACGACCCGTCGCACATGCAGGTGGACTTCTTCATCGCCCCCAGCTTCAAGTTCCTGCGGCAGGAGCTGGAGGCGCTGGTCCGGCGATTCGGTATCAAGATTCAAGACTAACCACAGAGGCACAGAGACACAGAGAAGACAGGAGGAGAGATGGAAGAGAGAGATCCGCTGACCAACGCGGTGATCGGGGCCGCCATCGAGGTCCACCGCGAGATGGGGCCGGGGCTGCTCGAATCCGTGTACCAGTCGTGCCTGGAGCATGAACTGAAGTCGAGAGGCGTCGATTGCCTCGCGTTACACAAGTTGCCGCTCGTCTACAAAGGCATCGTACTCAATGATGAGTTCGTGATCGACCTCTACTTTCCCGGCCGCCTCGTCGTCGAATTGAAATCGGTGGAGAAAATGATCGGCGTGTTCGAGGCCGAGTTGCTGACATACTTGAAATTGACGAAAACTCACGTCGGCCTCTTGTTGAACTTCAACGTGCCGGTCCTCCGCGAGGGTATCAAAAGAATGGTCCTGTAACTCTCTTCTCTCTCTTCGTCTTCTCTGTGCCTCTGTGTCTCTGTGGTTAGTCTGCTTGCTTCTTCCGAGGCCCCCACGATGACCGACTTCCCCCTCCGCAAGATCGACCACGTCCGCTTCTTCGTCGGCAACGCCCGGCAGAGCGCGTTCTTCTACCGCAACGCCTTCGGGTTCGAGGTGGTCGCCTACGCCGGCCTGGAAACCAAGCAGAAGCACGAGGCCGGGTACGTCCTCCGGCAGGGCGACATCACGTTCGTGCTGACCTCGCCGCTGGGGGCCGCGCACCCCGAAAGCCAGCGGCTGGTGACGCACGGCGACGGCGTTATGGACATCGCCATGGACGTTCCGGATGTCGGCACCGCGTTCCGCGAGGCGGTGAAGCGCGGGGCGAAAAGCGTCGTGGAACCGCAGGCGTTGAAGGACGAACACGGCGTGTACGAGACCGCCAGCATCCTGGCTTACGGTGACACGACGTACAGCTTCGTCAACCGCGACAATTACCGGGGGGTGTTCGCCCCCGGCTACACGGCCATCGAGTCCGACCGCTACCTGACCAGCACCGCCAAGCCGGTCGGCCTCGCCGCCATCGACCACATCGTCGGCAACGTCGAAGAAGGCAAGATGGACGAGTGGGTGGAGTTCCACAAGCGGGTTCTCGGCTTTGAGCAGTTGATGCACTTCGACGACAAGGACATCAGCACCGAATATTCCGCGCTCATGTCCAAGGTGGTGCAGAACGGCACCGGCCGCATCAAGTTCCCGATCAACGAGCCGGCGCAGGCCAAGCGGAAGTCGCAGATCGAGGAGTACCTGACCTTCTACGGCGGGCCGGGGGTGCAGCACATCGCGCTCATCACCGGCGACATCGTGAAGACGGTGCGGGCCATGCGGGCGAACGACGTGTCGTTCCTGCGGGTGCCGAAGAGCTATTACGATGCCCTGCCGGCGCGGGTGGGGGCGATCAAGGAAGACCTCGCCGAGCTGGCCGACCTCGGCATCCTGGTGGACCGCGACGACGAGGGGTACATGCTGCAGATCTTCACCAAGCCCGTGGCCGACCGGCCGACGCTGTTCTTCGAGGTGATCCAGCGGCGGGGCGGCAAGAGCTTCGGCAAGGGCAACTTCAAGGCGCTGTTCGAGGCCATCGAGCGCGAGCAGGCCAAACGGGGGACGCTATGACCGCATCCGAGGCTCCGGCCAAACTCTGGACGAGCGACGACTTGTTCGCCCTACGGCCGAGCAAGAAGGTGGACCGCTGGCTGTTCCGCGGCGAACTCCGGGAGAGCAAAGTGACGAAACGCTACCCCAGCCACAGCGCGACCGTCGTGAACTGTGCGGCCATCTTCTTCAACTGGGTGCGAACGCTCCCGCTGCCGCGCGGCCGGGTGTACGCCGGCGAGGTGTACTTTCGCATCCGCCAGAACCCGGAGACGAACGTCGGCATCGATGTGGCGCTGTCCACGCCCGCGCAGAAGACTCAGACCAAGAAGAAGGCCAGCTTCGTGGACGGCGCGCCGCTCCTCGCGGTGGAAGTGCTATCGCCCTACGACAAGGTGAAGGACATCGACGATGCCATCGAGGAGTATCTGGACTGCGGGGTTGCGGAGGTCTGGATCATCGACCCTTACGACGAAACGCTGACGCTCTACCGCAAGGACCGAGAGCCGGCGTTCTACCCGAAGTCGGACACGTTCATCGGCGACCCGGCCGTCCTTCCCGGACTGACGTTCCCCATCGCCGAACTCTTCCAGTGAGCGAACCAATGACTGCGGTCGCGCTGCTCCTGATGTCGTCGTCCGTTGCCGCCGAGCCGCCGAAGTTCGCCGAGGTTCGCGTCGTCGATGCGGACACCAAGCGCGGCGTGCCGCTGGTCGAGTTGATCACGGTGAGCCACGTCCGGTCCGTCACCGACAACGCCGGGCGGGTGGCGTTCGACGACCCGGAGTTGCTCGGCCGCGAGGTGTTCCTCTCCGTGAAAAGCCACGGGTACGAAGTGCCGAAGGACGGCTTCGGGTTTCGCGGCGTGAAGGTAACACCCACGCCCGGCAAGGTGGTGGAGATCGCCGTCAAGCGCACCATGATCGCGGAGCGATTGTGCCGGCTGACGGGCGAAGGGCGGTATCGGGATACGTTGTTACTGGGCCACAAGTCGCCCATCGACTACGGCCCGAACCCCGGCCGCGTGGCGGGGCAGGACTCGGTGCAAGTCGTGGAGTACAAGAATGAGCTGCGGTGGTTCTGGGGCGACACCAGCCGGATGAACTATCCGCTGGGGATGTTCCGCACGGCCGGCGCGAAGACGGCGCGGAAGCTGCCCGACCCGGCGGCCGGCATCGCCTTCGACTACTTCACCGACAAGGCCGGGTTCGCCCGCGCCATGATGCTGCTGGCGGAACGGCCGGAGGGCGTCATCTGGATCGACGGCGTCTGCGTCGTGCCGGACGAGAAGGGCAAGGAAACGCTGGTCGCCCACTACTCCCGGCGGAAGGGGCTAGCCGAACAACTCGAACACGGCCTGGCCGTCTACGACGACGCGACCGACACGTTCGTCCCGAAGGTGGAACTGACGAAAGGCGAGACGTGGCGGTTCCCGTCGGGCCATCCGTTCGCCTTTGAAGAGGACGGCAAGAAGTGGCTGCTGTGCGGCGACCCCGCGCCGGTGGTTCGCGTGCCGGCAACCCTAACGGCGGTGCTGGACCCGAAGCAGTACGAAGCGTTCGCGCGGGTGAAGGCGGAGTGGCGCTGGCAGACGGAGTTGCCGCCGACGGACGCGATGGCCGAGGCGGAACTTGTGCGGACGAAGGCGATTCGCGCGGAGGACGCGCGGTTCACCCCGACCGGCGACGGCGCGGCGGTGACGCTGCATCGCGGCACCGTGCGGTGGAATGCGTACCGCAAGCGGTGGGTGCTGATCGCCACGCAGCAGGGCGGGAAGCCGTCGCACTTGGGCGAGGTGTGGTACGCCGAGGCCGACCACCCGACCGGGCCGTTCCGCGCGGCGGTGAAGGTGCTGACCCACGACCGGATGAGCTTCTACAACCCGGTCCACCACCCATTCCTCGACGCCGACGGCGGGCGGACGATCCACTTCGAGGGGACGTACACGGCCGACTTTTCCTCGGCGAAGGAGAAGACGCCCCGCTACGAATACAACCAGATGCTGTACCGCCTGGACGTGGACGCGCCGCAATTGAAGGCCATCAGAAAGTAGCCCGACTCTCCAGAGTCGGGTTCTGCCCCCCCGACTCTGGAGAGTCGGGCTACTTCGAGGTTCCCCATGCCCGCGCCGTTCCCCGTCGCCAGCCTGCGCGACTTCTACGCCTTCGAGCAGCACGTGAAGACGTGCCGCGCGCACCGCGGCCTCGGCATGGTGCCGCAGTGGTACGACGTGCCCGTCTTCTACTTCTCGAACCCGGTGGCGGTCGTCGGCGACGGCGACCCGGTGTGGGCACCGGCCGGCAGCACCGACCTCGATTACGAGCTAGAGTTGGCGTGCGTCGTCGGCACCGCTGCCCGCGACCTGCCCGATGACGATTCGGCGCTCGACTGCCTGGCCGGGTTCACGGTGATGAACGACTGGAGCGCCCGCGACCTCCAGCGGGCGGAGATGGCCGTCGGCCTGGGGCCGAGCAAGAGCAAGGATTTCGCCACCAGCCTGGGGCCGCGCGTGGTTCCGGTCGAAGAGTTGAAACCGTTTTACCGCGACGGCCGTATGCACTTGGACATGACCGCGACCGTGAACGGGAAGAAATACTCGGAGGGGAACGCCGGTAGCATGTACTGGACGTGGCCGCAACTCCTGGCGCACGCCAGCCGGGACACGGAACTGCGGCCCGGCGACGTGATCGGCAGCGGCACCGTCGGCACCGGGTGCATCCTGGAACTCACCCCCGAAGCCGTCGGCGGCTGGCTGAAGGCCGGTGATCGGGTGGAGTTGTGGGTGGAAGGGATCGGCGTTTTGGGAAACCCGGTCGTGTCCGCGCGAACGGGAAAGTGACCGCGATTTAACGAATCGGTTGTTGCATTCACCCCCAAAAATGGGATAGAGTCCATCTTATGAGTGTGGTTTGTCGCCCAACCACCTCGAAGTCGTCCCAACTCTGGGGTCAGAGTCGGGGCTGTTCCGCGACGGAATGACCCACTCGCCGTGGGCTTTTCGATATCGGTGTCCGTCCTCTTCCCTCATTCGAGGTGTCGCCATGCGAAGTCTCCGTCGTCGAGTCGGGTTCACGCTCATCGAGCTGCTGGTCGTCATCGCCATCATCGCCATCCTCATCGGCCTGCTGCTGCCCGCCGTCCAGAAGGTCCGCGAGGCCGCCGCGCGGATGAGCTGCTCCAACAACCTGAAACAGCAGGGCCTGGCCCTGCACGGCTACCACGACGCCATCCTGAAACTGCCGCCGGGCTGCGAGCCGGACAACAACGGCACCGCCGTGCTCAACTCGTGGGGGTCGTCGTGGAAGGTGTACATCCTGCCGTACATCGAACAGGGCAACATCTTCCAGGGCTGGCAGTTTTACGGCACCAGCGGCTACAACAACGGAACGAACCTCGTCAAGATCAACCGAGTTAACCTGAAGGTGTATCGCTGCCCGTCCTCGCCGCTCCCCGACTTCTACACGACCTCGTACAACGCCGGCCAGTTCGAGATGTTCACCTCCTACACCGGCGTGGCCGGCTCCTCCATCGACTCGGGTCTGGTGTCGAGCGGCGGCGCGGGCCTCGTCAGCGGCGGCGGGGTTCTGTATCCGAACAGCAAGGTGACCCTCACCGGCATCACCGACGGGACGAGCAACACCGCCATCGTCGGCGAGCAGAGCGATCACCTCCGGGACGCGAACAACGCCCCCATCCTCGGCGGCTTCGGCGCGATCACCAGCCAGGGGCCGCACGGGTGGACGATGGGCGCAAACGGCGACCTCCGCGAGCCGCCCAGCTACCAGAACGGCGGCGACAACCGCTCGTTCAACTGCACCACGACGCGCTGGATGATCAACCAGCGCGGGCTCGGCAACAACTGTAGCAACGGCACCTGCGACAACACCGGCGCGAACATCCCGTTCTCGTCGGGGCACTCGGGCGGGGCGCAGATGCTGATGGGCGACGGCTCGGTGCGGTTCGTCACCGCCTCGACCGCCCTCACCACCCTCCAGTGGATGTCGTCCCGCGCCGGCGGCGAAATCATCCCGAACTGACCCCCGGAGTGCCGGACCCACATCGGACCAACGACCGCCCGGTGCGCCAGTTTCGGCTATCGCATCGGGCGTTTCTCACTCACACGACTTCGAGACCATTCATGAGTTTCCGGAAGAACTGGCTCGCCTCGTTCGCCCTGCTTGCCCTCACTCTCGGCTGCGGTGGCAAATCCGATCAGCCCAAGTCCGCCACGGTGAAGGGGAAGGTGACACTGGACGGCGCGGCGCTCGCCGCCGGTAAGATCTCCTTCGACGAGGGGCCGGGGGTTCCTAGCGTCGAACTGGAGATCAAGGACGGGGCCTACAGCGGGCCGGTGACGGTCGGCAAAAAGACGGTGCGCATCACCGTGATGAGAATGGCCCCCGCCCCGAAAGGGATGCCCGGCGTCGAGGAGAACGTCCTCCCGGCCAAGTACAACACCGAGTCCAAGGAGGTCCGTGAGGTGAAGGACAGTGGCCCGAACGAGTTCGACTTCGACGTCAAGAAGAAGTGACGGGCGATGCGAGACACGAGGCGACGCGAGGGCCTTCCCTCGCGTCGCCTCGTTTCGTCATGTGGTATCATGGAGGTATGATGTCGATCCCCCTCGCCGACAGGCACGTCACCGACCCGCCACTCGCCTCGGCGCTCGCGGAGCTGCGCAACCTCGAAGCCGTCCTCGGTTGGGCACCGACGCTCGCCGGCATCGATGCCGTGCAAATGGACGAATACCACTACGATACCCACGTCCCACTGGGGAAGCGGGCGACACCGAATCCGCGACCGCGACAACCCACCGCCGCCCACCCTCTCCGCGACGGCAGAGCGCAACTCGCCGAGTGAGGTTCTTCCGCCGACCGCCAGAATCCGTTGCCGCGCGTCAGCCGACGCAACGCCGGATGGCGGTGCCGTCGCACGCGGGTCTACTACCGGCACCCCACCGAGGTATCGCCCGTGGACCTGCCCGTCCGCTTCCCCACCCAGACCGAAGTGATCGACGAGGAGGTCGCCCGCATCGATGAGGAAGTCGCGCGCTTCCGCGCACTGCCGCCGGGCGCACAGGTACGGGCAATTGTCGAGGTGTTTAACGAGTTCCACCAATTCATCGCCGCTTCGGGACGGGAGGCGGAGTTCGAGCGATTTGCCGAGGAGGAGGAAGCCAGAGGTCGCGCCGCGATCCAGGACTTCCTCGTTCGCCACGGGTAGAGCACTTTGAATTTCATTCTTGCGCTGATCTTCGGTCTTCGCTATTGTCGTCGGTATCTTCCGGAGGTGCCGACGATGAAGACGCTCCCCGCCGAGTTCCGCCATCGCGTGATCGCCCTCACGGACGACGGCATGACCACCGCCGAGATCGCCGAGGTTCTCGGCGTCAGCGGGGCCTGGGTCCGGTCCATCAAAGCCCTGCACAACTCGGGTGCCTCGATCGAGCCGAAGTCCCGCGCCAACAAGCGGACCTCGCTCGCCAAGCGTGAGGGCGACCGCATCCGCCGCCAAGTCGCGGCCAAGCCGGGCACCACCCTCGAAGACCTCAAACGCGACCTGAAGTTGGAGACCTCCATCGCCAACCTCTGGATCGCCCTCCGCGAACTCAAGATCAGCCTCAAAAAAATACGCTCCACGCCGCCGAGCAGAATCGCCCCGATGTCGTCGCCGACCGTGCCGTCTGGAAAGTATTCGCGGCCGGGATCGATCCCCGCCGCCTCGTCTTCTTCGACGAAACCTTCGGCAAGACCACGATGACCCGCCTCGACGGTTGGGGGCCGACCGATCAGCGGGTGCTCGACTTCGTGCCCCACGGGCACTGGAAAACCACCACCTTCGCCGCCGCCTTCCGGCTCGACGGACTGTTCGCCCCGATGGTCGTTGACGGGGCCCTCGACGGCGAACTCTTCCGGAAGTACGTCCAACAGGAACTGGCCCCGCACCTGCGTTCCGGCGACATCCTTGTGCTGGACAACTTGCGGACCCACAAGGTGAGCGGCGCGGCCGAGGCGGTGCAGGCCCGTGATGCTCGCATCCTCGACTTGCCGCCTTACAGCCCCGACTTCAACCCGATCGAGCAAGTCTTCTCAAAGATCAAGAACGAACTCCGCCGCCGGGAACTCCGCACGATCGACGCACTGGAGAACGCATTCGGAGAGTCTCTCGACTGGATCACCAAAACGGATGCGTTACATTACTTCCAGAATTCCGGATACGCGAAAGAATGAAATTGAAAATGCTCTATAGTTGATAACTGCCTGTTCCGTTGACGGCCTTATCCTGGCCGATTGGGAACGGTACGTCGTCGTCGAGGGTCCGAAGTGGATGGCGTGGTTCGAAGCCATTTTGACAGCTACGTCGGACATGAATAGATACAAATATTCACTTTTTGCATAAATACAGTTTATGTTCACGACCCAAGAGGAAATTGAAGCCGATCAAGATGCAGGTCGGGGCAGAATGCATACATCTGGAGGGCGAGTGACACGTTCACAGAGTCAATGTTGAAGAAACCTCTGGAGGAGGTTAGCGACGGGGATATGTTATTTTGCCAACTCGGCCGATACCGAGTGCAGAAGGAAAGCATCGTCTCTGGACCAGTAGAAGTTACCGCCGCCACGAGCTTCAACTGAACTCTCAAGGTCTGTTGAAGAAGTGATGACACAGACGAGTGTGCCATGCAGCTTGACTTTCGCCCCCGGCACCAGTTTCGCCGCTTCTTCTTTGCCGACGTTCTTGAGCGCCACCGACCGTTGGCAGAACGCGACAGGCGAGCGCCCCCGGCCCATGTTTTCAGGAACCCGTCCTTCAGGGAACCATTCCGGCAAGGCGGCGATCGCCACCTCAGGTTTTGCGTGGTCAGCACCTGGAATTTCGGCGAATATCAGCTTGGCAGGCTTCGTGCGCAAGGAGTCGGCTTCCGGCGTGATGAGGGTGACTGTCCCGTCCTTTTCGATCCCACCGATCTCGACGACCCATTCGATTTTCATCCCTCGAATCGCCTTGCGGTGTTCAGCAGCTTTTTTCGTCGCCTCATCTCTGGCGGCTTCGTTTCCCAGTGGGTAGGGGAATCGTTTGTCGAAGGCGAATCGTCTTGCCGCCGCCGGATTCGTCGTGCTGAATGAATCGGGTTCCTCGGGTTCCCTAGAGGTTCCCGGTTGGATCGCGGTGTACTCATCGCCTACTTGCGGGCTGTCGGCTTCCGGTCGCGGCTCGCGGCTCGTAGCTTCGGCAAGGAAAAGTTCGCACCTGCTGAGGAAGAAGGTGCGTTTTTCACGGTACATTTCGGTTGAAACGTGTCGGTAGTCGAGAGGCTGGCCGGCGTCCCTCAGCAGCGAACCAAAAGTCCCTTCGGTCGCAGCCACAACCGTCGCGAAAAGAATCGCCTTGGTGCCGGCACCAATCATTGCAACCTTCTCCGCTGTTGCGCCACGGATCGGAAGCTTCAACTGGTAAGCCACACGAGTGGAATCGGGGATGGAATTGATTGAGGGGCTTTTGTCCAAGGCACATCTCCAAGTCCGCCGTGATTTCCGCAAGCTTCGCTTGCTGTTTCCCTACTACGAAGACCGGGATTAGGTTGACGCCGTTCGTCGTCCGCGGTGCCCGGAACGTCGCACGGCCGTCCGACCCGACGTTATCTATCTCCACACTCCAAGCCACACGCCGACTGCGAACCGAGGAGAGATGCTGCTTGCGCTTTTCAAGCAACTCGCGGTACGACGCATCGTTCCCAGGCACCCAGTCGAATTCCTTGTCGAAGGTGTAGCGCGCGGCGGACATCTCGCGGGTCGAAGTCCGTTGGGAATGGTTCCTCGACCTTGTCGGAGGTCGGGTTGGGGGCGAACTTCGCGCCGGGATCAACTGGACCGGGCTTTTGGTCGATTGGCGGGACTGGGATCGCCTGTCGCGATGCCCATCGATCCCACGCCAAAAAGCTTCCGGTGATGGCGATCACCGCCAACGCCAGGGTCTGCACCACTAACCGGATGCGGGTGAACACCCCTGTGGGCTCAGGGGCAACAGGAACCGGCCATTGACGGAGTCCTCGCACGTCGAAGGGGTTGTGGAGAATTGTCTCGCGCCCACCCCCACTTGGCAAGATGGTAACAGCGTCCGCCTACTTCCCACGAATCAGTCTGGCACCGTTCGCCGACAAGGAACCGGAGCGAACGACATTGCTCGAAGGCATGTTGACCGCACACGTCGGGCGGCGACGAGGTCAATTCACCACGTTCCGCAGCGGCAGGCCGAGCAGCGCGCGGCGGCACGCCTCGGCCCCCTTCACCCGCATGTCGCGCAGCCCCTCCTCCGAGTAGAACGCGGCGTGCGGGTTCACGATCAGCCGGTCGTGGCACGGGTGGTTCGGGTCGCGCCACGCCACCAGCAGCGGGTGGTCGTCGGCCGGCGGTTCGTGCGGCAGCACGTCGATCCCCGCGCCGGCGAGCTGCCCCGACGCGATGGCCGGCGGCACGGCCGCCAGGTCCACGCACCCGCCCCGCGCCGTGTTCACCAGGAACGACCCGCGCGGCATGGCGGCAATCGCGGCGGCATCGATGATGTGTCGCGTCTCGTCGGTCAGCGGCGTGTGCAAACTGACCACGAACGACTGGGCCAGCAGTTCCACCAGCGTATCCGCGCGCCGGACGCCGAGCGCCTTGTCGAACCCGTCCTGCTTGTACGGGTCGAAGAACACCACCTCCATGCCGAGCGCCTTGGCCCGCACCGCCGCCGCCGTGCCGATGCAGCCGAGGCCGATGACGCCGAACACCTTCCCGCGAATTCGGGTGATCGGGGACGCCTGGGAATACGACCACGGCCCGACGCCCCGACGCAACCGGGAGTTCAACAGGCTGATCCCCCGGACCAGCGAGAGGGCGAGGCCGATGGCCGTGTCCGCCACCTCCTCGGTGCCGTAGTCGGGCACGTTCGCCACCGGGATGCCGCGACTGCGGGCGAGGACGCGGTCCACGTTGTCGTACCCGACCCCGCAGCGGACGATCAGCTTGCAGTTCGCCAGGCGGCCGACGGTCGCGGCCGTCAGGTGCAGGTTGTGGTACAGCATGACGGCGTCGGCCGTCTCGATCTTGCCGGCGAGGTCGCCTTCCGCGTAGGCGTCGAGGGCGACCACGTCGGCGAGGTCGCCGAGGACGGCCCGCTCCGGAGCCAAATCGTCGGCGATGAAGTCGGTGATGACGACGCGGAAGCGGGACATGGCGGTCTCCGGGAGAGTCGGAAAACCGATAGGATAGCGATGTCGCCCGCCCTTCCCCGGTTGTGCCCGCCGAAATGATCCGCCGCACCCGCGCCCGCGAAGTCGCCCTCCAGTTGCTGTTCCAGCGGGACTTGAACCCGAAGGCGGTGCCCCGTGCCGCCGTCGAGCAGTTCGCCCGCGAGCGGCTGACCGACGGCGAGTCGGTGGCCTTCTGCTTGGCGATCTACGACGGGGTGAACGCGCACCGCGAGGCCATCGACGCGCTGCTGACCGTCACCGCGTCGAACTGGCGACTGAGCCGGATGATGCCGGCCGACCGGAATGTCCTCCGCATCGGCACGTTCGAGCTGCGGCACGCGGCCGAGCGGCAACCGATCCCGGTGGTGCTGGACGAGGCCATCGAACTGAGCCGGCGGTTCGGCACCGCGAACTCGCCGGGGTTCGTCAACGGCGTGCTGGACCGGGTGGCGAAGGCCCCGCTGCCGACGGCGAAGGAACCGGCTGCCAGCTAAGAACCGCTCGTCCGCTCAATCACCACGAACGGGTCGTCGGTGCGGCGGGCGGCGAGGGACTCGGCGACGAAGCCGGTGAAGATCGCCTGCGCCCCAATCAACACCGCGACCGCCCCGCCGACCGCGCCGAACGTGAAGACCAGACTCCAGAACGTACCCCAACCGCCGATGCCGACGAGCAGCCCCAGCGATGCTCCGCCGCACCCGCAACCCATCGCCATCAGCAGCAGACCGAGCGCGCCGAGGAAGTGCATCGGCCGCCAGTCGAAGGACGTGACCAGCCGCACCGACCACAGGTCGAGAAACCCCTTGACGAACCGCCGCCAGCCGTACTTGGATTTGCCGAACGTCCGCGGCCGGTGATTCACCACCCGCTCGCCGACCGTGAACCCCTTCGCCGCCGCCAGCACCGGAACGTAGCGGTGCAGTTCGCCGTACAGCTTCACCTCGCGCACGACGGCCGCGCGGTACGCCTTGAACCCGCAATTGTGGTCGTGCAGTTTCACGCCGGTGACGGTGCTGACCAGCCAGTTGAACACGCGGCTGGGAAACACCTTGTGCCACGGGTCGTGGCGGGTCCGCTTGTACCCGCTGACGACGTCCGTGCCCGACCGGATCGCGGCGAGGAAGTCGGGGATTTCGGCCGGGTCGTCTTGCAGGTCGGCGTCCAACGTGATGACGATCTCGCCGCGCGCCTCGGCGAACCCGGCTTGCAGCGCGGCGGCCTTGCCGAAGTTCCGCCGGAAGCGGAGGCCGCGGACGCGGGGGTCGGTCTTCGCCAGCGCGTCGATCTCCGCCCAACTGCCGTCCTTGCTGCCGTCGTCCACGAACACCACCTCGACCCGCTCCGCCAGCGTCTTGGACACGGCGTCGATCTCCGCCAGGAGCGGCCGCAGGCTGTCGCGCTCGTTGAACACCGGGATGACGAGCGAGACGAGGCCGGGCGTGGCGGGCGTAGGTGCGGACATGCGGGAGGGGTCACGGGTTCGCGGCGGGGACCGGCGTCGGGGATTGAGAAACCCTAGCGGGCGCGGCGAGGAAGTACAGAAGGCCGGCGGCGATCACCTCGAACACCGTCCACACCAGTCGCAACACCAGCGCGACGACCGCCGCCACCGGCCCGCCGAGAACCTGTTGCAGGACCACTTCGCGCGCCCCCAACCCGCCCGGCGACACCAGCACCACGAACCCGATGACGTAGGACAGCGCGACCGCCGCCGCGCACGTCAGGTAACCGTCGAGGGTGAACTCCGGAACCTCTGCCTCAAGACCGGCAACGACGCACCACAGGCTCAGGCCGAGCAGCGCCCACCCGACCACCGCCTGGAGCATCCCGCGCGCGAGCAGCAGCACCGGCGGGCGGGGCAGCCCGGCGGCGCGCGTCCGCCCGACCCGCTTGGCGAGAACCGTGAGCGCCACCAGCGCCAGCGGCAAGAGTGCCAGACCCAGCAGGGCGAACCCTTTCACCGACACCAATTCGATGTCCATGCCGGTCCACGGCAGCAGAATCACGCCGACGACCGCGCCGGCCGCCATGCTCGTCAGCGTCTCGTAGGTGGCCGTCACCCCGACCACCGTCGGCGACAGCCCCCGCCCGCGCAGCATTCCGACGCGCAGGAGGATCACCCACGCCTTGCCGGGGACGTACTTTCCAATCTGGCTGATGAAGTAGGCCCGGACGCCGACCAGCCACGGGAGGCGGGCGTTCTGGCTGCGGAGGAGTTGCACCCAGAAGGTGCCCCAAACGGTGTGTGCCACGAGGTAGAGCAAGCCGGCGAGGAGGAGGTACGGCCAGCGGACGCGGAACTCGTGGGCGGCGAGTTCGGGCGAGCGGAGGAGCTTGGCGAACTGCCCCCCGACGGCGGCGATCAGCCCGACGGCGACGGCGGTTTTCAGCGCGAGGAGCGACCGGCGGCGGGCGTGCGACATGCGGGGAATTGTAGAGAGTGGGCGACTCCGGCGGCGGACGGAGCGCCGCCGGAGTCGGCCGCCTTCACCGGCCGCCGAAGGCGCGGACCTGGCCGAGCAGCTTCTCGACCGCGGGGCGGTGCTTCTCCGGCACCTTGTCGAGCGACGGGTAGTCCCTCTTCTCGCCGTCGTCGATGCCGATCTTGGCCGGCACCACCTTGCCGTCCTCCACGGCCCCGCCGATGTCGAACGTCACCCCGTCGGCCGTGGCCCGAATGGTCACGTCCCCGTTATTCACCTGCACCCGCATCTGGTTGAAGCCGTTCCCGCCGCCCAACCCGCCGAGACCGCCGGCGGCCGGCTTCTTGGGCTGCGGCAACTCGACCCCCTTCACCGTTTCCTTCTTGCCCTTGCGGATCAGGTCGAGGTCGAACTTCTCGCCCGCCTTCAGCTTGGCCACCAACTCGGTGAACGCGGTGGGGTCACTCGGCGCGTCCTTGCCGGCCAACTTCACCAGCACGTCGTTCTTCTTCAGGCCGGCTTTCTCGGCCGGCGACCCGGCGACGACGGCGGCCACCACCACGCCCACGTCCGCCGGCAGGTCGAGCTGCTCGACGAGGGCCGGCGTCGGCATCTCGATCTGGATGCCGAGCCGCGTCGGTCGGGCGCGGAGGCCGCCGCCGCGGCCGGCGAACGGGTCGTCCATGCCGGGGAAGGCCGGGAACGCGGGGAACGGAATCCGCTCGATGTCGCCGCCGAACTGAAGGTCGGGGAAGTCCGGGAACGGGACGCCGGGAACCGCCGGCGGGTTCTTCCGCGCCGCCTCGTCGGCCTTCTTCAACTCGTCCGCCATCGCCTCGACGTAGGCGTCGCGGGCCTTCCTCAGCGCGGCCTGCGCGTCGGCGTCGGCCGCGTTCTTGGCGACCTCCTCGTCGAACTGCTTCAGCCGCTTCTCGTACTCCTCGCGGAGGGCCGCCTTCGCCGGGGCTGCGGGATTGAATGCGCCGTCGGGCACGCCTCGGAACTCGAAGCCGCCGCGCCCCAGGCGCTGCTTCATCTGTTCCATCATCGGCCCGTTCATTTCCTCCATCAGCCGCCGCAGTTCCGCCGGATCGGGGTTCCCGTTGCGCATCAGGTCGGCGAGCTTCCGGCGAAGGGCTTGGGGGTCGAGCGGCTTCGCCTTCTCCTTCGGCTCGTCGGCGGTCAGGCCGACCCCGGAGGCCAGTACGGCCAGGGCGATCACCGCCGTCGCCACCACACCGGCCCACAACAGGGACAAGGAATGCGGACGGAGCAACATGGTCACTCTCCTGATGGGGTCGGAACGGGTGGCCCCGACGCCGGCGGATCGGCGCGGCGGGGTGAAGGCACTCGCGGCTTGCCCTCCGCACGCGGAGCGAACGGCCTTCCGGATCAGTGTCCGCATCACTTCCAACTCGTCCGGCGGGATTTTCTCGGCCCGCAACAGGCTGAGGACCAGTTGCGACGCGGTCCCGTCGAACACGCGGTCGAGATGCCGCGCGGCCGACACGCGATCCTCGGAGGAGCCAAGCCTGACACCTAAAGATTTAGCTGATAGGCCGCGCCCGGTCGAGGGGAACCGGCGAAGAAATGGCGACGAACTATCGCCTACACGATGTGGTTGGATCCGTTTGACGCGAGCGTCTGACACGGCTGGGCGGAGTAACC
>JAYUFU010000220.1:0-5845 GCA_043738505.1 Fimbriiglobus sp. | reverse complement strand
CCCCGGCCCCTCTCCCTCGGACGTTCCGCGCTCCGCGGGAACTGGGGAGAGGGGCCGGGGGTGAGGGCCGCGAACCCGCCTGAGCCAGCGGCTCAGGATCACAGGGAGAGGGTGGCAGCCGAAGGCTGCCGGGTGAGGGCCTCACCTCGGGGAGCATTCCACCTGCCAGACGCCTGGAAACACCGCAGTCGCGCGTGGGCGGAAAAAAGTTCCGCTCGAACGGGGAAAAAACTTGCGTCATGAGAATCTCATGAGCATGATGGCACAACTCCCCGGACGATTCGCCGTCGTTTCGATTCTTCTCCCCGGAGGGATGTTCCATGCGTGCCACCATCGGTTTGATCCTAGTTGCGGTCGGCGTCGCCGGGTGCGGCGCGCCGGACGACGGGCGTCTGGCCGTCACCGGCACCGTCAAGTTCAAGGGCCAGCCGATCAAGGACGGGGCCTCAGTCGAATTCGTGTCGAACGAGCCGAACGGTTCGGCCGCCACCGTGCTGACGGCGGCCGGCGCGTTCAAGGTTCCCAAGGAGAACGGGTTGAAGCCGGGCAAGTACCTGGTCCGGGTGTCGGCCGGGGACGGCAAGACGGCGGTCAACCCGGTCGATCCGGAAGCCCCGCCGGGGCCGGGCGGCGGGACGAACATCATCTCCAAGGAACTCGTCCCGGCCGACTGGAACCGGAACTCGAAACAGCAGGTGACGGTGACGAAGGACGGGCCGAACAAATTCGAGTTCGACATTCCCTGACCGGTCGCCCACCCCCGCCCCGGCGGGGTTCCTCCCTCTCTTCCCTCGGTGTCTCTCCACGTTCCCATCCCATTCTCTGGAGGGTTCTGCGATGCGTTCCGTCATCCGCAAGGGGTTCACGCTGATCGAGCTGCTGGTGGTCATCGCCATCATCGCCATCCTGATCGGCCTGCTGCTGCCCGCTGTGCAGAAGGTCCGCGAGGCCGCCGCCCGCATGAAGTGCACCAACAACTTCAAGCAGATCGCGCTGGCGAACATGAACTACGAGAGCAGCAACGGCACCTTCCTGCCGGGCATCAGCCGGACGGGCTGCTGCTGGGGGACGTGGCAGGTGCCCATCCTGCCGTACCTCGAACAGGACAACCTGTTCCGCGGGTACACCAACTTCGGCGGGCTGGACAACACCGGCCCCCGCTACGCCGGCGCGGGGAACAACCAGGTCACGAACAAGCGGGTCAGCACCTTCCAGTGCCCGAGCGACCAGCTCCAGGTGTGGGGGACGATCACCATGCACAACTACGTGCTGAACGCCGGCAACACCAGCTTCTACCAGGTGAACATGCCGACCGGGTGCGCGGCCGGCAGCGCCGGCTGCGTCGCCTTCGGCGGCGCGCCGTTCGGCTGGTTCGAGGACCCGGCCACCCTGGCCGCCGGCGGCGACTCGTCGCCCGTCAACTACTCGTCGGGCGACGCGACCCAGGGGCGGAGCGGGCGGCCGCGGCGGATCGCCGAGATCACCGACGGGACGAGCAACACGCTGTGCGTCAGCGAGGTCATCGTCGGGCCGAGCAGCGGCGACTACCGCGGCTTCTCGTGGTGGGGCGGCGGGGCCGGGTTCACCACCTTCCAGACGCCGAACAACGCCACCGCCCCGGACGTGATGACCGGCTCCGGGTGCGGCAACGCGGCGGCGTACACCAACCCGCGGATGCCCTGCACCACCACCTCGACGGCCAGCCTGAGCCGGATGCAACTGGCCCGCAGCCGGCACACCGGCGGGGTGAGTACCGCCCTGTGCGACGGCAGCGTGCGGTTCGTGTCGAACTCCGTCTCCCTGGCCGCGTGGCGGGCCGCCGGCACGTCGATGGGCGGCGAGGTCGGCAGCCTGGACAACTGACACCGCGAGCCGGGTGCCCGACGACCCCGCGAAACCCCGGCCCGGCCGGGGTTTCGTCGCGCGCGAGGGTCGCTATAACGTCCTCTCGTTCCGCACCGGGGAGAGGTCGCTGATGCCGCGCCGGCCGCTGGTTGGGAAACGGATGCTCGTCACCGGGGCGTCGCAGGGGATCGGCCGTGCGGTGGCGGTGGCGGCGGCGCGGAAGGGCTGTCGGGTGCTGGCCGCCGCGCGCACTGCCGAGTTGCTGTCCGCCCTGGCGACTGAAGTCCGCGCCGCCGGCGGCGTTATCGAGACGGTCGTCGCTGATGTCGCCACGCCGGTCGGCCGCGAGGCGATGCGGGACGCGGCCGTCGCCGCGTTCGGCGGACTCGACATCCTGGTGAACAACGCCGGCGTCGGGGCGACCGGGCACTTCGTCGAGTGCGACCCGGCCACCCTCCGGGCGATCTTCGAGGTGAACCTGTTCGGCACCTGCGAACTGACCCGCCTCTGCCTGCCGCTGCTCCGCGCGGGTACGCAACCGCTCGTCGTCAACGTGTCGTCCGTCCTCGGCCGGCGGGGCTACCCGGCGCGGTCGTTCTACTCGGCCAGCAAGTTCGCCATCCAGGGGTGGAGCGACGCCCTCCGTGCGGAGCTGTCGCCGCACGGCGTCGGCGTGCTGGTGGTGAACCCCGGCCTGACGCGGACGAACTTCGGCCGGAACATGCTCGAGCGGTCGGCCCGGCTGCCGCTGGATCATCTGCGGGGGATGTCGCCGGACGACGTGGCGACCGCCACCCTGCGGGCGATTGAAAAGGACAAGAGCGAGATCACGCTGACGTTCCGCGGCAAGCTGCTGCTGCTGGTGAACCGCGTCGCGCCGTGGGTCTTCGAGGTGATCGCGCGGAAGAAGGTCCGCCGGCTGTTCGCCGCCGAGATCGCCGCGCGGGAAAACGCGAAGGGGTGAACGGCCGCGACGCGCCCTGCGGGCAGCTTCGCAAGCTTTTTCCCAAGATCGCCGACACTGCGAGTGGCGGTGGTGAGCATGGCGAACCCTTCGGGCGGAACGCGAGTCTATTCGGGACGTGAACCGGATGAAGCTGACCTGTCGGACGGAACACGACGGACTGATAATTCACTCCAAGGCCTCGAACCGATCCCACACTCAACACGCGCAACCGAAGGAACATGCCGCCGAACCAACCCATCCAGTGCGCCCGTGCCCCGAAGAAGCGGAAGCAGTGCGCGTACTGCGGCATCCAACTCGACAATGGAAGCAAGACCAGAGACCATGTCGTCCCATCGGCAATGTGGGGCGGGAAAGGGCACCTGCCGCCGGCCCCGTTCTTAGTACCTTCGTGCGATGCGTGCCGGTCGTTGGACGAGGGGGTTTCGGTGTTTCGCAACGCGGTCGTCGCCCAGTCCGACACCGAGGCAAACCCGATCGCGCATCGTGTCCTCTACTCGACCGTGGATCGGCACCTGACCGCCCAACCGCAGGCGATGGCCGCGTTCTGCCGGGACATGCGGTTGCTCGAACGCCGCACCGGAACAGAGGTGCGGCGCGGCCTTGGGTTTTACTGGCCCGAAAGCGATTCGGACCCGACGCCGCACAAGATCACTCGCGGGCTGTTCTTCAAGAAGACAGGGTTGGTCCTGCCAGCCTCCTACGAGGTCACGGTGTACCGGGAGCACGAACCGGAGTACGGGGAACTGTTGCGGACGAGGGGCCACCAGTTGAGCGAATGGGAAGATTGCGGCGACCGTCGCCGCGAAGGGGTCAACGCATTCCGCATGCGCTACCTGCCTGACCCCAACTGGCTGTACTATTCGATTTGGCAATTCGAGTTCTACTCGTCCGTCCGCTTCTTCACGACGACTTCGGAGCGGGGCAAGCTCGGAGTGAGGTTGCTCCTGTGACGCTCCGGTGACGCTCCGGTGTCACGCTGCCCCAATATGTTCGCGGTCAACGTAGTCAAACCACTCGGGGAACTCCGCCAGCACCAACAGCGCGGAGGCGGCGAACTGTCGTCTTGCCGGCTCGCTCGGTACCACATCGCGCATGTCAGGCACGGGTGGATCCACGGCGGGGTCCGTCTGGAGTCGGTGGTTGTGCGAATACGCCATCACCCCGCCGAATTGATTCCAGGCGGGTGCCGGAAGCGAGAAATTCACCGCAAGTGCTTGACGGGCATGGCTTCTTCCGAAATCAGGGAATTCGTCCACGGTGGTGTGTAGGGGTGTCGGAGGAAATAAACCCCGTTTGAGTCTTGCTCCGACCCCGGACAACGGCCGCTCACCCGAACAGCAGCAGCACGTTCCACGGCGGCGTCTTGTCGAACTCGCAGCCCATCTCGTACCCCTTCCCGCTCGGCTTGCAGCTGCGGACGATGACCGTCACCCACGGCGTCTCCTCCGGCGCGTGGGCGGCCCGCACCTGCACGCTGCCGCCGACCGGCATGCCCGTCGCCGACACCATCCGCAGGCCGCCCGTGGAGCGGTCCATCACGTACCCGACGAGCGTCCCGCTCTTGAACGCCGGCGACGCCAGCACCACCTTCACCGGGTTGCCGCCCTCCCGCCGGGTGGACGTGCGGCGGTCGGCGAACGACGGCATCGGCGCGGTCCACTGCGACGACCGCACCCCCGCCGGCGGCTGCGGCGCGCGGGTCCGCGTCCGCTTCTTGAACGCGAACAGCAGCAGCAGAATCAGCCCGACGCCGAGACCGACGCAGGCCGGCAGGACGAACGGCTGATACTCGGGCGGGACCAAAGCGTTCATGACCGTAACACCCGCGGCGTGTCGGAGACCCGGACGGACTTCTCCCGAACCGTCGAAATCCTAGCACACGGCTGCCGCCGCGCCCGCGTTTCCCACTTTTCGCCTCACGCCGTACCGGGCAGCGTCAGCGCGAACCGCGCGGCCTCGCGGAACCCGCCGGTGTCCGGGTCGAACACCTTCCGCCGCCCGTGCAGGGTGGTGCCGTCGAGGTCGTACTCGTTGTGCGCCCAGCGGTTCGTCTGCGTCGCGCTGCCGGCGCAGATGACGGGGAAGGGAATTTCGCCCGTCGCCGGCAGGACGAACGGCGCGTGGATGTGCCCGTGCAGCCAGAGGGAGAGGCCGAGGTCGCGGACGGTGTCCAGAACCCGCCGGTGGTCGAGTAGGCGGTGCGACCGCCGCTCCACCCGGCCGTCGGCCCGCCGCAGCGGGTAATGCGTGACGAGGATTCGCAGGCCGGGCGCGAGCCGACCGCACAGCACTTTCAGCCGGTCCAGCTGCGCGCGGCCGACGGTCGCCCCCGCCCCGTAGGTGAAGAACCGGCGCGGGTAGCTGCTGTTCAGGCCGATCAGCCAGACCGGCCCGACGCGGCGGGCGAACGGGTAGCGGTGGCCGTCCACCGTCTCGCCGGTCAGCCACGGGGCGAAGTGCGCCTCGAACCGGCCGGACATCGCCTCGCGGTGCGTGTAGTAGTCGTGGTTGCCGGGCACGGCGAGGGTCGGCGGGACGGTCGGGTCGTTCACCCCGAGGCGGCGGGCGGCGTGCTCGAACTCGGAATCGAACGCCAGCTTCGTCGCGTCGCCGCTGAAGATGACGTGATCGAACCCGCCGGCGCGCACGTCGGCCATCATCGCGTCCACGATCTGCGGGGCGTGCTTGAACCGGTGCCCGCGGCCGAGGTAGTGGACGTTGACGTAGCCGAGCAGCTTCTTGCTGACGACATCCCGCCAGCGGAAGCCGAGCGGCCGGGCCGTCAGGTGAACGTCGCTGTAGTGCAGCAGGCGGAGCATGGTGAGGAGTTTTTATTGACATCCCCGCCCGTCGCCTCATGCCGAATTCGATTGATCCGCGACCGTTGCGTGGCGGTCGGAATACCTCTCCCCGCTGGGTGCTGTGTTGCGTTCTTGGTTTTCCGGCCTGAAGGGCCGGTTCCACCAGCCCAGGCCGTGAGGCCTGGGAACCCCGGCCCATTCGCCCGACCCTGAAAGGGTCGTTCATGGCCCG
>JAYUFU010000219.1:0-16871 GCA_043738505.1 Fimbriiglobus sp. | reverse complement strand
GGCGGACTCACGTCGCGCCGTTCGCCACCGAGGGATTCCATGAAGCCGTTCACGAGAGGCCCGGTGTCGTTCCAGTACCCGCCCGGCTGGCAGGTGTCCGCCGAGGACGACGGCGGCGCGTGGACGGTGTCGGTGCAGTCGCCCGGCACCGCCTTCTTCGTTGTCAGCCTGCGGTCGGAGTTGGAGGACGCCGGGCAACTGGCGGCCGAAACGCTGGCCGCGTTCCGCGCCGACTACAAGGAGTTGGACGCCGAGGCGGTGGTGGTGTCGCTCGGCGGCTGGCCGGCGGTCGGCCACGACCTCGACTTCCTGACGCTGGACACGCCGACGTACTGCATGACCCGCTGCCTGAACACCGGCGATGGCCCGCTGCTGATCTTGGCCCAGGTCAGCGACCTCGACCGCGCCGCCGGCGAACCGACCTTGCGGGCCATGCTGGACTCCGTCAAGATCGTCGACGAGGAGTGAGCGATGCGACAACCGGCGAGCGAGTAGAATGTCGATGGAGGTGCGACATGGACGATGCGACGCGACATTCGCTGGTGCAACTTCTCGGCGGCGCGATGAGCGAAATATCCGAGGACTGTTGGTCCGCCGGGTGGCTCACCGGGGGCGAGGACTTCATCCCGGAGTTGTGCATCTCCGCCGCGACGACGGGCGTGTCGCGGAAGTTCGGGCTTGGGTACGTCACCGCCGAACGAGCGCGGGGGTTGGTCTACTTGGCCGGTCACATCGGCTGTTGGGCCAATTGGGATCCGAACGGAGACGAGTACGTTCCGCATCAGCCGGCGACCCGCCGCCAGTAGTGTTTCTTTTCACGTCACGCTGTCCGAGTTGTCCGTATGCCCACCTTCGGCTTCCTGCGCGCGGCGGCGGCGGCAACCCCGGAACTCCGGGTGGCGGACCCGGCGTTCAACGCCGACCGCACCCGCGAGTTGCTGCTCGCCGCGAACGACCGCGGGTGCGGTCTGATCGTGTTCCCCGAGTGCGGGCTGACCGGTTACACCTGCGGCGACCTGTTCCACCACGCGCGGCTGCTCGACGCGGCGGAAGCGGCACTGGCGAAAGTGCTGGACGTGCCGTTCGGCGGGGTCGCGGTCGTCGGCTTGCCGGTGGCACTCGACGGCATGGTGTTCAACTGCGCAGCGGTGATTCAGTCCGGCAAGCTGCTCGGCGTCGTGCCGAAGACGTACCTGCCGAATTACAAGGAGTTCTACGACGCGCGGTACTTCGCCCCGGCGTGTAACGCCCTCAGCGACACCGTCACGCTGGCCGGGCAGACGGTGCCGTTCGGTACGGACCTCCTTTTCCCCTGCGAATCGCCGGACTTTCGCGGGTTCGTGCTGGGCGTCGAGATTTGCGAAGACCTGTGGATGCCGATTCCCCCCAGTTCGGTGCAAGCCCTGGCCGGGGCGACGGTGCTGGTCAACCTGAGCGCCAGCAACGAGACCATCGGCAAAGCGGGGTACCGCCGGCAACTGGTCGTCGGGCAGAGCGGGCGGTGCGTGGCCGGCTACGTCTATGCGTCCAGCGGCGTCGGCGAGTCGAGCACCGACCTCGTGTTCGGCGGGCACTGTCTGATCGCCGAGAACGGCTCGCTGCTGGCGGAGTCGAAGCGGTTCCAGCGGACGAACACGCTGACGGTCGCGGACATTGACCTCGACCGGCTCCAGCATGACCGGTTCGCCGCGAACAGCTTCCACGACGGACAGCGGGGGATGAAGCCGTTCCGCCGGCGGCGCTTCCACGTGGAAGGATTGGGCGCTGCGGGCAAACTGGAGCGATTCGTCGATCCGCACCCGTTCGTGCCGTCCGACCCGGCGACCCTGACCGAGCGGTGCGAGGAAATCTTCGCCACGCAGGTTGCGGGGCTGGCGAAGCGACTGGATCACATCGGCAAACCGGCGGTCGCCATCGGCGTATCTGGCGGGCTGGATTCCACGCTCGCGCTGCTGGTGGCGGCGAAGACATTCGACCTGTTGGGGGTGCCGCGCGAGAAGATCAAGGCGCTGACGATGCCCGGCTTCGGCACCACCAGCCGCACCAAGGGCAACGCCCACGCACTCATGGCCGCACTCGGCGTGAGCGTGCGCGAGATTGACATCCGCGCCATGTGCCTGGAAGAGATGAAGCAACTCGGCCATTCGCCCTTTGGGATCGAGTTAACATCGCACGGCGTCGAGTCGTTAACAGCCGAGTTGCGCAACTTGCCGGCCGACGAGCGGAGCGACTTGACATTCGAGAATGTCCAGGCCCGTGTGCGGACGAGCCTGCTCATGAACACGGGCTTTACAATCGGCACCGGCGACGTGTCGGAGTTGGCGCTGGGGTGGTGTACGTACAATGCCGACCACATGAGCATGTACAACCCGAACGTCAGCATCCCGAAAACGCTGGTGCGGTTCCTGGTGCGGTGGGCGGCCGACCACGAGTTCGACGGCGACGCCCGGCGGACCCTCCACGACATCGCCGACACCGAGATTTCGCCCGAGTTGCTGCCGACCACCGCCGACGGCAAGGCGGCGCAAGCCACCGAATCCAGCGTCGGCCCCTACGAACTGGTGGACTTCTTCCTGTACCACTTCCTGCGGTGGGGCGCAGAACCCGAGAAAATCCTGTACCTGGCGGGACACGCGACGTTCGACACCGCGCATACGCCGGCCGAACTGCGGCACTGGCTGCGGGTGTTCCTGACCCGCTTTTTCGCCAACCAGTTCAAGCGGAGTTGCCTGCCCGACGGCCCGAAGGTGGGCAGTGTGAGCGTGTCCCCACGCGGCGACTGGCGGATGCCCAGTGACGCCTCCGCACGGGCGTGGCTGGAAGGGTTGTGAATTCGGAAAACAGACTAACCACAGAGACACAGAGGCACAGAGAAGAAGAGGAGAAGGCAAGAAAAGCGAGTCCTTCAGAACTCCACTTTCTCTTGTCTTCTCTGTGCCTCTGTGTCTCTGTGGTTAGTTCTTCTTCGGAAATGCCATCATGCCCCGACTCGTCGTCCTCGAAGGGCCGGACGCCGGCAAGCGGTTCGAACTGGCCGCCGGCGCGGCGACGGTCGGCCGGCACTCGTCGAACCCGATCCCGCTGACCGACCCCCGCGTCTCCCGCCGGCACTTCGACCTCCGCGCCACCGCCGGCGGGGTGGAGTTGCACGACCTGGGCAGCGGCAACGGCACCGAGGTGAACGGCCGCGAGGTGCGAACCGCCTTGCTCCGCACGGGCGACCGGATCGGGGCCGGGGACACGGTGTTGCGGTTCGAGGACGACGGGCCGCCGTCGGTGGACCGCACCCGCCTGGTGGTCCGCCCGACCGAATTCCCATCGGCCATCCTTCGTTCCGTGGCCGCCGACTTGGGCAGCCAGATTCTGAAGCGACCGGACGCGGCCGGCACGGACTGGCTGAAGGGCCGGTTGGCGAACCTCGCCGTGCTGTACGAAGCCTCGGAAGTCGTCAGCGAAGTTCTCGACGTGGACACCCTGTTGACGCGGATCGTCGAACTGCTGGTGCGGACGACCGACGCCGACCACGGCGGGGCGGTGCTGCTCGATCCGGACACCGGCGCGGCGGTGCCGAAGGCGGTGGTGGCGAAGCCCGGCGCGGACGGCGAGTTCGTCGTCAGCCGGACGGTGATGGACTACGTCCTCAAGGAAAAGCAGGGGATTCTGGTGTCGGACGCCGGGGCGGACGCGCGGTTCCGGGGCGGCGACAGCGTCGCCCGGCATCAGTTCCGCGAGGTCATCTGCGTGCCCATGAAGGGCCGGCACGACACGGTCGGGGTGATCTTCCTGGACACCCGCGCGTCGCTGTCGGCGCTGTCCGTGGCCGACCCGGACACGTTCACCGAGGACCACCTGAAGCTGGCCGTGGCCGTCGCGCACCAGGCGGCACTGGCCGTGGAGGAGACGCGGTATTACCAGGCGATGGTGCAGGCGGAGCGGTTGGCGGCCGTCGGGCAGACCATCGCCGCGCTTTCGCACCACATCAAGAACATCATGCAGGGGGTGCGGTTCGGGTCGGACATGGTGAAGATGGGACTGGCCGAGAACGACCGCGAGTTGCTGACGAAGGGGTGGCGGCTGGTGGAGAAGAACCAGACCCGCATCGACGAACTGATCCTCGACATGCTCGGCTACTCGAAGGACCGCGAGCCGGCGGCCGAGCCGACCGACCTGGCGTCGCTGGTGGCCGACGTGCTGGAGACGGTGCGCGGCCGGGCCGCTGACAGCGGGGTGACACTGGACATGACGGCCGACGCACTGCCGCCGGTGGCGTGCGACCCGGACGGCCTGCATCGCGCGGTGCTGAACGTCGTCAGCAACGCCGTCGATGCGGTCGCCGACGAGCCGCTGCCGCGGGTGACGGTGACGGTGCGGGCGGCCGACGGGTTCGCCGAGATCGCGGTGGCGGACAACGGGCCGGGGGTGCCGGCGGACAAGCGGGAAGAGGTGTTCAGGCCGTTCGTCAGTACGAAGGGGACGCGCGGCACCGGGCTGGGGCTGCCGGCCGCGCGGAAGGCGCTGCGCGAACACGGCGGGGACGTGCTGATCCTGGACGGGCCGACGGGCGGCGCGGTGTTCGTGCTGCGGCTGCCGCTCCACCGCTGAAGTCAGTCCCGCGCGGCGGCCACGTCCTTCTTCAACTGTTCCACCAGCTCCGCGACGCCGGCGAACGGCCGGGTGTCGCGGAGGCGGCGGGCGAACGCCACCCGCAGTTCCTGGCCGTACAGATCGCCGGCGAAGTCGATCAGGTGGACCTCCACCTTCCGCGTGTCCTCGCCGAAGGTGGGGGCCGGGCCGACGTTCGCCGCCGCCTGCCACGACTGCCCGTCCACCGTCGCCGTCACCGCGTACACGCCGTCCTTCGGGATCAGGGTCGGGATGCCGCCGACGTTGGCGGTGGGGAAGCCGAGGGTCCGCCCGCGCTTCGCCCCGGCTTCGACCACGCCCGTGACCGCGTAGTCCCGGCCCAGCATCGCGGCGGCGGCCGTCACTTCGCCCGCGTTCAAGGCCGCGCGGATGCGGCTGCTGGAGATCGGCGCGCCGTCGCCGAGGTGCGGGCGCACCTCCTCGAACGCGAGGCCGTGACTGCCGCACAACTCGCGGAGCGTGGTGATGTCCCCGGCCCGGCGGCGGCCGAAGCGGAAGTTGAAGCCTTCCACCACCGCCCGCGCGCGGAACAGGCGGAGGATCACGTCCTCGAAGAACGCCTCGGGGCTGAGGGCGAGTAACCCCGGATCGGTGCGGAGGGTGACGACGTGATCGACGCCGGCCGCTTGCAGCAGCGCCGCGCGGTCGGCGGCGGTGGTGAGGGGGGCTTTCGCCGCCGTTGGGTCGAGCAGCGCGACCGGCTGCGGGTCGAAGGTGACGACGACGGCCGGCCCGCCGACCGCGCGGGCGTGGCGGGTCGTGACCGCGAGCAGCGCCCGGTGGCCGCCGTGCACGCCGTCGAAGTTGCCGACCGTGACCGCCCCGCCGGTGAACGGGTCGGGCGGGTGAGTCATCCAGGGAATCGTGAGGGTGGCCATCGCCGGTCATCTTGCGGGCGACGGGCCGCGCGGGCAATGGGGGAGTGATCTCGCCGCCTTTCCTCTGGCAACTGTTTTCGCGTCAGAGTACAGTACACCCACCTGTCAGGGTCCGGCCGTCACCGACTCACTATCGCGTCGGCCGCGCCCGCGGGTGGTCTTCTCTCTCCCGGAGAACGGTCCCATGCCCACGTTCGCACGTCGGGTTCGGTCGGCGTTCACGCTGATCGAGCTGCTGGTCGTCATCGCCATCATCGCCATCCTCATCGGCCTGCTGCTGCCGGCCGTGCAGAAGGTCCGCGAGGCCGCCTCGCGGATGCGGTGCAGCAACAACCTGAAGCAGATCGGCCTCGCCTTCCACAACTACGAGAGCGCCCGCCAGTGCTGGCCGGCGTGGGGGTTCAACTTCCCATCCAACCCGCGGCCGGCCAACCCCTACCTGAACCAGCGGCAGGGGCACACGGCCCTGGTGATGGTGGCCGAGTACGTCGAGCAGGACAACCTGATCCGGCTGGCGAACCGCCAGATCTCGGTTATCGATCCGCTCAACCTGCCGCCGCCGGCCCCCGGCTCGACGAACACCGTCGCCACCCTGCCGGTCAAGCTGTTCATCTGCCCGTCCACGCCGAACGGGGAGACGAACGCCAACTACGACCTGATCATGACGGGCTACGGGTTCCCCCCCGGCCACCGCTACTCCCGCGCCGACTACTGGCCGTTCCGCGGGGTGGACCAGAACACGGCCAACCGCTGCGGGGCGATCAACGCGACGAGCATCACCGAGAGCGGCGCGCTGGGGCCGGCCGGCACCGTGCCCGGCCAGGGGCCGACCATCGTGTCCATCACCGACGGCACCAGCAACACCCTGCTGTTCACCGAGATCGCGGGTCGGGGGCTGAACATCTACATGCGCGGGCAGTCGGTGGCGGCCATCGGCTCCACCCTCCCCAGCCCGCTGCCGCCCGTCACCGCACCCGACCATTACGTCCGCGGCTCGTGGTGCGACCAGAACGGCACGCCCCGGCTGTTCGGCTACACCGGGACCACTCCCACCACGTTGACCAACACCTTTGGGTGCGAGATGGTCAACGTGACCAACCACCAGTCGCCGTACTCGTTCCACACCGGCGGGGCGAACGCCCTGCGGTGCGACGGGTCGGTGCAGTTCCTGCGGTCCAGCATGGCCGCCCCGCAACTGATGGCGTTCGTGACCCGCGCCGGCGGCGAGGTGTTCGCGGACAACTGATTCCGCAGCCGGGGAAAATGTCCGCGCCCGCCGCACGAGTTGAAATACCCACGAGTCCCGGAGGGACGGCGGATGCCCGTCCCTCCGGGACTCGTTTCTGTTTCCGCTTGAGTCCCAGGGGTTCCGCTCACTCCGTTCGCGTGTCACCCCTGACTACAGGCAACCGCACCTCCGGTGCGAGTCGCGCGAACTCACCCCAGCCGCACCCGTAACACCTTGCGGCCGAGGCGCAGCACCAGCCCGTCGGTCACGGGCACGGGGGTCTTCCACTCGGCCGGTTTGGTGCGCTCCGGGCCGTAGTTGAAGGCCCCCTCCTCGACCTTCTTCCGCGCCTCGCCGCCGCTCTTTGCGAGGCCGGCCAGCACCACCAACTTCTGCGCCGTCACCGCGCCGTCGGTCAACTCCGATGCGGGGATCGTCACCTCGTCGATCTGATCCGGGTCGCCGCCCTTCCCCGCGAACTGCTTGTCCCAGTCCGCCAGCACCTGTTCCGCCACCGCCGGGCCGTGGAACCACGTCACGATGTCGGCCCCGAGCCGCTTCTTCGCCTCGCCGGGGTGCCCCGCCAGAATCCCGGCCAACTCGCCCTCGCTCCGATCCGCCAGCAGCCCGAACCACTCGCGCATCAGCTCGTCCGGGATGCGCATGGTCTTGCCGAACTGCTCCTTGGCCACCTCGCCGACGCCGATGAAGTTGCCGACGCTCTTGCCCATCTTCTTCACGCCGTCGGTGCCGCGAAGGATCGGCATCGTCATGCACACCTGCGGCTCCTGGCCCTCGCCCTTTTGCAGGTCGCGGGCGACCATCAGGTTGAACAACTGCTCGGTGCCGCCGAGTTCCACGTCGGCCCGGATTTCCACCGAGTCCCACCCCTGCATGAGCGGGTACAGGCACTCGTGCAGGTAGATGGGCGTACTGGCCGCCATGCGGTTGCTGAAGTCCTCGCGAGCCAGGATTTGCTGCACGGTGGACCGGCCGAGCAGCTTCAGCATCTCGGCGAAGCCCCACTTGCCGAACCAGTCGCCGTTCGGCCGCACCTCGGCCGTGGTCACGTCCACCACTTTGGCGATCTGGATCAGGTAGTTCTCGGCGTTCTTGGCGATCTGCTCCGGCGTCAGCCCGGCCCGCGACGCATCCCGGCCGCTGGGGTCGCCGACCATCGCCGTGGCGGTGCCGATGATGAGGACGGCCGTGTGGCCGAGTTCCTGGAACTGCCGCAGCTTCCGCAGCGGGACCGTATGCCCGAGGTGAACGTCGAACCCGGTCGGGTCGATGCCGTACTTGATGCGGAGCGGCGCGTTCGTCTTCACGCTGCGTTCGAGCTTGACGCGGAGGTCGCGCTCGGTCTCCACCTGGGCCGCGCCGCGGAGGAGGATCGCAAGCTGCTCATCGACCGGACGGAACATGGCACTCACCCGAAGGTACGACGGACACCGAAGCTACGGAGAGTTGTATCGGCGGACGGGTTCGGCGGGTGCGCGGTTGCGCCGTGGCATGGTGAATGACACGACGGCGTGAACGATCACCAACGGCAATACGAAAAGGAACACAACCAAGGCGTCCTCGAAGTCGTCATCCGGTCCCGATCCCCTCCAAAACATGCGGTAGATATAGGCGATCACCGCGGTGAGAAGAGCGATGGGGACGGTCAGCCACCAACGACCGTAGCGGTGAGCGAGAAACGCGGAGAGCAAGGTGAATGCGATGGAACAGACGAGCAGCACCAGCGCCCACTCTCGCCACGCCAGAGTGACAGGGCCGACGGTCATCGTGCCCTTCCAACCCGGCCCCGGCTTGAACGCGAATAGCGGGATCATGGTGATACCCTAGCAGGAGACAAGCGGCGATTACGAGTTGAACCGCGATGCCGGTTCCCAGGAATCCGGCCAGTCATCGAACGGCTGCTTCCGCTTCGGGATGGTAAAGGACAGGACCGCGTGAACGATGATGAGCGGTAGCACGAGGACGAAGCCGTACCACGACTCCCAAAAGTTGGACTGTGGATCGGAGGACACCGTGAGGCACACATAAGCGGCGACCAGGGCGATGGGAGCGGTAAGCCACCACCGGCCGAAGCGACGGGTGAACAATACGGAGAGCAACGTGAACGAGAGGATCAAGACATTCAGCAGCCGTGCCCATTCATCCCAGTCCAGCGTGATCCCGCCGACGGTCATCGTCCACTGGTAGTTCGGTCCCGGGCTGAATGCGAACAGCGGTGTCATGCTGGTGTCACCCCCGCGAAGTGGTTCCCCACAAACGATCCGGACAGGCGACCGGTTATTCCCGACCGGCTCCTCGATTCCCCGTTTCCCCGTGGCCCACGGGTGGCGGCCGGGTACTATCGTCTTGATATCGGCATCCGACTGGAGGGGGGGTCATGCGGCATTTCGTGGGGCTGTGCGCGGTTCTGTTCGCTGCCGCGTTCGCTCCGGCCTGGGAGCTGGTGGCCGGGATCGAACTCGGCGGCAAAGGGGTGAAGGGCACCGTCGTCGAGTACGACCCGACCGGCCCCGGCGCGGTGACGGTGAAGGACACCGCCACCATTAGCACCGGCCTGGCGGACTTGCAGGACGGCAAGTTCAAGGCCGAGAACATCGCCAAGTCCGCCGACGCGGTGCGGATGCTCGTCAAGCAGTTCGGCGACAAGCACGGCATCCCCGCCGCGAAGGTGGTCGTCGCCGGCAGCAGCGGCATCGTCGCCACGAACCGCGACGAGTTGTCGGCCGCCGTGCAGAAGGTGACGGGCAAGCCGCTGACGTTCATCACCGCCGAGGAGGAAGTCGGGCTGACGATCCACGGGTTGGGCCTGCGGAAGCAGCCGACGCCGGCGAACCTGGACATCGGCGGCGGCAACACCAAAGGCGGCTACTTCGCCGACGGGGACGGGAAGAAACTCGTCTCCTTCGCGGGCATTCCCGGCACGGTGGCGCTGACGGCGAAGGCGAAAGCCGCCGGCGGCGACTACCCGACGGCCGTGGCGAAACTGGCGGACGAACTCGTCTCCGAGAAGTTGAAAGCCGTCGCTGCGCGAGATGCCGGGTGGAAGGATCAGCCGACGATCTACTTGACCGGCGGGTCGGTCTGGGCGGCGGCCACGCTGCTTCATCCCGCCAAGGTCCGCGACCCACTCGTCCCGCTCAGCCGCAAGGACGCCGAGGCGTTCCTCGCTCGGGTTGTCAACGACCCGACGCCGGACCTGTCGGGCGTCACCGACCCGGCGCTGAAGGCGGCGGCGGAAGCGGAGTGGAAGAAGGTGACGGCCGTCTACCCGCCGGAAAGTCTGCTGGCCGGCGCGCACATCCTGCTCCGGCTGTTCGAGGAGTTGCCCCTCGACGGCAAGCCGACCGCCTTCGCCCGCAGCGGCGGCACGGCGTGGATTCTGGCGTATGCACTGGCCGAATCGACGCCGACGCCAGTCGCCGCGCCGCCATCGGTGTCCGTCCAATCGCAGCCATTCCCGCCGGTGTTCCTGAACCCCCAGCCGATCCCCCCGTTCGCGCCAGGCGTGGTCTTCCAACTCTCGCCGCCGATCTTCGTGCCCGCCGTGCCGTGCTGCCCGCCGCCAGCCTACGGCCCCCGCGTCCGCGTCGGGTTGCTGCAACGGCTGCGGGGGTATCGATAACGCATACAATTCCCTCACCTGGAAGGAGGGCCGACCTATGACCACACTGACCGTCCGCGCCGTCGTTCAGTCCGACGGGAAACTCGTGCTGGACAGCCTGCCGTTCGCCGCCGGGGAAACGGTGCAGGTCCAAGTCTCGCCGGCGTTCGATGACCCGACCGAGGGCGGCAAGTACCCGCTACGGGGGAGGCACCCGTACAAATACGACGACCCGTTCGGCCCCGCGTGCGACCCGGACGACTGGGAGTTCATGAAGTGATCCTCCTCGATACGCACATCTGGATTTGGTGGGTGGCCGACGACCCTCGGTTGTCCACCCACCGCCGCCAGCAGTTGCAAGCCAACGAGGCGTCGGGCCTGGGGGTGAGCGTCTTCAGTTGCTGGGAGGTGGCCATGCTGGTGGCGGGAAGCAAGCTCACGTTGCCAGTTCCGATTGACGACTGGGTCCGCGACGCCCTCGCCTATCCCGGCGTCATCCGACTCCCGTTCACCGCCGACATCGCCATCGAATCGACCCGCCTGCCGGACCCGTTCCACAAAGACCCGGCGGATCGTATCCTGGTCGCCACGTCCCGTCTGTTTAACCTGCCAGTGATGACCGAAGACCAGAAAATCCTCGCGTACCCGCACGTCCGCTGCCTGCCCTGAGATCCCCATGATCGCGTCCGCCGACCCCACCGTCGTCGAGTTCGACGTCCGCACCGACGAGATGCTCGTCAACATGGGGCCGCAGCACCCGTCCACGCACGGGGTGTTGCGGCTGGCCCTGACCACCGACGGCGAGGTGGTGTCGAACGTCGTCGCGCACCTCGGCTACCTGCACCGCTGCGCCGAGAAGATCGGCGAGAACGTGACGCCCATCCAGTTCATCCCGTACACGGACCGCATGGATTACCTGGCGGCGATGAACATGAACCTCGGCTACTCGCTCGCCGTGGAGAAGCTGTGCGGCGTGACGGTGCCGGAGAAGGCGCGAGTGTTGCGCGTCGTGATTTGCGAGATGAACCGCATCGCCTCGCACCTCGTCGGCATGGGCGCTTACGGCCTCGACCTCGGCAGTTTCAGCCCGTTCCTGTACGCCTTCCGCGAGCGGGAACACATCCTCGACCTGTTCGAAGACGCCTGCGGCGCGCGGCTGACGTACAGCTACCTGACCATCGGCGGGGCGCACGACGACTTGCCGCCGGGGTGGGTGGGGCGGTGCCGGACGTTCCTGAACTACTTCAAGCCGCGCATCCCGGAGTACCACGCGCTGCTGACGAACAACCACATCTTCGTGAAACGCACCGCCGGCATCGGCGTGCTGACGAAGGCGATGGCCCTCGATTACGGCTGCACCGGACCGGTGCTGCGCGCGTCGCTGGACAAGCGGAACGGCGACCCGGACTGGGATCTGCGGAAGACCGAGCCGTACTCCGGGTACGCCGACTACCAGTTCGACGTTCCCATTCCGCCGTTCCCGAACGCCCCGCCCGGCGCGGTCATCGGCGACTGCTGGCACCGCTTCTACGTGCGGATGCTGGAGGTGGTGCAGGCCATCCGCATCTGCGAGCAGGCGATGGACCGCTACGAGAAGCTGCAAGCCGAGTGGGAGTCGATCCAGGCCGAGTTGGGCGATGGAGCGAAGGCCGAGCCGAAGGGTGAGGCGGCGAAGAAGCTGGCGCAGCTGGCTGCCGCGAAGTACTCGCACCGCGTCGAGCCGCCCAGGAACCTGACGCCCGGCGAGGTGTATTTGGAGACCGAGTGCCCGCGCGGGCAGATGGGGTTCCACGTCGTCGGCCGACCCGGAAAGGAGCCGGTGCCGCTGCGGGTGCGGGCGCGGTCGGGCTGCTTCAGCAACCTGTGCGTCATCCACGAGCTGACGCGGGGCTGCCTGATCGGCGACCTGCCGGCCGTCGTCGGCAGCCTGGACGTGGTGATGGGCGAGATCGACCGGTAGAATGACCGGAGTCACCGAAGGGAGGTCGATATGAGCGCCGTTCTCACCCCACCGCCAATGCCACCGGCTGCCCCGACGCGGCTGACGGCGGAACAATTCGCCAAGCGGTACGCCGGCCAACGGGTCGAACTCCTGTTCGGGCGAGTCGTGGAGTTGCCCATGCCATTCCAGGAACACGGGAACGTCTGCAACTGGGCGGCGTTCTACCTGACCCAACACGTCGCCGCGAATGGCCTCGGACGGGTGACGACGAACGACTCGTTCGTCAGAGTCCCGATGCCCGATGATGCCGACAAAGTGCGAGGGGCGGACGTCTGCTACTTCAGCTACGACCGGCTTCCGCGCGGCCGATTCCCGTCCGGCCTGCTCGATGTCACGCCGGAGTTGGTCGTCGAGGTGCGATCGACTTGGGACACGTGGGCCGAAATCTACCGCAAGGTGGCGGAGTACTTGGCCAACGACATCCTCGTCGTTCTCGTGTTCGACCCGGACACGCAGTCGGTAACGGTTTTCAGACCCGCCCAACGCCAGCAGGCGTTCGAGGAACACGACACCCTCACCGTGCCGGACGTGCTGCCGGGGTGGTCCGTGCCGGTGGCCAGCTTCTTCGCGTGAGGGACTGCCCCATGAACACGGGTCGATTCCTCCTCGCCGCTCTCACGGCTTCCGCGACACTGTTCGCGGTCGGGGCGGTGTTCTACTTCGGCGTTCCCGTCGTCGCGCCGAACATCGAGCCGCAATTGCGGCCGCCGACGTACACCCCGACTACCACCTCTTTCGGCAGGGCAACATCCGACCCATGTCCCCCCCCCGCGAGGAGTGGTCGTTCGACACCCGGCACGTCGGCCGGCGGGTGGTCGTGTACGACCGGCTGGACTCCACCAACGACGCGGCCGCCGGGCTGGCCGCCGACCCGGAGAACGCCGGCGTGGTGGTAGTGGCTGACGCCCAGACCGCCGGGCGGGGGCAGTACGGGCGGGTGTGGAACGCCCCGCCGGGCACGTCGCTGCTGATGTCGGTGTTGCTCTTCCCGCCGGTCGCGCTCCGCCGGCCGGTGATGCTGACCGCGCTGGCGGCGGTGGCGGTGGCCGAGGCGATCCGCGAGCGAACCGGCCTCCAGGCCCGCATCAAGTGGCCGAACGACCTGCTCTTGAGTGGCAAGAAGGTGTGCGGCATCCTCATCGAACAGGGCGCGGGCACCGTCGTCGGCGTCGGGCTGAATTTGAACCAGTCGGCCGCCGACTTCGACGCGGCCGGGCTGCCGGACGCCACGTCCTTGGCCGTCGCCGCCGGCGGGTGGATCGACCCGACCGCCGTGCTCGCCGCGGTGGTGCGGCACCTGGACGACGAGTACGACCGCCTGCTGGCAGGCGACGTGGTGCCGCTGGAGGCCGACTGGAAGTGGCGGGTCGGACTGCTCGGCCGGCAAGTCGTCGTCGAGACGGCGGACGGCGGGACGACGACCGGGCGGTTGCGCGAGATGAGTTTTGAGGGGCTGGAAATCGAGACCGGCGAGGCCGGGTTCGTGGCCGTCCGACCGGAGTTGGTCCGCCGCGTCCGCCCCGCGTGAGAATTCCGGCTGTCGTGCGAAAGCCCAAGGATTTCCAATACTTTTCTCATTCCCTCTCTCACCTTCACTTCACGCGAACCGGGCTAGACTTCGGCGGGTTGGATGACTGACACCCGCGCCGGAGACTCCCATGCTCGACTCCACCGAAAACGCCCGACTGATGCTCGCCGTGTCCGTCGGCGTCGGATTGATCGTCGCCGGCGTGGGCAACGCCCTGGTCGGTCCGCGGCGGTGGGTCGGGCAACTGACGATCGGGCTGCTCGGCATCGCCGCCGCGACCGGCGTCGCCTGGCTCTTCGAGTCGGACTGGACGGGGTGGATCGGCGGGGCCGGCGTCGGGGTGCTAGGGCTTCTGACGGCGGCGCGAACCGAACGGGTCCGGCGGCTGGCGTCCGCGCTGGCCAGCCCGTTCCGTTCCGCCCGCGTCCGCTGGGCCGCGGTGGCGGCGGTCGGGGTCGGCGCGCTGGGGTACGAGGTGGCCCGCTTCGACCGCGTGCGGGAGGAGGCGCTCGACGCCCAGATGGCGGACCTCCAGGATCGGGTCGGCCGCGCCGAGGGGGTGCCGGTGTCGGGGCTGCGGCTCGTCACCGACCGCGGCCACACGGTGACACCCCTCGCCGCGCCCGAACCGCGGACGCCCGAGCAACTCCGGCGGAGCGAGCGCCTCACGCTGAACGACCTGCCGAGTCACGATCAACTCATCCACCGCGGCCCCGCGTCGGACGCGAGCAACTGCCACGGGTGGGTGTTCGCCGGCGGGCGGTACGGCCTGACCGGCCGGGACGTGGAAACGATCCTCGCGGACAACGGGTACGCCGAGGTGCGAGACCCCCACCCCGGCGACGCCTGCGTCTATCGGGACGACGCGGGCGGCGTCGCCCACTCGTCGCTGGTGCGGGCGGTGTGCGACGACGGCACCATTCTGGTCGAAGGCAAGTGGGGCTGGATGGGCGTCTACCTGCACCCGGTCCAGTCGTCGTGCTACGGGCAAAGTTTCCGTTACTACCGCACCGCCCGCGGATCGCATCTGTTGGCCGCGTTCTCCGAAACGCCGACGGTAGCCGCGTCGCACCCGACGCCGTGAGGAAGCCTTCGGCTGCCGACAGTAGGAGAAAGCGGGTCGCCACCTCGCTCGGACCTGTCGGTCAGGAAAGCCGACCGTGGCGACCATCTGGGCTGACCCGCCCAACTGACCCGCTCACGTCCTCGACGCGGGCGGCTCTCACCGGATGCCGGTGGCGAACTCCTCGGCCAAGTGCGGGACGGCGGTCAGGTGCGGGCCGCGCGGGGCGGGGGCGTGGCCGGCGTGCGGCCGCATCTGCTTCCCGCCCACCTCGTGGACGACCGCCGGGCCGGCCGGCAGGGTGTCGTAGTCGCCGCCGTCCACGTCGTCGTACCGGCACACGTAGCCGGGCAGCTTGGCCTTCTCCCGCTCGTCGTGGTACGACCGCACCACCGCCACCTGCACCGACTCCCGCGCGCCGGCGTGGATCGGGTGGGCGATGTCGGCGTGCAGCTTGGCCCGCCCCTCCGGGTCGCGGATGGCCCGGCTCTCGTCCAGCCGCGTCCCGCACCCGTTGCAGTACCGCGCCCGCAGGTGGTTCTTGCACCCGCACCCGCAGCGGTCGGTCAGCTTGCGGCTGGGCATGGCGACGAACACCCCCTTGGTGCCGTCGATGACCTTCAGGTCGCGGACGACGAAGGCGTTGTCGAACGTGACCGAGCAGAAGGCCAGCAGCCGCTCGCTGTTCTGCTCGCACAGCTTGATGCGGACTTCGGTGATGGTCACGGCGCACTCCTTTGCGGGTCGGTGATCGGAGCCGGCCGCGTCGCACTCAAGGACGGGTCGGGGACAGTTGTGCGGTGCGGGTCCGCGTCGCGAACACCCGGCAGTCCGGGGCGGCCAGGTCGCGGGCGATGCGGTCGGCGTCGGCCGCGTCGCGGGCCACGGCGAACACGCACGACCCGCTGCCGGACACCAGCACCCCGGCCGGTTCGGTCGCGGTGAGGGCGTCGTATACCGCCTTCACGGCCGGTTGCAAGACGAACGCGGGCGACTGCAACCGGTTGTGCAACCCGGCCCCGATTGCACCCACCGCGCCGACCGCCAGAGCGATCCGCATGGCCGAGCCGTTCACCGGCGTCTCCGGCACCGCACACGCCTGGTACACCGCCGCCGTACTCAACCCGACCGGCGGCTTCACGATGACCAGGTGAAGCGGGGCACCGAGCGGGACCGGCTCCACTACCTCGCCACGGCCGGTACACCAGCACGCCGGCGGGCACAGGAACGCGGCCACGTCCGACCCGACCTCGGCCGCCACCGGCGCGAGTTCGGTGGCCGTCCGGTTCAACCCCCAGACCGCGTTCAGGGCGGCTATGGTCGAGGCCGCATCGCTCGACCCGCCCCCCAACCCGGCCTCATGCGGGACGCGCTTGGTCAGGCGAATCGTTGCTCCGGCCGTCACCCCGAACCGCACTCGCAAGGCGTCCGCCGCCTTCCACACCAAGTTCGCCGGTCCGGTCGGGATCGCCGGTTCGTCGCACTCGATCCGCAGTTCGCCGTCGGTTCGCGGCTCGACTTCCAGCGTGTCGGCCAGCTCCACCAGCACGATCAGCGTCTCGAGGTCGTGGTAGCCGTCCGGCCGCTTCCGCACCAACTCCAGGAACAGGTTCACCTTCGCCGGCGCGTCGATCCTCCGCCCGCCGGACGGTAGCGGTTCGCCGGCATACGGAATCGCTTCCGGGCCGAACGCGGCCGGGGCAATCGTCGCTGGGGGTGTCATGGGGAGGCGTCGCGGAGGGGCCGGCGTCCTTTCCGTGGTGTGCATCGTGCGAGTTGGGCAGAACCTAACGGAGTGGCGAACGCCGGTCAAGTGGGAAGACGGGTACGAACGTGAAAATGCCGGAATCGACCGCCAAGGCCGCTGATAGCAGGAGTTGGTTTGTTAGCCCGCCGCGCGAGCAAG
>JAYUFU010000218.1:0-5864 GCA_043738505.1 Fimbriiglobus sp. | reverse complement strand
CGCGCTCCCCGTTGGGTCGCGGCAAACCGGTGTCACTTCTTCAGGCCGTCGATCAAGTCCGTCACCCACTTGACCACGTCGGCGTCGCCCTGGATGTTCAGGACGCTGCCGCTCACGACGAGCCGTAGCGCGTCCTGCCGGCCGTCGAACTTCTTCTCCGCCAGCGCGACGACCGCTTGCGCCAGTCGCTCCGCTTGCGGCCCCAGCTCGACGGTCGCCTTCGCCTGCACCGGCTTCGCGGCCTCGCCGACGGGTCGCGCCGCGCCCCCGAGTTGTTTGGCGATGGCGGCCCGAATCGCCCGCACCTCGCCGGCCCGGTCCACGACGACCAGTTGGTTCGTGCCGGTCAATGTCATTTCTCCGAATTGGCTCAACAGCTTCTTCGCCATTTTCGCCGCGTCCTTGTCGATGTTGCCCTTCAGCGGAAAGACCACCTTCACGAACTCGGACTTGCCGTACTTGTGGAGGTCTTCCATTCGGACTGGGGCAACGTAGAGTTGCGGAAGCGGTTTGTCAGTCGGCCAGAACCGAAAAGTCTGCTCGCCCCGGACGACGATCAGCTTCTGTTGGGCGAGTGTCTCGTTGAACACGTCCATCAATTCACCGATGGCGACTTTGCGGTCGAATTTGATCGTACAGGTGCCTTCCGGTGCCACTTCACCGGCGAGTCTCAGGTCGGTTTCCTTCGCCAACCACTCCGCGACCTTCGGCCACGGCACCTTGTCGAAGTTGACGGCGTACAGTTTCTCCTGTTTCGCGCCGGCGGCACCGGGGGCCGGGGCGACGGGCTTGGGCTGTTCCGGCTTCTTGCGGAACACGAGCGTCGGGAAGGCTTCCTCGGCAATCTTGTTCAGGTACTTCCTGCCGGCCAGCGGCACCGAGCCGACGAACGTGTAGCCGTCGGTTTCGTTCTCCGCGACCACCTTCTCGAAGTCCTTGGGGTGCATCACCCCGTCGCCGGTCAGGGGGATGTACTTGAACTCCGGCACGAGCACGTCGGCCTTCTTCGCCGCGACGGGCTTGTCGGCCGAAGCGGCCTTCTGCGCCTGTTCCAGTTCCGCTTGCGCCTGGAGGAGCCTCAGCCGGAGGTCGTGATACTTCGCTTCCGCCTGGGGCAGGAGGTACGCGCCGTTCGGTCCTTCAGGCACCTTCGGCTTGTCTTGCGCCGTTGCCACCCAGCCGGACCCGACGCCCAGCCCCAGCCCGCAGGCCAGCAGCACCGCCGCCGCCAGCAGTTTGAACTTCGTCGCCATCGTCGTGACTCCGTGAGTGAGGGACAGGACCACATCCGGGACGACCGTCGCCCCGACCGCCGATTGAACCGCCTTCTCCACCAGGGCCGCCGTCACTGCCGTTGTGCCGCTAAGTGTCGCCACCGCCGCCATACCCGCCAGCACGCCCTTCTCGGCCAGACGACCCATCAACGTCTGCTTGGCGCGACTGAGGCGGGCCGAGAGGGTGCCGAGCTTCACGCCCAGATGCGCCGCCGCGTCGGTCAGGCCGCGCCCTTCGAGGACGCAGAGGACGAACGCCACCCGCTGCGGGTCGGGCAGCCGGTGCAGTTCGGCGTGAACGGCCGCGAGCGCCGCATCCCAGGCGGAATCGGCGACGGGCCGCTCGGCTTCCGAAGTCGCGGACGCGACTTCGCGCCGCTTCCTCCGGCCGGCCAGCCGCCGGGCGTTCAGGCAGACCCGGTATGCCACCCCGTGCAGGTACGGCCCGACGGCGGCGCGGACCGCGCCGGGCCTTTGGGCGAGCGCGAGGAACGTCGCCTGGAAGGCATCCTCGGCGTCGGCTTCATTCGGAAGCAGGTTGCGGCACTGGCCCCAGACCAGCCCGCCGTAGCGGCGGACCAATTCGGCGAACGCCGGCTCGTCGCGGGTGGCGGCGAACCGGCGCAGCAACTCGGCGTCCGACTCCGGCGCGGCCGAAGCCCGTTGCAGCAGGGCGTGGAACAGCCTCGGACCCACGGGCGGAACCCTCGGAGGAAAGCCGTCACCAGTATGTTGCCGCGGACGGGGGAGATGTGCTTCAAATGTGGAGTGCGGAACGCGGAGTGCGGAATGACGACCCGGATCGAGTCTTCATTCCGCAGTCCGAACTCCGCATTCCGCGTTGCTACTTCAGACCCTTCACGAACTCCAGCACGTCCTTGGCGTGGGTGGCCGGCTTCACGGTGTCGTAGATCTTGGCGATCTTGCCGTCCTTGCCGATGACGAACGTCACCCGCTTGGAGAACTTCCCGGTCAGGATGCCAAGGTCCTTGATCAGCTTGAGGTCCGGGTCGGAGATCAGCGGGTACGGATACCCCTTGTCGTCGCTGAACTCCTGGTTGAAACTGACCTGATCCGCGCTCGCGCCGAACACGACCGTGTCGGCGGGGAAGTCCTTCAGGACCTCCTTGAAAGCGTTGCACTCGGCCGTTCAGCCGCCGGTCTTGGCTTTCGGGTAGAAGGCGATCACCGCCGTCTTCCCCTTCAGGTCGGCGAGGGTGACTTCCTTCTTCGCGTCCTTCGAGCCGGCGGGGGCGGTGACCGCCAACTTGAAGTCGGGGAACGCATCCCCCACCTTCACCTTCAGCATCGAGTCGTCGGCGGGGGCGAGCGCGGCGACCGCCGCGACCAGCACCCCGGCGGCGACCCATCGGGCCGTGCGGAACATGACACACCTCGGGTCGGGATGCGGCCGAACTGGCCGCGTTGCCATTGTTCCAACCCCGCCGGCCGGGTCAAGGACCGAGGGCGGGATAAACTGGAATCGGGCGAAGGTCCGTCAAGCGGGGTGAGCCGATGCCGTCGCGCGCGCTGGGAATCTGGGACGGCGAACGGGTGCCCCGCCTCGCACTTCTCGAAAGGCAGTGCGAGTCCGGTGCCGCCCATCCGCTGTTGTTGCAGGAGAATCTTCGCGCGCTGGTGGTTTCGCTGAGCGCGCACTTCCAGGGGTTCTGCCGCGACCTGTACACCGAGGCGGCGCAGGTGATCGCGTCGAAGGTGCGAGAGAGTTTACGAATCGTTGTGCGGAGGCAGTTTGCCGCTGGCCTAAAACTGGACCGCGGGAACCCCACGCTGGCGAATCTGATCGACGACTTCGGCCGTTTGGGATTCGAGGTCAAGCAGCCGTTGCACGCGGTCTTCGCCGTCCGCCCCAGTTGGCACCAACAGTTGAGCCAGCTCAACGAGTGGCGGAACGCGGTCGCTCATCAACTGAAAGACCCGGCAACCCCGTCACTCGATGCCACAGTCGTTGACCTTTGGCGGGTGAACTGCGACCTCATCGCCCGCGCCCTGGATCAAATCGTATATGATGGGCTGACGAAACTGCTGCGGCGCAAGCCGTGGGCCTCGTGAAACGGTGGTCCCTATGCCCAAGAAAATCAAACCGCCTGACGTGTTCCAACGCGGTGACATCGTCCTGGTCCGACTCCACCCGCACATGCGGGCGAAGGTGATCGAGCGGCGTGGGCCGTTGGGCCCGAATGGCGAGGAGGTCTACCGAATCCGGTTCGGCAAGAGTCTCGGAGGGGGGCAAGCGGAGGTGCTACCTCACGAGCTTCGTCTGCTCCGTCGGGCGGAACCAGCCGCGCCGCTCTCGCCACCCGCTTCCCCTACGCCCGGCTGAACGACGGCGTCCGCTCCTCGGCGGGGGCGACCGGTTCCGCTTCCGTCGTCGCCGGAGCTTCCACCGCGATCCGCGCGGCCGTCACCGCCGGTTCGCCCTTCAACCCCGCGACGAACAGCCCCATCCGCGTCAGCCCCTCCCGCAGCCGGCCGTCCTCCTCGGCGAAACTGACCCGCACGCAGTCGGTCCCGCTCGGCCCGTAAGCCGCCCCCGGCCCGACCAGCACGCGATGCTCGCGGAGTAGCTTCTCGGCGAAGTCGCGGCCCTTCAACCCCAGGCCCGCCACCGACACCCAGCAGGTGTACCCGCCGGTCGGGGCCGTCGGCTCCAGGCCCATGCCGCGCAGCCGCTCGACGGTGTAGTCCCGCTTCCGCCGGAACAACTCCCGCGTCGGGGCGAACAGCGACTCGGCAGCGGTCAGCGCCTTCAGCGCCGTCTGCTGGCAGCCGGCGGGCACGAACGGCGCGGACAGGTTCGCCATGAGCGACACGGCGTTGACGAGGTGCTTCGGCCCCGTCACCCAGCCGACCCGCGAGGCCCCGACGCCGTAGCCTTGCGTCACCGACCCGGCCGTCAGCAGGCGGTTTTCCATGCCGGGCAAGGTAGCGAACGCCGGCGCGGGCGTGTCGGCGTAGCGGAACCGGCCGAACGAGCCGTCCACGTACACCAGCACGTCCTGCCGGCGGGCCAGCCAGGCGATCTGCTCGTAGTCCTCAATCGAGAGCGTGCCGCCGGTCGGGTTCGTCGGGTCGGCGATCACCAGCAGCGCCGCGCCGCGCAGTGCCCGCGCCAGCCCGTCCACGACGAACCGGGTGCGGCCGTCCTCGGTCCACGTCGGCATCCAGCGGACGTTCGCCCGGCGGGACTTGGCCCCCAGCGCGAACAGCGGCGAACACGGGTCGAACAGCACCACCCGGTCGCCGGGGTTGACGAACGCATCCAGCACCGCCGCATACCCGGCCGTCGCGCCGTGGGTGACGAGGACTTCGTCGTCCGGATTCACCGCGCGCCCGCACCGCTCGGCGATGGCAGTTCGCAGTGCGCCGTCGCCCGTCGCCCCGGCCGCGCCGAAGTGGTAGCCGGGCGGCCGGCCGCCGCTGAACGCCTCGACGGGCGGGGCGGAGCGGTTCAGGTTCAGCACGTCGCCGTCGTTCGCGGCGGGGAAGGTAGCCGGGTCGGTCAACTCCTCGACCGGCGCGGCCAGCACCTTGTCCGAGTAGTAGCGGAGGAACTTCTTTCCGCCCTTGGACAGCCGGTCGGCGGCGGGGAGGAACCGGGCGACGCCGGTGCGGACGAGCAGCCGCTTCCAGAAGAACGACAGGGCCATGCGTCGGCCTCCGTGCCGGGGCGCGGTGCGTAAAGCGCACTGGGGTGCGTATCGGGACGCCATTGTGATGCGAACGCGGAAGGATGTCAGCCCCAAGTTGCCGCGCGGGTGTGGCAATCGTTCCGGGCGAACCCGCCCGCGAGGACCACGGGCTGGCCAAGGCAAAGGCGAACGGGAGCCGCTCGGCAAGAAGAAGGGCGAGACCGTCGAGATCCCCGTCCCCCGCAGCGCCATCCGCTTCAGGGTGCTGAAGATCGCCCTCGCCGACCTGTGAGCCGGCGGGACTCCGCCGTCACCGCTTGAGGCGGACGAGCGCCCGCGCGGCGCTGTCCGCTTCACCACCTGCGAGTACGACTTGACGGAGTTTGCTCGAATTCCGGATTCTTTGCAGAGTGCCGATTTTTCGCTTGTACTGGCGGAGCGGTGCTGTGATGCTACATTGAGGTGAGATTTGAGGTGGTGTGTTCTCCCGTGAGGTTTGGGGGCGACCATGATCCGAACTACCGTTGGCCGGAATGACCCCTGCCCCTGCCGGAGCGGGCGAAAGTACAAGAAATGTTGCTTGCTGACGAAAGTCGGCGCGACAAAGTCCCTGTTCGGCCAGCAATCACCTCAACGCCGAGCAGCATTCGGCCCACCGCTACCCGTCCAAGAAACGGAAATTGCGAGCGCATTCTTCCCCGAAGAGGACGGGATTGGGGAAGAAGCGCCTCCCGCCAACACGCTTCCCGTTCTGTCGGTCGAGGTTGGGCTTCGCTACACTTATCCTGAAATCCTTGGCACCGCCGAGGTTAGCTACGTTTTCCCGGCCGGGTTGACGTACAGTAGGGTTGTAGTGGGATAGCCGTTCTCGGCCTGGTGCGCTACGTTGGCGATGCCGCTCCGGAGTTCGCCCGTGCTCACCGCCGACGCCCTCGCC
>JAYUFU010000217.1:0-5869 GCA_043738505.1 Fimbriiglobus sp. | reverse complement strand
CTATCCGCTGATCCGCTCTCGGGCCATCTGTTCGTTTTCACCAATCGCTCGGCCAACAGAGTCAAGGTCTTGTACTGGGGCGGCCACGGTTTGTGTCTCTGGTGCCAGCGACTGGAAGGGGGGAGATACCACTTCCCTGAAGCCACCGCCGCCGGGATCGAACTGACCGCCGCCCAGTTCGCCATGATCCTCGACGGCATCGATGTGTCCCGCGTCCGACGCTTCAAACGATATTCTCCTCCTGCTCCGATGACTTCGCGCTACCCGTCCGCCTGAGCAGTGTTCAAAGGGCATGGACGCCACCACGCTTGCTCCCGATGCGCCGCTGCCGGACGATGTCCCCACGCTCCAGGCGATGGTCCGTGAACTGCTCACGGAACGCCAGAAGTTGCGCGCCGAGAACGCCGAACTCAAGACCAAACTCGACGCGGCGCTGAAGCACCGGTTCGGCCGCCGCAGCGAACGTCGCACACCACCGCCAGTGCCGACCGCCCAGAAGCCGCCACCCCGGCGTGACCCGCACGGCCGCTCGCCGTTGCCCGAACACCTCGAACGTCGCGAGGTCGTTCACGACCTGACCGAAGCGGAGAGGTTGTGCCCGTGTTGCGGTCAGTCGCGGGCGTTCATCGGGGAGCAGACGGCTGAGCAACTCGATCTGGAACCGGCCCACTTCTTCGTCCTCCGCACCATCAAGAAGAGTTATGCGTGCCGGCACTGCAACCCGGCGACCGTGCCGGTCGAGCAGCGCATCCAGACCGCCGGTCCCGCTCAGGTCGGTCCGATTGCCAAAGGGTTGTGTGGTCCGGGGCTGCTGGCGCACGTCGTTACCGCCAAGTTCGCCGACCACACGCCCGTGCATCGACTCGCCGGTCAACTGGCGAGATCGGGTGTGACGATCGCGTCCTCGACGCTGGGTGACTGGTTGAAGCAGGCGTCGGAGTTGCTGACGCCGCTGTACCAGTTGATGCACACGCGATTGCTGCTGTCGCGCGTGATCCACGCCGACGACACGGGCGTGAAGTTGCGGGTGCTCGGTTCGAGCCGCACGAAGAAGGCCCACCTGTGGGTCGGGATCGGGGGCGCGGACTACCCGTACATGGTCTTCGACTTCACGACCGACCACACGGCCGACGGCCCGACCCGCTTCTTCGCGGGGTTCGCGGGCTACCTCCAGGCGGATGCGCTGGCCCAGTACGAGGGACTTTACACCGAGGGCGGGGTGAAGCACGTGTGCTGCGTGGCCCACGCCCGGCGCAAGTTCGTGGCCGCCCGCGAAGCCGGCGACGAGCGGGCGGACAAGGCGTTGGAACTGATCGGCAAACTGTACGCCGTCGAGCGCACGTTGCCGCCGTTGCTGGCCCCTTCGGACGACTCGGCGCAACGGGCGCAGCGTCGGCAACGCGAAGAGCAACGTCGTCAACTGCGGCAACGCGACGCCGGGCCGGTGTGGGACGAGTTGTCGAAGTGGCTGGCCGAACAGACGCCGGGCGCGTTGCCGAAGTCGCCGCTGGGCGGTGCGATCGGGTACGCGTCGAACAACTGGGACGCGTTGAAGCGGTACCTGGATGCGGGGTATCTGGCGATCGACAACAACCTGAGTGAGCGAACGCTGCGTGCGATCGCACTCGGAAGGAACAACTGGGGCGTCATTGGGAGCGAAGCGGGCGGGCAGACGGCGGCGGTGCTGTACTCGGTGGTCGGGACGTGCAAGCACATGGGGATCGACCCGTTCGCCTACCTCCGCGAGGCATTACCGAGGTTGTTCGCGTTGGGCGAGAAGCCGACCGCCGAGCAACTGCTCGACTGGCTCCCGGACCGCTGGTTGTTGAACCGAACGCAGGACCAACCCGTCCGTGACGTGACCGCCGGGTAAACCTCCACAGCTCAACTCGCCCCGAACCCGCTGATCGCGAATCAGCGGGCCACACCTCGTTGCCCGCTCATCCGACACACAACGTGATTCGACGGGGCGTTACGCTGATGTCGGTTGCTTGAGCCGTGTGCGGTGAAAGTCGCAAGCACGGTTCTGAGGGGGCGGGGCGGCGGCAACGTCGTCCCGCTACCCGACCACGCGGCCACCGGCCCGACCCGCTTCTTGAAGCGCTACGCGGGGACGCACTGGTCCAGGAACGGACGGCCGGGGAGCAAGCCGGAACGACACCGCCACCAACCCACCCCGCTGATCGCCAGCGACCAGCGGGCGGATCCCCTCCACCGCCCGATCACGTCAATGCGATTCGCCCGGTCGGTACGACCGAGGCGGGGGTCGGACGGGGCGTTCTCCGCGGAGCGGTCTCACCCCCGCGCAGTAGCGGCCCGGGCCACCGACTCGATCGTGATCGCGCACACCGCCGCCCCGTAGTCCAGGTCGATGTTCGCCATCGTGTCGTGCGTGTCGTGGTAGCCGCTGCGGTTGATGTCGTAGTTCTCCATGAACAGCACGCACGGCACCCCGGCGTCGGAGAAGATCTGCCCGTCGGTGTTGTACAGCGTGCTGCGCGGGTCCACCGGCGTGCGGATCTCCGCGGAGAGCGTCAGGAACGGTGCGACCTCCGGAACCGCCGCGCCGTGCGGACTGCGCCGCCCGCGCGGCCGGCCGGCCCGCTCGGCCCGTTCGTTCCACACGGGCACCGAAGCGTTCCAGACGTCCGTGGCCAGTCGCGCGTGTTCGGCCAGCCGGAACGAGTCCGGGTCGGTGCCGGGCGAGATCTGGAAGATGTCGCGCTCGCGGTCGTTGTTGTGGGCGATCATGTCCGACACGTACAACCCGCGAACCCGCGTGCCCGAGAGGTCCTGCGTCTTCCCGTTCGGCAAGTGCAAACGCAGTCTCCCCTCGATGAGATGCCGGGTCAGCGCGCGAGCGCCCAGGCAGTCGGCCGGGAACTCCTCCCCGGTCAGGTGGACCAGCCAGACGTCGCGCTCCAGCAGCCCCTTCCGGCTCATCTCCAGGAACACGGGCGCGGCCAGCATCATCGCCGCGGTGGCGGAGTGGTTGTCGTCCGCCCCGCACGCCGCGATCCGCGCCCCCACCCCGCCGCAACCCGGCTCGTACCGGTCGGCCATGTACGCGGTGTCGTAGTGGTCGGACATGATCACCGCCTGCGTGCGGTCCCGGCCGGGGATCACGGCGACGATGTTCCTCTCGGCCGCCACCCCGTCCTGGTTCTTCAGCCACCCGCCCATCCACGAATAGTCGAGGTCCGTCTGCCACTGGAACGGGAGCTCTCCCGCCAGCGCCTGACCGGTGAGCCGGGCCGCGGCGATCGCCCGCTCGTAGTACCCGAGCAGGTAGTCGCCGAGCGGCTCCAGGTGCCGCTCGTGGTACGGTAGGAGTTTCTGGGTGATGAGGTCGCGGCAGCAGTCGGCGTTGTTCTTGTTGAGGAACGGCCCCTCGCCGAGCGCCGCGATCGTCTTCCAGTACCGCACCTCGAACGGGCGGGTCGCCGTCCGCCGGTAGGTGAGTGAATCCGGCACCTTCGCCCCGCGCCGCGTCGGCAGCGGCGGTTCGTCCGGCTCGATCCGCTCGCGGACGCCGTGGGCGATGCCGTCCGGGAGCGCGTCGAGCCAGTTCTCGAGCGTCTGGCGGTGGGCCACCGCCAGGAGTTTCCGGGCGACCGAACGGGGCAAGGCACGTCCGTCGCGCTTCCCCACCGCGTCGAGCACCTTCCGCACCCCGCGGAGGAGCGGACCCGTCACCCGGCCGTGGCCCGGTTCGCGCAGGGCCAGCGCGGACAGGGCGACCGGCCGCCGCCGGAACCGCGGCCACAGTTCCACCGCCCGGTCGGGCCGCGGGTCGGCGGCGTCATAAGCGGTCAGATACCCCGTCGGCGCGTCGGAGAGGACCGCCGGCTCGCCGGCCGGGGTGCGGTACGCGACGAGCGGCCGGTGCCAGTACACCTCGTGGCGGCCGACCCGCATCGCCGGGAACTGGAACCGGTACCCGAACAGCCCGCCGGCCGTCACGGTTCGCATCGCGTGCCTCAACTGCTCCGGCGTCGCGTTCGGCCCGTCGAGGAGCAGGCGGTGGTCCTCGGTCCAGAGTTGGACGTTGCGGGCCATCGGCTTGTCGTACAGGCTCAGGTCGTTCGGCAGGGTGCTGAACAGGACGTGGAGCAGTTTGTCCTCGCGGCCGATGAGGGCCAACTCGTCCTCGTCGCGGAGGATCTTGTCCCACCGGTGGGTCCGCTTGTACGTGTTCCGCACCCGCCGGGCGTGGTGGTGCCCGGCGTCCGGGCGGTCCGCCGTCGGCTCGTGGAGGAAGCCGGATTGCGGCACCCGCAGCCCGCCCGGCATCCGGTGCCGGGCCTCCCCGAAGAGGAGCGGGATCTGGAGCGCGAGCGGGAGCTCGCGGTGCAGGTGCCGGTAGCCCGGCACGCCCCAGTAGGTGAGGCTCCCCGGGAACGGCAGGAGGTTCAGGTTCCCCGCGAGGTACGCCTTCCGCGCCGCGGCCGGGAGGCGGCCGAACGGTCGGAACGTCAGCAGGTACTTGGCCGGGTCGCGGGCCGGCCGTCCGGGCAGCAGGAACTCCGTCGTCCACGACGGGAGTGTTTCGGCCCAGAACGGGAACGAGGGCTCATCGTCGGGGAGGATGCGGAATCCGGCGCGGCGCAACCCGGCGGCGCCGTCGACCTCCTCGCCGTAGACCGCCTTCAACAGCCGACAGAAGAAAGCGACCGCCTCGGCGGCCGGAAGCTCCTTCTTCGGCGCCGTGAAGAACCCCTTCCAGAACGCCTTGCCCGGCCCCTGCTCGCTGTTGCCGAACAGCGTCCACCGCACCCGCCCCTTGTCGTCCTGCGTGCGGGACAGGGCGAGGGGCAGCAGCGTGACGCACCGCTCGTGCGGCAGCTTCGGCTCGCCGGCCAGTTCGGCGGGCCAGAACGGGTTCGCGGCCAGGTCGAGGGCCGGGATGCCCGTGTCCGGGTTGCCGTCGAGGAGGCGGCCCAGTTTGGTGAGCAGTTGGGTGCCGACCTGCGTCAGCCCGGCGCGGAGTTCGAGTTCCTCCTCGAACTCGCCGACGTGCCAGCCGAAGGGGTCGTCGGGCGGGAAGAGTTCCGGGTCCGGGCCGCGGCCCCCGTACGGCTTCCACCCGACGCGCGGGGCCGGCAGGAACTCCGAGTAGGCGTCGAGCGGGTAGTTCCCCTCGCCGCGGAAACAGTCGTCGGGCGGGATGAGCCGGTGCCAGCCGGTGGCCATGAGAGGTTCCGTGAGTGGGGTGCCGGGTGTCGGGAGACGGCTCGTGCGAGGCGCACGCTGTCCGCCCCCGCGTCAGGTCGACAGGTGCTTGCGGAAGATGACCTGGTCGTCGCCGTCGGCGTAGAAGTCGCGGACGACGGCCGCCTGCTCGTACCCGTGCTTCAGGTAGAACTTCCGGGTCGGCTCGTACGCCGGCAGGGAGGATGTCTCGATCAGGAACAGCCGGCCCCCGGAGGACACGATATCGTCCTCGACGTGTCGCAGGAGTTGTGACCCGAGGCCGCGCGCCTGACCCGTCTTCCGGACGAAGATCCAGTACAGGTGCCAGGTCCGGTCGGTCATGGCGGTCGGGGCGTAGTACGCGAACCCGACCGGCAGCCCGTCGTGTTCGAGCGTCAGCGCCCGGTGCCCGGCGTCGCGATTCCCGGCGTGGTAGTCGGCGAGCACTTCCCGGAGGGCTTCGATCTCCAGGGGCTTGAACACGCCCGTCCCCTCGGCCAGGTTGGCGAGCAGGTCGGTTTCGGCTTCCGAGGTGGGCCGGATCATGGCGGCGGGTCCAGTCGGGGTTGGGGTGCCCGTGGCCATTATGCACCAGATCCCAGTCGGTCGGAAGGACCGACATCGCACACCCGGGTGGCCGCGGCGATCAGGGCAACGTGATTTGCCGGGCCGGTAC
>JAYUFU010000216.1:0-16896 GCA_043738505.1 Fimbriiglobus sp. | reverse complement strand
CCGTCGTCGCCGCGAGCTTGCGAGCGGGTATCGGGTTCCGCTCGCAAGCTCGCGGCGACGACGGGGCGGAACCCGTCTCGCACTCGGCCCCTCCCGCGCTTACCTTGTCTTGATCCCTCATGCCCTCCGGAGTGGCCGCGAATGCTCACCGGCAAACAGGTCCGCGTGCGGGTGGTGAAGACGAAGATCCTGCCGCAGTACATCCACGCCGACAACCGCGACTGGGTCTCGGTGGCCGAGCAACTGCTGTTCGCCTACCGCGACGCGCCCGGCCGCACCCGCGGGGAGATCGAAGACGAGGTGGCGAACCTCGTCGGCGACGGCCCCACGCAACTCGTGCATCAGGGGTTGGCCAAGCTGCTGGAGGACCGCTGCGAGTTCGAGGTGGCGGCCGACTTCCCCCCGGACCAGATCCGCGACACGGTCTTCCAGGTGTCGTCGCGGGTGCGAACCGAGACGGCCAAGGCCGGGGTGCCGTTCGACCGCGCCGCCGTGCTGACCGAGGCCGCCGCCGAACTCGACCTGACCGCCGCGCAGCTCGACGCCGGCCTGTTCGCCGACCTGAAGGACGAGCAGCGGGTCATCACCTTCGACGACTGCACGCCGACTCAACTGTTGCACCGGTACAACGTGGCCCTGGCGCAGGCGGTGCTGTTGCGCAGCACCGGCATGGAGGTCCGCGTCTGGGGCGAGACGCCGGCCCGCTTCCGGCAGCTCTTCCGCGCGGTCAAGTTCCACCGGCTGATCGGCTCCATCCGCAGCACCGACGGCAACGGCTACACGATCACGCTCGACGGCCCGCTGTCGCTCTTCTCGTCCACGCAGAAGTACGGGCTGCAACTCGCCCTGTTCCTGCCGACGCTTTTGCACTGCAAGGCATTCGACCTGGTGGCGAAAGTCCGCTGGGGCACGCAGAAGGCCGAGAAGACGTTCGCCCTGAGCGGCACCGACGGGCTGAAGTCGCACCTGCCGGACTTCGGCGTCCACACCCCGCGCGAGGTGAAGCTGTTCGAGGAGAACTTCCGGGCGAACGTGGCGGACTGGGTCATCTCGGACGACCCGAACCCCATCCCGGTGGAAGGCACCACCTGGGTGCCGGACTTCACGCTGACGCACACGCCGACCGGGAAGCAGGTTTTCGTCGAAGTCGTCGGCTTCTGGCGCAAGGTGGACGTGGAGCAACACTATAAGCGGTTGAAGCGGGCGATGGCGGGGAAGTTCGTGCTGGTGGTGTCGGAGGCGTACCGCGCCGACGAGGGCGAGGAGTTCGCGCTGGGGGCGGAAGTGTACCGATACAAAAGAACACCGGTCGCCGCCGAAGTGGCGAAAGTCGCCGCCGGCGTCATCGGCGAGCGGTGAAACGGTAACGGGGTTGGTTCCCAGGGCTGTTCAGAGATCGAAGAGAGGAGGGAACCACAAAGATCACCAAGAACACGAAGGGAAAAAATGACTCGGAATTCTTGCCATTTCTTTGTGTTCTTGGTGTCCTTTGTGGTTAAAAATTCTTCCTGCCTTCCTCTCTGAACAGCTCTGAGCTGGCTCCCCCGGCGAGCGCCCCACACTCGTGTTCCCACCCCCCGCACTCCCCGCTTAAAATACTACTCCTCTCGTCACGCCTCTGGAGTCGCCCATGCCTCGGCTGGTGCGGACACGGCTGTCCGCCATGATGTTCCTGTTTTACGCCGGCCTCGGGGCCTGGGCCGTCACCGCCAGCACCTTCCTGCTGTCGTCGCCGATCAAGGGCGGGCTGAACTTCACCACCGGCGAGGTCGGGTGGATTTATTCCACGTTCGCGCTGGGGGCCATGCTGGCCAACCCGTTCGTCGGTCTGCTGGCCGACCGGCTGTTCCGCGCCGACCGGGTGTTCGCCGTCGGCAGCCTCGGCTGCGCCGCGTTCCTGTTCGCGTCCTGGTGGTGGTGCCAGGCGAACGCCCCGGACATCGACGGCGTGTACCGCACGGTCGCGGCCGAAGTGATGACGCCGGACATGCCGCGCCTGGAAGCCGTCACCGGGATGTCGAAGGACGACGTGCCGGAGGCGGTGAAGCTGGCCCTCGACAAGGTGAACGACGACCCGCGGATGCGGGCCGCCGCCAGCGGGGTGTTCTGGCCGCTGTTCGGGCTGATGCTGGCACAGGCGGTGTGCCTTCAAGTGGCGTTGCCGCTGACGACCGTCCTCTGCCTGCGGAACCTGGCCGACCCGACCCACCAGTTCAGCCGCACGCGGCTGTTCGGCACCCTCGGCTGGATCGCCGTCGGCCTGTCGATGGGCCTGATCCTGAACCCGGTGTCGGCCGACCCGTTCCTCCTGGCCGGGGGGATCACGCTCGCCGCCGGCCTGTACGGGCTGACGCTCCCGCCGACTCCGCCGAAGGGCCGCGGCCGGTCACTCGCCGAGTCGTTCGGCTTGCCGGCGTTCGGGCTGTTCAAGGACCGGTCGTTCGTCGCGTTCATCCTGGTGGCCCTGCTGCTGTCGCAGATGAACCAGTTCTACGGCGTGTACGGGCACCGGTACCTGACCGACGCCGGGTTCCACAAGCCGGAGCGGTGGATGACCATCGGGCAGGTGGTGGAGGTGGGGTGCATGTTCGCCATCCCGCTGTTGAAGCCGAAGCAGACGATGAAGTGGCTGATGCTGGCCGGGGCGGCGGGCGGGGCGGTGCGGGGGGCGGCGATGGCGTGGGGGCCGGACTGGCTGATCCTCGGCCTCGGCGTGCCCATGCACGGGTGGAGCTACGCCCTGTTCTTCATCGTGGCGGCGACGTTCATCGACCGGGAAGCGCCGCCGCACCTGCGGGCCAGCGCCCAGGCCATCGTCGCGTTCGTGGCCGGCGGGCTGGGGCCGTGGACGGGGAACCTGATGGCGGCGGCGGTGGTGGACCACTACCGCACCGGCCCCGTCATCGACTGGGCCGGCGTGTGGGTGGTGCCGCTGGTCGGCTGCGCGGTCGCGGCGGCGGCGTTCGCCACGTGGTTCCACACGCCGACGGAATCGGTGGCGGATCGCGCGGGGGTGAAGCCCCGCGACCGCAAGACGGCGGCCGAGGTCGCGGCCATCGCGGGGTGAGGGGAATGAAAGCACTCCGCTCGCGGTCTTGTTCGTCGATTCAAAGCCCGCGTCACTTGGCGATCTTCAACAGCACGCTCTTGGCCGCGTGTTCGGTGTTCTTCCGCTCGCTGCGGGACAGCACGACGATGGGCATCTCCATCGGCTGCACCCACGGCTCGCAGTGGATGACGATCTCCCGCTCGGTCTGGTCGGGCAGAACCAAGATACCGCTCAGGCCGATGTTCAGCACCTTGACGCCGTGCGGCAGCCCGCGCACGTCCAGGGGCACCCGGCCCTTGAAGTCGCCGAGCCGCTCGATCTTCACCGTCAGTCGCGTCTCGCCGCCGGGCTTGATGGTCACTTCGCCCAGGTTCGTCGTCGTGGCCAAATCGCCCGATTCGCGGACGGTCGGCGTGCCGCCGGTGGCCTCGCGCGTCGCCGGCTTGCCGACAACCATCGCGGTGCCGACCGCCTTGAACGCCCCCGACTTTTCGGGTTTGTCGGCCCCCGCGAACAGCGTGACGGTGGCCGACGTTTGCTCGGCTTCGATCACCGTCGGCGGGGCACTGAAGGGGGAAGCCAGCCCGCCGAACGTGACGGCGATGGGTCCGCTGAACCCGTCGATCCGCTTCGCCGTCACGGTCAGCGGAATGCCGCCGTTCCGCCACACGGCCGGATTCATCGGCGACACGCTCAGGGTGAAGTCCGGCTTCGGCGGGCGAACGGTCAGCCGGTAGCCGTAGTTCGGGCCGCCGGCGTTCCGCGAATCGGTGACCCGCACCTGATACGCGCCGTCGGCCGGCGGGTCGAACTCCAGCATGGAGTCGGTGCCGAAGCCGTCGCCGCCGTCGTCGTTGCGGTAGGCCAGCGCGAACACCGGCAGGCCATTCGGCGGGAACGTGCTGCCCGGCGGGTGCATCTCCACCTTGTACATCGGCGCGTTCATGGCGTGGTGCGTCGGCGTGGTGCCGAGGAAACCGGCCCGCTTACCGCCGGCCTGCACGAACTGGCAGTCGTCGTCCGGGTTCTTCGGCAGCGCCTTGATGCGGAGCAACTCGGTATCGACGAAAAGGTAGTCGTTCGTCCGCAGCTCGTTCCACGCCTCGAGTCGGATGCCGGGGCCGCTAGCGTCGTGGTCGCGGAAGGTGACGTAGGTCTGGGCGACGCTACGGAGTGTGGCGCGGGGGACCGGCTTGCCGTTCGCGTCCTGGATTTCGATGGCGGAATCGAGCGGCGAACCGAGTCGCCCGGCGTGAACCTCGGCGATCAGCTTGTCGCCTTTCGCCGCGCGGAAGCGGACCACTTGGCCGTCGCCGGGCTTGGCAATGATGCCGTCGGCGGTGCCGGAGACGCGGATGTCCGCGCCGTCGTTCGTCGCCACGGCCGACGGGAATTCGCCGACGACGACCGACGCCATGCCGAGCGGCGTTTCGCCCTTCACCAGCGGGATCGGCACCGGAACGCGGCTGCCGATCTCCGCCGTCGCGGGCACGGTCAGCGTCACCGTGCGGCCCATCGGCTCGCCGAGATTCACCCCGTCCACGTGGACCGTCACCGTCTTGCCGCGCTGGACGCCGAGCGGGAACACGCTGGTGACGACGGGGATGTCGCCGACGTTCAGCTTGTACTCGAACCCCGGCCCGCCGCGGAACTCCTTGTCCGCCACGCCGACCGCGTAGGTGCCGGCCTTCGCCGCGACGAAGCCGAGCAGCCCGCTGCCGGACTCGACCAGCACTTTGCCGTCGGCATCCGTCAGCGTCAGCACGCCCTCCAACTTCTTGGCGTCGGCCGGTTGAAGCTGAATGCCAATCTGCTGGCCGGCGGTGGCATCGAAGCGGAAGAAATCGACATTCCCCGCCCGATCCAGCGCGCCGAGGACCGTGACCGGGAGGGCGATCTTCGCGGCAGTGCGAGCGGAGTCGGTGCCGGCCGGCTCGGTGATCGCCGGGAACCGCGTCACCGGTTTCGGCTTCTCCTTCGCCGGCAGGGGGGCGAACGCCACTTTCCCCGTCGTCGGGTCGATCAGTTGCAGCACGCCGTCGAACCGGCCGACCGCCAGGTGCTTGCCGTCGGGTCGAAGGGCCGCGCTCAGGATCGTTTCCGGTTGGGCGGGCAGCGTCGCCTTCTCGGTCAACTTCGACACGTCCCACGATTTCACCACCTTGTCGTCGCCCACGCTGAACAGCGTCTGGCTGTCGGCGGTGAAGAGCAACTTCGTGACGGCGGCCTGGTGCGCGAACGCGGCGCGCGTCAGGGTGCCGCCGTCGGCGGTGGCGTCCCACACCCGCACGCTCTTGTCCACGCCGGCCGCCGCCAGGTGCTTGCCGTCCGGCGACCACGCCACGGCGTACACCCAGTCGGTGCTGTCGCCGAGCGTGTACAGCCGCTTGCCGGTGGCCGTGTCCCACACCTTCACGGCGCGGTCGGCGGCCCCGGTCGCCAGCAGTTTGCCGTCCGGGTGGAACGCGACGGCGTACACGGAATCGCTGTGGTCGGCGAGCGTGAGCGCGGGTTTGGTGGTGTCCGACAGCGCCCACAATTTCACCGTCCGGTCGTAGCTGCCGGTGGCGAGCGTGGCCCCGTCCGGGCTGAAGGCGAGCGTGAGGATCGCATCCTTGTGCGCAGCGATCTCCGCCACCGGCTTCGAGGGAGTTTTCGGGTCGGAGATGTCGTAGAGACGCACGACACCGGACTTGCCCGGCTCGCCGCTGGCGACGGCCAACTTCCCGGACTTGGATACCGCGAGCGCCGTCACCCGCTGCGTCTGGCCGGGAAGTTCGCCGACCACTTCGCCGGACGCCGGGTCGATCAGATGCACGACGCCGCGCGTGCCGGCGGCCAGCCACTGGCCGTCGGCCGAGTACGCCACGGCCGTGACCGGTGGCGGTGGCGCGGCCTGGGCGAGCGTGGGGAGAAGAAGCAGGAGGGAGAGGAATCGCATGGGAGTTTCCTGTTCACCGTTCAAAAAGAGGGAACACGGATGACACGGATCAAAGCCGGGATGAAGAGGATCGGAGAGAATGAAATCTTGGTCTGATCCCGGCTTTGATCCTGCCTTCCATCCGTGTCATCCGTGTTCCCTCTTCTTGAACGGTGATCTCGGCCGTCAAAAAAAGCGGAACAGGTATGAATACAGACCAGAATGGGCGGCTACTGGAAGAATTCATCAGCCGGGTCGTCGGAGTCGCCTGCCCCATCAACGGGCGTAGGGGCGGTGAGCGCGGCGGGGTGCGTGTGGTCGAAGACTTTGCGGCGGAGCTGCGGCTTCGGGCCGAAGTTGAGTACCAAGCCGATCTCGATCCCGGACGCCTTCAGGTAGTTCACCAGTTGCGTCTCGTGGGTGTCGGCGAGCCGCTCGACCGCCTTCAGTTCCAGGATCACCAGCCTCTCAACGAGGATGTCCGCGAAGTACTCGCCCACCAGCACCCCATCGTATTGCACGTCGAACTTCGTGTTCGTTTGCACCGTCAGCCCGCGTTTTCGCAGTTCGTGGAGGAGTGCGGCGTGATACACCTTCTCCAGAAAGCCCCAGCCGAGGGTATTGTACACCTGGTAGAAGGCCGCGATGATCTTGTCGGTCAGTGCCGCGTGCTTCATCTCATCCTCCTTAATTGGTCGTCAGACAACGTCCAATCGAAGAGGGAACACGGATGACACGGATGGAAGGCAGGATCAAAGCCGGGATCAGAAGTCAGGAATTAGGGAACAGAAGTCAGGATGCCCGTAGTTGTCCCTGCCTTCCGACTCCTGCCTCTTGTCCCCTGATTCCTGATTTTCCGATCCTCTGCATCCCGGCTTTGATCCGTGTCATCCGTGTTCCCTCTTCGATTGAACGTTCAATGCCAACACCTCAATGGTTGAACAGGAACTCCTTCCCGGTCAGCACGGCCCAGATGACATCCTCGATGGCATCCTTCCGCGCGGCCGGGCCGTCCTTGCCGGCGTCGGCGAGTGCGGCGAGGAACTTCTTCCGCTCGTCGGCCGTGGCGGGGCGGGCGAGCGCGGCGGCGAACAGCTTGTCCACGACCTCGGTGTCGGTCAGCTTCACCCACTTCTCGACCACGGAGTTCTTGTCCCGCAGCTTGTCGTTGAGCGACTTGCCGTTGTTCAGGTGCAGCGCCTGCGACACCGTCGCGTCCTTCGTCACTTCGCAGGAGCAAGTCACGGTGCGCTCGGCGCGGCCGAAGGCGTCGAGGAACTGCGACACCAGTTGCGAGTCCGGCAACTGCACGGCCCGCGTGCCGGCCGGGTAATGCGGCACCGCTTCGCTCCCGCCGCTGACGCCGACGGTGCGCTGGTTGAACGGCGTCGGCACCCCGCTCAGGTCCGAATACGCATCCAGGATCACTTCCGCCGACAGCCGACGGAGCAGGTAGCGGGAGTAGAAACGGTCGTCCGCCGCGTTCGTCGGCAACGGCTTGGAGCTGCGCTGGTACGTCGCCGAGTTCAGGATGGTCCGCATCAGGTGCTTCGTGTCGAACTTGTGCGTCACGAAGTCCTTCACCAGCGCGTCCATGAGGTCGCGGTTGGTCGGCGGGTTGGTGTCGCGGATGTCGTCCTCCGCTTCCACGAGACCGCGACCGAGGTAGTTCTTCCAGACGCGGTTCACCACCGCCGGGGCGAAGAACGGGTTCTTGGCGTCCGTCAGCCAGTCGGCGAAGTAGTCGCGGCGGTCGGTGGGGCTATCGACCGGCAGCGGCTTGCCGTCGAGCGGCGTCGGCGGCATCGCCACGCCCCGCCGCAGGTGCCGGGCCTCGCCGGTGGTGGCGCTTTGCACGACCACCTCGCCGGTGCGGGTGCCGCTCTTCCGGGCCACGCGGCTGAACAGGTTCGCGGCGCTCCAATACTGATCTTGAGTCCACCGTTCCAGCGGGTGGTTGTGGCACTTCGCACACGCCAGGCTGGTGCCCATGAACGTGACGGCGGTGGACTCCATCACGTCGGTGGCGTCCTTGTGCAGCAGGAAGTAGTTCGTCCCGCCGCTGGTCAAGGTGCTGCCCGACGCCGTGAGGATGTCGCGGGCGAAGCGGTCCCACGGCTGGTTGTCGGCCACGCTCGCGCGGACCTTGCGGTAGAAGCTCCACGCGGCCGACTGCGGCAACTTGCGGGTGGACACGAGCATCAGATCGGACCACTTGTGCGCCCAGTAATCCACGAACTCCGACCGGTCGAGCAACTTGTCGATCTGCTTGGCTCGCTTGCCCGGCGACGGGTCGGCGAGGAACGCGGCGACTTCGTCCGGCTTCGGGATGATGCCGCAGGTGTCGAGGAACGCGCGGCGGAGGAACTCGGCGTCGGTGGCTTGCGGCGACGGCGGCAGCTTCAGCAGTTCGAGTTTCTTCAGCACCAGCTCGTCGATGAAGTTGTTCTTCGGTGCCTTGGCGAACGCATTGGCGTCCACGGCGTTCGGGTAGGGTGCGGTCACGGTGGCCGACACAACCTTGGTGCCGAACAGGGCCGACACGGCCGTCTCGCCGTGGCCGATCACGCTGACCGCGCCGTCCTCGTCCACCGTCGCCACCTGTTCCTCGCTGCTGGCGAACTTCGCCCACTTGGTCACGTCCTCGGTGCCGCCGTCGGTGAAGGTCGCGCGGACGATGAGTTTCAGCGCGTCCTTCGGCTTCACGAGCGACAGCGGCGGGAAGATGTCGAGTTTCTCGATGGTCACTTCGCCGAGTTTCGGGCCGGACGCGCCGGCGGCGATCCACTCGCGGAGCAGCTTGCCGCTGTCGGAGTCGGCGTCGAAGCGGGTGCCGCCGCCGTGGGGCAGCGCGCGGGTCGCCTTTTTCAGCATCAGGCTGGCGTCCGGGTCGGTGCCGTCCACCCGCCGGCCGCCGGCCTGCCGAGTGAGGGCGAAGTGGTCCGCGTCCGGATCGTACCCGCGCAGCGACAGCTTCAACCCGCCCTTCCCGGCCAAGGCCCCGTGGCACGCGCCGGAGTTGCAACCGGAGCGGGTGAGAACGGCCTGGACGTGCCGGGTGAAGGACCAGTCCGTCGGCTTGTCGAAGCCGGTGACGGTCACGGTCGCCGTCGCCATCTGGCCGTTCGCGGTGGCGGTGAGCGTGGTTTCGCCGTTGCCCTTCGCGCGGAGGTTGCCGGTCGCGTCCACCGTGGCCACCTTCGGGTTCGCCGAGGTGAACTTGGCTTTCGCCGTGTGGTCGGCGGTGGCGCGGCCGGCGGCGGTGTCCACGACTGCCACCCGCTGTTCGGCGCGCGGGCCGGTCAGCGCCACCGTCGCCGGCAGCACGGCGAGCATGTCCGCGACCGCGACGGCGGGGAACAAGACGAGCAGGGCGAGGGCGTATTTCATGGTGTGATCCGGTGTTACTTCAGGCTGCCGATCAGGATCAGGATGGCGACGAGCCAGTTGTACAAGGCACCGAACGCCCCCAGCACGATGCCGACGATGGCGTGGGCGGTGCCGCCGTGCGCCGGGTGGCGGCTCTTGTGCTTCAGACCGAAGATGCCGAACACGACGGCGAGGATTCCCAGCACGAGGCCGAGGACGGGGAGCAGGCCGACCACCCCGCAGTAGTACCCGGCGAGGGCCATGCCGTTCTTGTACGGGATCAGCCCGCCGGTCGCGTCGCCGTCCTCGTCGTCCTCCCGCCGGCGACGGCGGCGCGGGCGGTCGTCGTCCTCGTCTTCATACCCGTCATCCCGCCGCGGGCGGCGTTCGCGGCGGGGTTCGTCGTCCTCGCGGTCGTCGGTCGGCATGGTCGGTCTCACGCGGTGGGGGTGGACTTCAGCGCGGCGAGTTCGGCCCTCAGCTTCGCCAGTTCGGCTTCGGCGGAGTTGGCGCGCGCCGCCTGAGCCTCATCAGCGATGAGACTCAAGTTGCCGCCCGCGTCGAACATCCGCAGCCACGTCATGCGGTCGCGGAGGTACACGCCCTCCCACGCGCCGAGGAACAACTCCAGTTCTTCCGACCAGAGCCGGCCGTCCTGCGGTTTGATCGCCGTCGGCTTTCGTTTGCCGTTCTTCCGCCACCCTTCCAGCACCGCCCCCCGTCCGGATCGAAGCAGAAGTACTCCCGCACGTCCAAATCCTGGAGGTAGACTTTCTTCTTGTGCGTCCGGTCGTGGTCGGCGGTGGACGGGGAGAGCAGCTCGACGATCACGTTCGGCACCCGCCCGCCCTCTTCCCACGCCACCCAGCTCTCCCGGATCGGAAATCGGTTGACGCCCTTCACGACGTAGAAGTCCGGCCCCTGAAACTTGGTGTTCCGCGCCCGCTTCGGGTCGAAGTAAAAGAACTGGTTGCCGCCGGCGTAGAAGTCGGTGCGGCCGACCCAGTGCTGCTCGACGCTGGCAATCAGCAGCCACATCGACTTCAGGTGCCACGCGCTTTCCAAGTTCTCACCGTCCTCGGTGGGGAGGTCGATGCCGCGAGGCAGCGCCGGCGGCGGTTCGAGTTCCAGAGTCGTCGGCATGGTCGGTCCTCCTGCGTCCGGTGGTTCAGAACAACTCGTTGATCGGCTTGACGGCGTAGTCCACGGCCGGGATCGGTCGCCCCTGCGGGCCGGGCAGCTCCTTGTGCGGGTCGAGTCCCAGGGCCTTGTAAATGGTGGCCGTCACTTCGGCCGGGGCGACGGGGCGGGTCTTCGGCGCGAAGGCGTGTTCGTCCGACTCGCCGACGACGGTGCCGCCCTTCAGTGGCCCGCCGCCCACGATCATGCTCCAACAGCCGGGGTGGTGGTCGCGCCCGCCGGCCGGGTTGATCTTCGGCGTCCGCCCGAACTCGCCCGTCGCCACCACCATCGTCGTCTTCAGCAGCCCGGATTGCGTCAGGTCGTCCATCAGCGCGGCGAACGCCTTGTCGAAGTTCGGCGCGACCTGCTTGGCCATCTCGTCGATGTCGGTGAACGGCCGCGACCCGTGGATGTCCCACGTCACTTCGTCGAACACGGTCTCGAACATGTTCACCGTGACGAACCGCACCCCGGCCTCGATCAGCCGGCGGGCCATCAGGCACGACATGCCGAACCGCGACTTGCCGTACTTCTCCTTCGTCTTCTCGGTCTCCTTCGACAGGTCGAACGCCTCGCGGGCCTTGGCGCTCGACATCAGCTTGTAGGCGAGGGCGAAGTTGTCGTCGAGTTGCTTGGCGGCGGCGCTGCTCTCGAAGGTGGCAACCGCCCCGTCCACCGCATCCCGCAGCTTCTGCCGGCGGTCGGCCCGCTGCGGCGAGATGTAGTCCGGCGACAGCAGGTCGGGCACCTTGAAGTTCGGCACCGACGGGTCGGCGTTCAGGACGAACGGGTCGTGCGACTTTCCCAGGTACCCGGCCGTGTGGCCGTGCGGCAGGTTGCCCCCGGTCTTGCCAATCGGCTTGGGTAGCAGGACGTGGGCCGGCAGTTCGCCGCGCGCGCCCTTCAGGAAGCCGACCACCGACCCGGCCGCCGGGTGTTCGATGCCGCCGGTGAAGATGCGGCCGGTCTGCATCACCTGGTGGCCGACATCGTGGACCGCCGTACCGGCGTAGTACACCGACCGGATGACGCTGAAGTTCTTCGCGTGTTCGGCCGCCTTCGGCAGGATGGAGGACAGCTTCACGCCGTCGGCCTTGCTGGGGATCGGCTTGAACGGCCCGCGCACCTCGGCCGGCGCGTCCGGCTTCGGGTCGAACGTGTCGAGCTGGCTGGGGGCACCGACGAGGAACAGGAAGATGCAGTTCACGTCGGTGTCCTGCTTCCCCTCGGCGGCACGCGCCTTCGCGCCGAGCAGCCCCGGCAGGCTGAGGCCGAGCGTGGGGATGGCCCCGGCGTACAGGAAGTCGCGGCGGCTCATGCCGTCGCAGAAGCGGACGGATCGCGGGGCGTCGAGGCGGAGCATGAGGACCGACTCCGGGGAGGGGTGAAGCTGTGTCGATTAGCTAGTGAGCGTCAGCAAACGTTCAGGCGATCCGACCAGTCAAGTCACATCTTTCGACTGCATTTGTCGCACGCCGGTGTCAGCCTTCGGCCATAGTCGTGGCGCTCGCCGGGAGCCAACCCCGTGATTCCAATTCCTGCCAAGCGAGGCGAATGTGCTTGTCGGGGAACATTTTACTTTTCCGTTCGTTCCAGGAGTGGACGGCGATCACAGCCCCGTCGGCAGTCCGGACGGATTCTCGACGGGCCACCCAGTGAACCGTAGCGAGGAGTTCCATCCCATAGGGGGTGGCGAATCCCGCGATCAACTGAACCACACGCTTGAACCGCGCGAGCGTCTCGACATGAGTTTCGAGGAACGTTGCCGCGTTGTGGGTCGCATCGCTTGTCACCTCCAAGGGCTTCTCGGGGTCATCACCTGCATCACCGTATCCGGTGATGAAGTGCCCTTCGATCAAGTTCAGCACGTGGCGCAGGTTCTCGGCGTACGGGCCGTACGGGCCTTTCACGAACTTCAGTTTCAACTCCTCACCGGCTTCTTGCATGAAGTACATCAGCTTGTGAACTTCGAGCAGTGTGACGAAGGGGTCCAGCACGGCCCCCAGATATTGACTCATCAGCCCAACCAGGGCCGCGCGACCGACGGTCATGTTCGGGGTGACGGATTGCTTCGCCATCTCACTGGCAGCGGGAGCACCCACCGGCTCGTACACGACAACGCGGACATCCGGTAGAGCCTCAAATGCCGACAGGATCAGCGGCCGAACGGCATCCCACTCCAACCCGCCCAACCCACAGCCAAGAGGGGGGAGGGCGATCGATTGGATAACGCGCGACCGCACCTCGGCGACGAGGGCGACCAAGCCGGACTGGATATCCGCGAGGCGGCTTTTCCCCTTCCAGTGTCGTTTCGTCGGGAAGTTGATGATGAATCGGGGCGGGAAAATGCCCGTGACGGTCACGAACATCGCTCCCGGCCGCACTTCCCCCCTCTCGCACGCCGCCTCGTACTGCGCGAAGTTCTCCGGGTACGATTTCTTGAACTGCAACGCGACGCCGCGCCCCATCACGCCAACACAATTGACAGTGTTGACGAGGGCATCCACGTCGGCATTCAAGATGTTCCCGGTCACGAATTCGATCATCACCACCACCCTCAGTAGTACCAGTCGCGTTCTACACAAACTACGGGTTTGTGGGCGGCGGTCTCGATGATTTGCGACACCGCAGATTCCCTCTTGGCGTCGAAGACGCCGACCTTCTCCACCAACTGCCACGGGAACCAGTTGCGCATCAGAAACTCCGCCTGTTTGCCCTCCTTCACCGCCGGGGTGCGGAAATCCCGATTCGAGACCGCAGCCCAATCCACTTCCCCCAAATGCTCGAGTGAATGGAAGAAGTCGCAGTACCGCGCCCCCGCGTTGGACTTGCTGAACGCCCATCGAAGGTTCATTCCGTCAGCCCACGCCACAGCCGTCCGGAGGTCCGCCTGGAGGTGGATGATCGGCGGTTGCCCACCCGAATAACTGACGCGATCTCCCCTGTGCAACAAGTAAAGCATGATCGACCGAGGGCAGAAGTAGAACGGGACGTACTGCCCCACAGTCGTGCCCGGATGACAAGAGACCAGCAACTCCGTCAGCCGACGCTCTTTGATGCTCGACATGCCCACAACCGTCGTCCCCAAGGCTAGCTCGATCCGCTGCGCGTCGGACCACAGCCCGCCCTGATCCAGGATGCCCGGAAGGTTGTCGATGTGGGTGATGTGGAAAATCTTCGGTGCCGTCGGGACGCTCATTCGATCACTCTCCGGGCCGGCGGTTCAACGGGATTCGGGGTGCGTTCGGGGTGCCGCATCATCTAGAATGATACCACCTGCCGCCCGCCGGGTGTTCGTGCCCGCGTCTCCGATTTCCGCCGAGGTCGCCGACCATGCGACGTGTCGCTTCAATCCTATTCGCCCTTAGCGCGGTTCCGGCCGTGGCCGCCGACGCCAAGAAGCTGCCGGCCGAGCAAGTGGAATACTTCGAGAAGACGATCCGCCCGATCCTCGTCGAGAACTGCACCCGCTGCCACGGGGCGAAGAAGCAGGAAGCCGGATTGCGACTGGACACCGCCGCGGGGCTGGCGAAAGGCACCGACACCGGCCCGGCCGTGGTGCCCGGCGACCCGGCGAAAAGCAAGGTGATCCTGTCCGTGAAGCGGGCGAACGCCGACACCGCCATGCCGCCGGACAAGGAACTGACGAAGGACCAAATCGCCGCGCTGGAAGGCTGGGTGAAACTCGGCGCGCCGTTCCCCGCCAGCGCCACCGTCGTCGATCCTGGTGCCGGCAAAAAGCACTGGGCCTTCCAGCCCGTGAACCGCGAGGCAACTCCGAGCGCGTCCGTCGATGGCTTCATCAACGCCAAGCTCGCCTCGGCCAAACTGCCCCCCGCGCCGCCCGCCGACAAGCGCACGCTGGCCCGGCGGGTGTTCTTCGACCTGATCGGCCTGCCGCCGACCGCCGAACAACTGGACACCTTCGAGAAGGACACCCGGCCCGACGCCTACGCGAAGTTGGTGAACGAGCTGCTGGCGAACCCGCACTACGGCGAGCGGTGGGGCCGGCACTGGCTGGACGTGGCCCGCTACGCCGACAGCAAAGGGTACGTCTTCACGGAGGATCGCAACTACCCGTATGCGTATACCTACCGGGATTATGTGATCCGCAGCTTCAACGACGACAAGCCGTTCGACCAGTTCATCGTCGAGCAGTTGGCAGCGGACAAGCTGAAACTCGGCGAGGACAAGAAACCGCTGGCGGCGATGGGCTTCCTGACCGTCGGCCGGCGGTTCAGCAACAACCCCCACGACATCATCGACGACCGCATCGACGTGGTGACGCGCGGGCTGATGGGCCTGACGGTGACGTGCGCCCGCTGCCACGACCACAAGTTCGATCCCATTCCGACGGCCGATTACTACTCGCTGTACGGCGTGTTCGCCAGCAGCACCGAGCCGAAGGATTTGCCGCAGATCACCAGCGTCGAGCGGACCAAGGAACTCGACGCCTACGAGGCGGAACTGGCCAAGTTGAAGGCCGCCGTGGACGCCGAGCGGGAGAAGTGGGTAGCCCTCCGCAAGACGCAAGTGGCCGCCGCCGCCGGCGGGTTCCCCGCCGTCACGACGGCTCCGGATCGGCTGCTCAACCGCGCCGACCGCGACGCCGTCGCCAAGTTCCAAAAGAAGGTGGACGAGTACCCGAGCAAGTCGCCGTTCGCCCCACCCCGCGCGATGGTGATGACCGACAACCCGCAGCCCGCCGAGGCGGTGGTGTTCGTTCGCGGCAACCCCGGCAACCGGGGCGTGAAGGTGCCCCGCCAGATGCCGCAAGTGGTCGGCCCGCGCATGCCGTTCAAGGACGGCAGCGGCCGGCTGGAACTGGCGAAGGCCATCGCCTCGCCGTCGAACCCGCTGACCGCGCGGGTGTTCGTCAACCGCGTCTGGATGCACCACTTCGGCCAGGGGCTGGTCCGCACGCCGTCCGACTTCGGCGTCCGCACCGAACCGCCGACGCACCCGGAACTGCTGGATTTCCTGGCCTCTCGCTTCATGGCCGAGGGCTGGAGCGTGAAGGCGCTGCACCGGCGTATCCTGCTGAGCGACGCCTACCGGCGGAGCAGTGTCATCCCCGCCGAAGCGGCCGCGACCGACCCGGAGAACCGGTTGCTCGCACACCAGAACCGCCGGCGGCTGGAGTTCGAGCCGCTCCGCGATTCGCTGCTCGCCGCGTCCGGCGAACTCGACCCGACGGTCTGCGGCCGGTCGGTGCAACTGTTCAACGCCCCGTACCCGACCCGCCGCGCGGTGTACGGCTACATCGACCGCCAGAACCTGCCCGGCCCGTTCCGCACGTTCGACCTGGCCAGCCCGGAGCAGCACACCCCGCAGCGGTTCCAGACGACGGTGCCGCAGCAGGCGCTGTTCCTGATGAACAACCCGTTCGCGGTGGACCGCACGAAGGCCGTGGCGAAGCGAGACGAGGTGGCGAAGGCGGCGGATCACCCCGCGAAGGCGAAGGCGCTGTACCGCCTGATCCTCAGCCGCAACCCGACGACCGAGGAGACGGAGCTGGCGGTCAGCTTCGTGAAGGAAGCCGAGAAGGTGAAGCCGACCACCGGCCAACTCGGCGCGTGGGAGCAACTCACGCAAGTGCTGTTGCTGTGCAACGAGTTCAGCTTCGTGGATTGAACGGGAGGACCGGCGATGGATGAGGCAGCGTGGCTGTCAGCGGTGCATCCGGAAGTGCTTCTGTGGACGCGCGAATTCACGGAAGAAGACCGGAAACGCCGGCTCTTTGAGTGTGCCTGTTGCCGGCGGGTCTGGCATCTTCTCCCTGACGAAAGGAGCCGACGAGCAATCCTCGCGGCGGAGGGGTTTGTGGAGGGTCTCATCGATGCCGCCGCGAGGGAAGAGGCGGCGAACTTGGCGAGTGAAGTGGAGCACGAAGAACGGCAGCAAGAAGTTCCCGGCTCGTTCTGGTCGATGGAGGATATGCCACTCCCTTACAGTTCGACCGCGTACAACGTGGCACTTCCTAACGGCTGGTGGGGTGCCGCCCCGGCGTTTGAATCGCCTTCCAGAATCATCCGCGAGCGTGGCGGGACCCTAGCCGATGAACCTTTCGCCCAATGCGCCCTTATCCGCGACATCTTCGGCAACCCCTTTCGCCCCGTCGCCATCGAACCTGCGTGGCAAACCGAAGCCGTCGTCGGCATCGCGCGGGGCATCTACGAGGATCGCGCCTTCGAGCGGATGCCGATCCTCGCCGACGCGCTGCAAGACGCCGGGTGCGAGAACGCCGACATCCTCACCCACTGCCGCGAACCGGGCGTGCATGTGCGGGGGTGTTGGGTGGTCGATCTGGTGTTGGGGAAAAGTTAGCCCGCCGCGCAAGCAAGGGGCCAATCCCCTGAGGGGTTTGGCCCCTTGC
>JAYUFU010000215.1:0-5878 GCA_043738505.1 Fimbriiglobus sp. | reverse complement strand
GCTAACAAGAACGCCGGCTCCAACCTGCCTCCCGCCCCACAACTGACTTCGACACGACCACCGCCCCGGTATACTGTTGACGTTTTCCTTCCGAGGTTCACTCCCGGTGCCCGCACGCAAAAAGTCCGACACGCCCGCCAAGGCCCCCGCCAAGCGCGCCGCCCGCAAACCGGCGGCCCCGGCCGACAGCACCGCCGTCGAGCCGGCCCCGGCGACCCGCCGCAAACGGCCCGCTTCCCCCAGTACAGAGGGGGGCGACGACGGCCCGGCGGCGGGGGCGCGCACCTACGACCTCGTCATCATCGAATCCGTCGGCAAGGTGAAGGCGATCAGCAAGTATTTGGGCAGCGGGTACAAGGTGCTGGCCAGCTTCGGCCACGTCCGCGACCTGGCCACGAACAAGGACCGCAAGACGAAGGAAGAGGTCGCCGGCATCCAGATCGGGGCCGGCTGGAAGCTCCGCTATCTGACCGACGCCGGCGCGAAGGCGAAGGCGAAGGCCGGCAAGGGCGGCGGCAAGTTCGGCAAGCGCCGGACGCAGCAGGAGATCCTCGACGAACTCGGCGCGGCCGCCAAGAACGCCAACCGCGTCCTGCTGGCCAGCGACCCCGACCGCGAGGGCGAAAGCATCGCCTGGCACATCGCCGACGCGCTGCAACTGGACCCGGCCCGCACCTTCCGCATCCGGTTCAACGAGATCACGAAGCCGGCCATTCAGAAGGCGATGACGCAGATCGACCAGATCGACATGGGCCGGGTGCGGTCGCAGGAGGCCCGCCGGGCGATGGACCGCGTGGTCGGTTTCCCGCTGTCCAACCTGCTCGGCAAGAAGGTCGCCAGCGGGCTGAGCGCCGGCCGCGTGCAGTCCGTGGCGGTGCGGCTGATCGTGGACCGCGACGCGGAGATCGACGCCTTCAAGACGGACGAATACTGGAAGGTCACGGCGCTGCTGGCCCCGCAGGGGGCGGGCGTGAAGCTGACCGCGAAGCCGGCGGCGACGAAGCTGTTCGCCAAGCAGAAGGGCGTGGTCGCGGAAGTCCCCGGCAAGCAAGGCGTCCCCGGCGAACTCGCGCCGCAGGACGTTGACGAACCGGAAGTCGAGGAGGCCGAGGGCGACGCGCCGGACGGCGACGCCGCGCCCGCCGCGAAGAAGCCGGGCGGCGAAGTGAAGTCCGGCATCCCCGCGCCGCCGAAGGGCGCGTTCCTGGCGGAACTGGCCCGGTGGGACAACGCCGAGCCGAAGCTGGGCAACGAGGCCGAGGCCGACGCCATCGCCGCCGCCCTGCTGACGGCGCAGTACGTCGTCTCGAAGGTCGAGCAGAAGGACCGGCTGGACCGGCCGAAGCCGCCGTTCATCACGTCCAGCCTCCAGAAGCAGGCCAACCTCCGCCTCCGGTTCAGCACCAAGCGGACGATGGACGCGGCCCAGCGGCTGTACCAGGGCGTGGACCTGCGGGGCGAAGGCACGGTCGCGCTCATCACCTACATGCGAACCGACAGCACGCGGATTTCGCCGGACGCGGTCGCCGCCGTGCGGACCTACATCGAACAGACGTTCGGGCCGAACTACCGGCCGGACAAGCCGAACTTCTACGCCAGCGGCAAGAGCGCGCAGGAGGCGCACGAGTGCATCCGGCCGACGGACGTGGCCGTGACGCCGGAGCGGGCCGGCAGCCTCGGCCTCGGCGGGGACGACCTGCGCATCTACACGCTCGTCTACAACCAGTTCGTGGCGTGCCAGATGTCGCCGGCCGTGTTCGCCGTCACGTCGGTGGAGATCGCCGCCGGCCGCGGGCTGTTCCGCACCAGCGGCCGCATCGAGAAGTTCGACGGCTACCGGCGGGTGATGGCCCCGGTCGGCAAGGGCGAGGAGTCGGCCCTGCCGCCGCTGACGGAGAAGATGCCGCTGAACCGGCTGGACCTGTACGAGTCGCAGCACTTCACCCAGCCGCCGCCGCGGTACAACGAGGGGTCGCTGGTGGACGCCCTCGTCAAGGGGGGGATCGGCCGGCCGAGCACGTACAGCAGCATCATCGAGGTCATCCAGAACCGCGGCTACGTCGAGCAGAAGGACCGCCGCTTCTTCGCCACCGCCGTCGGCAAGACGGTCACGCACCTGCTGGTCGCGCACTTCCCGAAGATCATGGACATGCAGTTCACGAGCCACTTCGAGGAGGAGCTGGACGACATCGAGACCGGCAAGCACCAGTACCAGGAGGTGCTGGACGAGTTCTGGGCCGAGTTCTCGGTGGCGCTGACCAAGGCCGAGACGGACATGCCCGCCCAGCGGGGCATCGAGATCGGCGAGGCGTGCCCGAAGTGCGGCCGGCCGCTGGTGGCCATGTTCAGCCGCAAGACGGGCAACAAGTTCATCGGGTGCAGCGGGTGGAAGGACGAGGAGACCCCGTGCCCGTACAAGCGGGGCGAGGACGGCAAGGAGAGCATGGGGCCGGAGGTGACGACCATCCCCTGCCCCGCCTGCGGCAAGTTCATGGTCAAGAAGGACGGCCGGTTCGGCACCTTCTACACCTGCGAGGGCGCGCCCGACTGCCCGACCATCATGAACGAGGGGCCGGACGGCAAGCCGGTGGTGAGTTCGCTGCCGAGCAAGTACCCGTGCCCGCGGTGCGGCAAGCCGCTGCTGCTGAAGTTCAGCAAGACCGGCAACCGGTACGTCCAGTGTTCGGACGCCAAGGGGTGTTCGTTCATCTCGGACGCGGACGAGCAGGGCGCGCCGCTGAAGCCGGCGGACACCGGCATTCACTGCGAGAAGTGCGGCCTGCCGATGGTCATCAAGAAGAGCTTCCGCGGGCCGTTCCTGGCCTGCACCGGCTACCCGAAGTGCCGGGGGACGAAGGCCATCAACGCCGAGCTGAAGGAGAAGCTGAAGGACATCCTGCCGCCGGAGGAGCCGAAGAAGGCGGCCGCCGGGCTGCCGAAGATCGACATCGCCGAGCCGTGTACCGACTGCGGGTCGCCGATGCGGTTGCAGAAGTCGCGGTTCGGCGGGCGGTACTTCCTGAGCTGCACCAAGTACCCGGCGTGCAAGGGCAGCCGCCAGCCGACGCCGGAGCAACTCGCCCAGATCGCGGCCGCCGGCGGGTAGAATGGGGTGGAACGAAACACCGGAGGGCGAACGATGCCGACAAAGAAGAAGCCGAAGCTCAAGAAGGGCGTGACGGTCGTCCTGGTCGATTTGCCGGAACCGCACCGGGGCAACATTCCGCTTGAGGAAATCGAACGCGCGGTGCGGAAGGTGATCTCCGAACGCCTCCAGCGCGAAGCCGAGGAAGCCGCGCAGGCGAAGTCCGAAGCCAAAGCGAGGAAACGGAATGCCGGCGAAACGGCGTAGACCGACCTACGCGAACAGCGTGTTCGTGAACTGCCCCTTCGACTCGGAGTACGTGCCGCTCTTCCGCGCCCTCACCTTCACCATCGAGTTCTGCGGGTTCCAGGCCCGTTGCGCTCTCGAAGCGGACGACTCCGGCGAGACGCGGGCGGCGAAACTCCTTCGCGTCATTGGCGAATCGCGGTACGGCATCCACGATATCAGCCGGACGGAATCGAACGCAGAGGGGCTGCCCCGGTTCAACATGCCCTACGAATTCGGGCTGTTCGTCGGGTTCAAGGCGGGGGGCGTCGCCAAGCAATCGAAGAAAGTAGTTCTCGTCCTGGACCGCGAACCGTACCGCTACCAGAAATTCCTCTCGGACATCGCCGGGCAGGACATTCGCCACCACGGGAACGATCCCGAGGCGCTCATCGCCACCGTCCGCGCCTGGCTTCAGAACCAACTCGGCTCGACGCGAGAACTACCCGGCGGGCAGTACATCGCCGAGCGGTATCGGGAATTCCTCGCCGACACCCACAGGCTGTTGACGGAACTGCGCAAATCCGCCGCCGATTTGGACAACTTCTTCGACTTCCACGCCCTCGTCGTCAAATGGGTCAAGGCGCGGGAAGAGGCGAACGGTTAGAACCCCCCCTCGATAACATCCCATTCGCGACGAGCAGAACCTGGACCACCAGTAAGTACACGGGCGAGCCGCGCACGCACCTCGCGGGCGCGGAGCGGCTTCGCCGCCCGCATCGAAGCCGGTTCGCGCCGGCGGAAGGAGCGCGTAGGCCAACTGCGCAAGTTGTGCCGATTGTCGGATCGCGGCGGATTGCCCGCGTCGTGCCGCCTTCGCCGAATTCCCGAATTGCCCGGCTTGCGAATGTCGATGATGCCGGAGACGCTTCCACCGCGCCCCCGGAGAACCCGCCGTGAAACGCCTTCTGTCCCTCGGCCTGATGGTGTTCCCCGTCGCCGCGCTGGCGGCCGCCGATCCGGTGTCGGTCTACCCGACGGTGCCGGGCGGCAGCCTGTCGCAGTCGCTGCCGAGCGTCGTCAGCGGCGGGGGTTCGACCGCGCCCACGGTGCCGCCGCCAGCGATGGTCAGTCGGCCGACGTGGGGCGCGCCGCAGCCGGGGTACTTCGCGCCGCAGCCGCTGTTCGCCCCGCGAATCCAGCACTTCGCCACGCCGTGCGCCACCGGGTGCGGGTCGCGCGGCAGCTTGCTGGAGCGGTTGCGGGCGTGGCTGTGCGGTGGTGCGGGACCGGCACACAACCCCGGCTTGGTGTTCGCCCCGCCGGTCGTACCCCTGCGCGAGTGGTTCCCGCACGAGGGACACATCACGGGGGCGGAAGGGGCGGCCGGGTGGCCGAGCAAGTGCGACGGGAGTCGCGGCCGCCTGTTCCCGATGGGCGGGTGGCACGAGCGGTGTGCGACGGACAATTGCGCGCCGGCGGCGGTCGGCCCCCGCCCGATCCACATCCCGCTGCCGTCGGCCTGCGACAGCGCCGGCGGGTGCGGGCGTTCGCGCCCCGGCCTGCTCCGCCGCCTGGTGGCGTTCTTCACCCCGCACTGGATGAACGGCGAGAATTGCGAGCCGGTCCCGCAAAATGTGTACGGGGTTCCAGTTACTGGCACCTACTCGACGGCCGCGGGTCAACCGGTCGTCTCCGGTGGCGGCTCGGCCGGCGGATACCACTTCGCCACCACGCCGACGGTCGCCGCGCCGACGGTCCGCTTGAGCTACTCGCCCACGGTCGCGCCGGTGCCGACGACGGCCGCGCAACCGTTCACCGTGCAGCGGTGATACCCGATCACTTCCTCGGGTCGCCGGTGACGATTCCCCCACCCAGCGGCGGGAACATTTTCGTCCCGTCGGTCGAGCGCATGGGGGCGCGAGGCACGCCGGGCGAAGGGATGTTGAACCCGCCCGGCGGCGGCAGTTGGTCGTCGCGGCTCGGCCCGCTGATGGTGATCGGGTTGCCGTAGGGGTAGCTCGGCCCGGCCGGGAACCCGCCGGTCGGCAGCGGGGTGCTGTACGGGATGCCGGAGATCGGCGACACGTACCGGCCGCTACCGTTGCTGACCGGCTGGCCGTAGCCGTCAGTCCCGGTACGGCGCGGCGGAGGCAGGGCGTCGTCGCACCCGTCGGGCCGCTGGTCGCGGAAGCGGTCCACGGCTCGGTTGTCGTCGTCGGGGTTGCGGTCGCGGAGCCGGCCGAGCAGTCGCGGCCGCGGCTCCCCGCAGTGGTGGCAGCCGACGGCCGTGAAGAGCAGGAACAGGGACGACAATCGGCGAGCTGTGCGAGTCATGGTGGGCACCGGCCGGAACAACGGAACCGCCGAACTTCAGCAATTGTGGGCCGTCCCGCGTGGAATATGTAGGGGTGGTCGGTGCGGATTGTCGCGGTTGTCACAACTCGGCCAGGCGCATTTCGCGCAACCGGCGAAAGGCTCCGGACTGGCGCTTTCCGGGTTGGGGGAACAGATTGCCGAGTTTGCCAAAGGCGTTCCTGGCGAACCCGGCCCGCAAGGGCCGTGGGT
>JAYUFU010000214.1:0-5881 GCA_043738505.1 Fimbriiglobus sp. | reverse complement strand
CCCCCCCCCCCCCCCCCCACGCCTCCGGTCATTTTCACGCCACGGTGCCCCATGTCCCGCACTCCGGCCGTTCTGATCGTCCTCGTCGTCGGTCACCTGATTCCCGCCGCCAAGCCGATCACGGACCGCGAACTCCTGGAAGGACTCGGCGACCCGGCGAACGCGGCGCGGCGGGCGAAAGTCACGCCAGAGTTGGAGAAGCCGGACACGATCCGCTGGCTCTTCCGAGTCGCGGGGTCGGACGACAAGCAGCTTCGCGAACCGGCCGCCGCTTGGGTCGCGGTCTGGCTGGCCAACAAGCCGCCGCTGACCGAGGACAAACTCGCGGGGTGGGGCAAGCGGGGGGAACTGAGCCGCCTCGTCTGCGCCACGCTGGAACACAAACAGCGCTTGAAACCAATCACCACCAAGCCAGGCCGCAACGACCCAGAACCGGAATTGCCGGTAGGGGCCGACCTCGACCCGAGCGGTCAGTTGGGTCGACAAGCAGACACGCTCTTCCGAAGTGCTATCAAGGCCACCGACCTAAAGTTGTTCGACATGAGGCTGTCGCTCGATGGCTGGGATCATGCCGACACGCTCTCCCAAGAATCTCTTCCGCACTGGTACGTCAACGAGCGCCTCGTACGCGCCGACCCGTTCGGTCGCCGGCCCCCTTTTGCCCGCGGGTTGTGTTGTGAGGGAGTGTCGAACGAGGGGCTGCTCGGCAGTCCTCACCTCAAGTTCGACCTTGCGGTGTTCGGCCGCGTGGCCCTCGGCAAGTACCGGGGACACGTCCCTTACGACAGTCGAATGGACTTCACCGCGATGGTCTTCATCGAGGGGGACGTGTCCTTTCACATGACGACCCTTCCCCGTTTCCTCTGGGTGAATGGCGATATTACCATCGAGCGAAGCCTCGATGAGGAAAAGTGCGGCGGGCACCTCAAGAGCATTTCCGGACTCGTCATCTGCCAGGGCGTTCTCCGCACCAACGGGGGAAGCGTGCACCTGAGCGGGAGCGTCCTCGCGACCGCCAACGAGGTGGCGAAATCGGCGATTCGGGTGAATAACGACTCGCACCTCGTGCGGACTAGCGCCGACTGGTTGAACGGGGTGAAGGCGTCCTCCCCTGCCGACTACGGCGTGTCAGCGAAGGCGGAGAAGGAGACGGCCGTGATCGCCACCGTCGTCGAGGGCAAGCCGCTGGGTAAGGCCGGCGTCGCCGTCGGGGACGTGATCGCGGCGGTGAACGGGTTCGTCGTCAAGAACCCGCTGCAACTGGGCCGCGAGCTGTGCCGTGCCGAAGTCGGCAAGGGCGCGGCCGTGCTGAAAGTGCTGCGCGGCAAGGACACCCTTTACTTGCACGTCAAGTTGTCGAACTGACCGCCTCCACCCAGGCGGCGCGGGGTTCCGGCACGGCGGCCGTCGGGGGCGCGGGCGGGGCCGGCGGGATGCGGCGCAGGTCCAGCGTGTACGGGAAGTCCGGGTTCGGTTCCGGGCGGGGCGGGGTGACGCGGCCCTGCGTGTGGCCGAACGGCGCGAACCGCGAGATCCGCCGGCCCTCGGCCTCCAGCGCGTTCACCGGCATGGTCTCGTGCGCCCGCCCGCCGGGGTGCGCGACGTGGTACACGCACCCGCCGACCGAGCGGTCGTTCCACAGGTCCAGCACGTCGAACACCAGCGGCGCGTGCGACGGGATGGTCGGGTGCAGGCAACTCGGCGGCTGCCAGGCGCGGAACCGCACGCCGGCCACATACTCGCCGTTCGTGCCGGTCGGGTGCAGCGGCACCGCCCGCCCGTTGCACGTCACGACGTGCCGGCCGTCGGTCATGCCGGTCACTTTCACCTGCAGCCGTTCCAGCGACGAATCGACGAACCGCGTGGTGCCGCCGCCGCCGGCCTCCTCGCCCAGCACCGGCCACGGCTCGACGGCGGTGCGCAGCTCCAGCGTCACGTTCCGGGTGGCGATCTGGCCGACGAGCGGGAAGCGGAACTCGACGTGCGGGACGAACCACGTCGGGTCGAACGGGTAGCCGGCCTGATTCAACTCGTCCAGCGCGTCGCGGAGGTCGGCTTCCACGAAGTGCGGCAGCAGGAAGCGGTCGTGCAGTTCGGTGCCCCAGCGGACCAGCGGCCGGGTGTACGGCTTCCGCCACGCCCACGCCACCAGGGTCCGCAGCAAGAGTTGCTGAACCAGGCTCATCTCGGCGTGCGGCGGCATCTCGAACGACCGCAACTCGACCAGCCCCAGCCGGCCCGACGGCGAGTCCGGGCTGAACATTTTGTCGATGCAGAACTCGGTGCGGTGCGTGTTGCCGGTCGCGTCGGCCAGCAGGTGACGGAAGGCGCGGTCCACCTGCCACGCGGGCGGGTGGAAGGGCGGCTTCGGCAGGTGCGAGGCGGCCAGCTCGAACTCGTACACGGCGTCGTGCCGGGCCTCGTCCACCCGCGGGTGCTGGCTAGTCGGGCCGACGAACAGGCCGCTGAACAGGTACGAGAACGACGGGTGGTTGTGCCAGAAGCCCACCAGACTGCGGAGCAAATCCGGCCGGCGGAGGAACGGGCTGTCGGCCGGAGTGCGGCCGCCGAGGACGAAGTGGTTGCCGCCGCCGGTGCCGGTGTGCCGGCCGTCGTGCAGGAACTTCTCGGTCGTCAGCCGCACCTTCTTCGCCTCCGCGTACAGTTCGGTGGTGCGGGCCGTCAGGTCGCCCCACCGCGCCGCCGGGTGGACGTTCACTTCGATGACGCCGGGGTCGGGGGTGACGCTGAAGTGGCAGATGCGCGGGTCGCTCGGCGGCGTGTACCCCTCGACGCGAACGGGTAGTGCCAGCGCCGCGGCGGTCGCCTCCACGGCCGCGACCAGCTCCAGGTAGTGTTCGAGCTTTCGGGCCGGCGGCAGGAAGACGTACAGCGTCCCGGCGCGGGCTTCGACGCAAAGCGTCGTCCGTATCAGCGACGGATCGGCTTCGGCGACCGGCTTCGGCACGCCGTTGACCGACGGCTGGCGGGGCTGGAAGGTCGGCGTCGCGGGCAGCGGCGACCGCTTGGCGAACGGGTCGGTCTCGTCCGTGAACTGGCGCTTCTCCTTCGCCTCCCACTCCAGCGCGGCGAGCGGCAACCGCAGACCCATCGGCGAATCGCCGGGCAGCAGGAACAGGTGTTCCGAGCGGAGGGGCCACTTGCTCGTCTCCCACCCGGCGTCGCCCTTGCGGAGTGGCAACGCAAAACCGACCACCGCGCCGAGTTTCGCCTCGAACACCTTGGCCAACCGGGCGCGCTCCTCCGGGTCGTCCAGCTTGCTGTCGAGCGGATCGACGTTCACCGGCAGCCGCCGCTCCTTCAGCATGTAATGCCACACGTCCTCGAAACCGGGGATGCCGGCGTCCGCAGGCAGGTGCAGCGCCTCGACCAGCGCCGCCAGGAACCGCTTGGCATCCTCGGCGGTTGCGCCGACCGGTTTGGCGTCGTCGGCCACCAGCTTCGGATCGGACCAGACCGGCACGCCGTCGGGTCGCCAGAAGCAGCCGAACGCCCATCGGGGCAGCGATTCGCCGGGATACCACTTGCCCTGGCCGAAGTGCAGCAGCCCGCCGGGTGCCCAGCGGTCGTGGAGGCGATGCAACAGTTGGCACGCCTGCCGTCGCTTGTTCGGCCCCAGCGCGGCGGTGTTCCACTCCTCGGCGTCGCGGTCGTCGATGCTGACGAACGTCGGCTCCCCGCCCATCGTCAGCCGCACGTCCCACTCGTCCAGTTCGGCGTCGATTCGCGTGCCCATGCGGTCGATGGCCTGCCACTCCTCGGGGCGGTACGGCTTCGTCACCCGCGGCACTTCGACGATCCGCGTGACCGACATCTCGTAGGTGAATTCCTGCTTCAGGTCGTCGTCCGGGTTGGCCTCGTCGGTGGCGTAACCGAGTGTGCCATCGACCGGCGCGGCCGACTGCGGCGACGCGGTGCAGGCGAGCGGGATGTGCCCTTCGGCGGCGAGTAGCCCCGAAGTCGGGTCGAGGCCGACCCAGCCCGCGCCGGGGATGTACACCTCGGTCCAGGCGTGCAGGTCGGTGAAGTCGGCCGAAGGGCCGTCCGGCCCTTCGAGCGGCTTCTCGTCCGCGACCAGTTGGATCAGGTACCCGGACACGAACCGCGCGGCGATGCCCAAATGCCGGCACAGTTGCACCAGCAGCCAGCCGGAATCCCGGCACGACCCGGAGCCGAGCGTCAGCGTCTCCTCGGGTGCCTGAACGCCCGGCTCCAGGCGGATGGTGTACTTCACCCGGTTGGCCAGGCTCTGGTTCAGATTCACCAGGAAGTCGTTGGTCGTGACGGGCTTTGTGGGGCGGTGTTCGGCGACCAGTTTGGACAGCAGCGGGCCGGCGGGGTCGGCGGCGAGGTACGGCGCGAGTTCGTGTTGGAGCGTCGGCGCGTAAACGAACGGCACCTGCTCGGCGGACTCCTCGACGAAGAAGTCGAACGGGTTGATCGGCGTCAGGTCGGCGTGCAGCTCGACGGCCACCTCGAACTCGCGCGTCGGCTTCGGGAACACCAGCCGGGCGAGGTAGTTGCCGTAGGGGTCTTGCTGCCAGTTGAGGAAGTGCGGCTGCGGCAGGACGGTCAGGCTGTAAGCGGGGATGGCGGTGCGGGCGTGCGGGGCCGGGCGGAGGCGAACCGTGTGCGGGGACAGCGTCACCGGGCGGTCGTAGCGGTAGGTGGTGACGTGGCGGAGGGCGACGCGGATGCCCATCGGGAAAGCCTCGGTGTGCGTGAATTTAGGCAAGATACGAACCGCCGAGACGCCAAGCTCGTCAAGATGAGGCGCAATCTTGATTCTTCTTGGCGGACTTGGCGACTTGACGGCTCAATCATTCGGATCGTTAAGATTGAACCGCCGCGGCGCTTATTGAGTTGCGTCCGCGCCGGCCGGCGGGTGGAACTCGACGGCGAAGTACGTCTTCGTCACGGCGTCGCCCAACCGGTGTACGCCGTCCACGACGTGCGTCAGCGACTCGTGCAGCCCGTCGCGGATGAGGTCGGGGATTTCGCGGCCGTCCAGCCAGGCCAGCAGGTCGGCGAGCTGGCGGTCGGCCTCGGTCGGCGGGCCGGCAGGGACGGCGACCGCCGCGAGCGCCTGCTTACATGCCGACAGGCAGTGGTGGACCGACCGCGGGAACTGGTCGTCGAACATGAGGAATTCGACCACCGCCGCCGCCGGGTCGCTGGCCGCGCGGGGCTTCTTGTGGAACGGCTCGTACCCGGAGCAGCTCATCAGGATGGCCACCCAGTGGGCGTTGTCCACGGGGGTGCCCACGTCGATCAGGGCGGGCAGCAGGATGTGGTACTTCACGTCCAGGATGCGGGCCGTCTGGCAGGCGCGTTCCAGGCTGCGGCCGAGGCGGAAGAACTCCCACGCCTCGCCGTGCGCCATGGTGGCGTCGGCGATGCCGTTGAGCAGTTGATTGATGCGGCGGACTTGCGCGTAGAACTCGCCCCGATTCACGTCGTACAGGGCGCGGCTGGCGCTGCCCTGGAACCACAGGTGGTAGTAGTTCATCCGCTCCCACATCTCGGCCGAGATCACCTCGCGGATGATGCGGGCGTTCTCCCGCGCCCACCCCAGGCTGCTGCGGATGCTGAACGGGTTGTCCGCGTCCCAAGTCATGAACTCCTGCACGTCCTCGCCGGTGGCCGGCTTGTCGTAGTCGGGGATGCCGGAGATGATGAGCAGCGGCCGCCACTGCTGTTCCATCGGCACGTGGAAGTCGAGCAGCAGCGTCTGGTTCACCTCCAGCACGCGCGCGGTGTTCTCCGACCGCTCGAGGTAGCGGGCCAGCCAGTAGCAGTGTTCGGCGACGCGGGAGATCATGGGCGGTGTCGTGTCATGTTTTTGTAGGTCGTGGTCGAG
>JAYUFU010000213.1:0-16950 GCA_043738505.1 Fimbriiglobus sp. | reverse complement strand
TCGGCGAGCGGAAGGTGGAAGCGGAGTTGACCGCCAAGTTGCGAAAGCAACTCGCGGAGGAGAAAGGGACGGCCGCGATAGAGGCGCTGTGGGCACTGAACGCCGTTGGTCGGCTGGATGCCATTACTATATCGGTTGCACTGAAGCACGCCGATGAACACGTCCGTGAGTGGGGCGTGAGGCTCGTGGATACGCCGCAATTGGAGGTGGCGAAAACCGTCCGTGAACGCCTGCAAGTAATTGCAGAAACCGAAGCAAGTCCTGTGGTCCTGGCTCAGTTGGCAGCGTCATGCAAGCGATTCGGTGTAGAGACTGCTTTTGCGGAGCTGTGGTGGGAGTTACTGGCACAATCGCGAAAGACGCCCCTGCCCGACGACCCAACGTTGCCTTTATTGCTTTGGTGGGCGTGCGAACCACGGGTGGAACAACTGGTAGAACCTGGCAAGGGCATGGTGTACTTCACTGGATACGCCGAAGGGAACCCGACCACTCGATTCGTACTCGAAAGAGTTGCGCGAAAAGTAGCCGCCGAGAGCCTCACTGGCGGGCACTACCTTGGCGGCGGAATGCAGGATGATTTTCCCAAGGCGTTCGTCGCGATTCTTCGGGGTTTTGATGCAGGCTTGGCACCATCGACAAGCGAGAAGTTTCAGCAACTCCTTCGCGAACGGCTCAAATCGCTGCCACCAACTGCGAGGACACCACTCGCTACCCGCCTCCTCGTTCGGCTTGGTGACGAGAAGGAAAGCAAACTCGTCGTCGCTCGCCTCAAGGACGACAAGCTCGCCGAGAAGGAGCGCATCGAGGCGATGCAACTGCTCGCGCTGGTGAAGTCGCCGGAGTTGCGCGGGTTCGTGCCGACGGTGCTGGAATCGGCCAAGTCGGATGCGATGCTGCTCGCCGGGATCGCGGCGGCGGAGGGGTTCGACGACGCGAAGTCGGCGGAACTGATGCTGGCGAAGTACGCCGGGTGGTCCGCCGGCGTGAAGAAGCGGGCGGTGCAGGCGCTGCTGTCGCGGCCGGCGTGGGCGCTGGCGCTGTTCCAGGCGTGGGACGCCGGGACGTTCCCGAAGGCGGACCTCACCGTCGATCACGGCCGCACGGCGGTGCAACTGAACGACAAGGCGGTGACGGCCCTGGTGGAGAAGCACTTCGGCAAGATCGCGCCGGCCACCGCCGGGGAGAAGCAGGCCCGCATCGCGGCGCTGAACATGATGATGAATCGCGAAAAGCCCGGCGACCCGGCGAAGGGCAAACTGGTGTTCACGAAGTCGTGCGCGGCGTGCCACCAGCTGCACGGCGAGGGCACCAAGATCGGCCCCGACTTGACGACGGCGGATCGCAAGAACCGCATGTCGATGCTATCAAGCATCGTCGATCCGTCGGGGTACATCCGCCCGGAGTTCATCAGCTATACCGCCAACACCCTCGACGGCCGCGCGTTGACGGGGATGGTGCTGGACCAGTCGCCGGAGGCGATCACCCTGGCGAGCTACGTCAACGGCAAGGTCGAGAAGACGGTTCTCGCCAAGCGGGACATCGACAAGCTCGACCCGTCGCCGGTGTCCATCATGCCGGAGAAGCTGCTGGACACGATGAGCGAAGCCGACATTCGGGACTTGTTCGCGTACCTGGGGAGCGACGAGAAGGCGAACCCCGACCGCAAGGTCGGGGGTGCGAAAAAGTACAAGGTCGCGCTGGTGTCTGGGTCGGTGGAGTACAAGTCGGACGAGTCGCTGACGGCGTTCGCCAAACTGCTGGAAGAGAAGTACCCCGTCGAATGTGTAAAAATGTTCCGAAAATCGGACGCGGACGTTGCCGACATCGGTAGAATTGGGGAGTGTGACGTCGCGGTGTTCTTCACCCGCCGGCTGACCGTCGACGGCGAGCAGTTGAAGGCGGTGAAGGACTACTGCGAGTCCGGCAAGCCGGTCCTCGGCCTCCGCACCGCCAGCCACGGGTTCCAGAAGTGGCTGGCGATGGACAAGGAGGTGTTCGGCGGCGACTACAAGAATCACTTCGGCGCGGGGCCGAAGTGCGAACTGACCGTCGCCGAGACGGGGAAGGGCCACCCGGTTTTGAAGGACTTCAAGCCGTTCGCCTCGGTCGGCAGCCTGTATAAAAACCCCGGCGTGGCGAAAGACGTGACGGTGCTTCTGACCGGGGCCATCCCCAAACAGTCCGAGCCGGTGGCGTGGGTCCGCGAGCGGGACGCCAACAAAGTCAAACAGCGGGTGTTCTACACCTCGCTCGGCCACCCAGAAGACTTCGAGGAGGCGAACTTCAACCGCCTCCTGCTGAACGCCCTCGGCTGGTGCCTGAAGGACGAGACGACGTTCGCCAAGTGATTTCCCTTCAGTTCGGAGACGCCGACCATGCTCGCCCCACTGTTGCTGTCGGTCCTCGTCGCGCAGTCGGCCGACGCGCCGCCGTGGGTGGACAAGCTCGACCGGTTGGGCGACCCGCTGCCGGCCGGGGCGGTCGCCCGCTTCGGGTCCGTCCGCTACCGGCACGGGTCGGAGTTGACCGACTTGCAACTGTCGCCCGGCGGCAAATACCTCGTCACCCGCGCCAAGGACGACAGCGAGGTCCGGCTGTGGGACGCGGCGACCGGCCGGGAACTCGGCTGCTTCCCGCAAAAGGGCGGGTCCATTCAGCGGCTGACGTTCCTGTCCGACGCGACGCTCGCGGTGGTGGCCGACGGCGTCTGGCTCTGGACGGCGGGCCGTCCGCTCGCGCGGGTACCGACCGACCTGCTGCCGGAGAGCGTCGCGGCGGTCGCCCTCTCCGCGGACGGGAAGACCCTGGCGGTCGGCGGGGAGAAGGCGGTCCACCTGATGCCTCTGGACGCGCCGAAGGAAGTGACGAAAGTGCTCGCCGCGAACGCCATCCCGCTCGGACTCGTCTTCTCGCCGGACGGCAAGAGGTTGGTCGCTGAGAACGCCAACACGATCAGCATCTGGGAACTCGCGAGCGGCAAGCGAGTGAGATCGTTCCAGGTGCCGGACAAGCCGCTGGTGCGGTTCAACGCCGCCTCGGATCGGCTCTATTGCCAGACCCCAATGGGGGTGCAGCTCCGCACGCTCGACTCCGACGAGGAGGACGCGGCGTTCGTCCCGTTCGAGAGCGAGAAGAAGCTGTGCGACCTCCGCCTGAGCGAGGACGGCAAAACCCTCTTCGCCCTCGAATCGTCGGGCACGCTCCACCATCTTGACGCGAAGACCGGGAAACCCGTCGGCAAGCCGATGTCGGCCCCGACGGGCGTCGCCGACTGGCCGTTCGCCGCGCTCGCCCCGGACGCGAAGACGGTCGTCTCCCGGTGGGCCGACCAGCGGTGGACGACGTGGCACCCGGCGACGGGCGCGCATTCCGCCACCGAGACGGCCGCCCCGTTCGTCGCCCTCCGCCTGTCGCCGGACGGCAAGACCGCCGTCAGCCAGGACGAGAAGGACTGCTTCCGCGCGTGGGCGGTGGCCGACGGCAAGCCGATCCGGGACGATTGGCCGCGCGGCCGCAACTCGCCCGGCGGCACCGCCTGGGACGAGTCCGGCACGCGGGTGTTGCACGAGGACGGCGACAAGTCGGTCGTCTGCCTGCGGGTCAAGGACGGCGAGTTCGTGAAGAAGTTGCCGGCCGAGGAGACCGCCGCCGTCTCGGTCGGCTTCCTCGCCGGCCACCCGACGCGGTGCGTCCGCTTTCTCGCCGACAGCGTGCAGTTGTGCGACCTCGACGGCCAGCGGCCGACGCGGACGTTCGCGTATGCGGCGCTCGCGGGGGGCGGGTGCGCGGCGCTGTCGCCCGACGGCCGCACGCTGGTCGTCGGCGGGAAGAAAGAAGAGACGCTCCTCATTGAAACGGCGACCGGCAAAGTCCGCCTGTCGGTGAAGGTCCATGCGTCGGAGGTGAAGTTCGCCCCGGACGGGCGGACCCTCGGCATCGGCGAGATGGGCGGCTACGTCACCCTGCTGGACGCGGTCGCGGGCCGGCGTCTGTGGCAGGTGTCGCTGACCGGCAGCGGGCACACGGTCTTCGCCTTCAGCCCGGACGGAACGCGGTTCGCATCGACGTGTCGCGGGCCGGAGCGGGCCATCCAAATCTGGAACACCGCGACGGCCGACTTGATCACCGACTTCCCCGGCCCCCCATTCGGCACCACCACCGGGATCGCGTACACGCCGGACGGCAGCCGGCTCGTCACCTGCGGGACGGACGGCTGCGGGTACGTGTGGGACGTGCGGTATCGCAAGCCGCCGGAGCCGCTCGGCCGCGCGTTCGCCTTCGACACCGTCGCCGACGCCCGCGCCGCGCTGACTTCGGCGGACGGCGAAGAAGCGTACCAGGCCGTGGCGCGGCTCGCCGCCCGCCCCGCCGAGGCGCTCCTCGAACTGCGGATGGCGGTGCGGCCGGCGACGGGGCCGGCGGCGGACGAGATCGCCAAGTGGCGGGCGAAGCTGTCGTCCAAGGAGTTCCAGGAGCGGGACGCGGGTCGGAAGGCGCTCGCGGACGTTGGGGCCGCCGCTGCGAACGCACTCCAGGCGGAGGCGAAAGCGCCGGGCACGCCGGAGAGCGGGCGGATCGCCACCGACCTGCTGGCGCGGCTGCAACGCGGGTACGGCACCCCGGCGGAGTTGCTGGCGGCGCGGGCGGTGGAGGTGGCCGAGCGGATCGGCACGCCGGAGGCGAAGAAGCTGCTCGCGGCGTGGGCCGACGGCGCGCCCCTGGCGACCCTCACCGTCGAGGCAAAGGCGGCACTGGGCCGGTTGAAATGAACGACCCCGCGGCGGATCGAATCGAACCCCACCACGAGGCTTCCCCGTGAAACGGCTACTCGGCGTGCTGGCGATGGCGACGGTCGGGGCCGGTGCGTCGGCGGCGGAACCGACCGACCCGGCGGCGCTCTTCCCGCCGGGCGTGCTGCTGTACGCCGAGGTCGGCAACCCGGCCGACACGGCCGCGGCGCTGTCGAAGTACCTGAAGGACACGGTCCTCGCCGACACGCTGGCGTTCAGTCACGACCGCCGGGACAAGCTGTCCCAGCCGCAGCAGTTGCCCGGCTTCCTGCGGTCGCAACTGGTCGGGCTGCTCGCCGCGCCGGAGATGCTGGCCGAGATGAAGCGAGTGCGGGGCGCGGCCGTCGCCGTCACCGGGTTCGACGACAAGTCCGGGAAACCGCAGTGGGCGGCGGCGGTGTTGCTCGGCGACAGCCACGCCATCGGGTTGCAGTTCCGGACGTATCTCACGCTGTCGCCGAACATCCGTCGGGTGGGGAAGATGGACGGCGTGCCCGTCTATCAGAACCGCGGACTGACCGGCGGCACCTACGACGATCAGGGGAAGCCGAAAGCCGCCGACGACCCGGTGCCACCGGAAGGGGCGACCGAGCCGACGTACTTGTATGTGCCGGGGCTGTTCGTCGTCGGGTCCGGCAAGGCGGCGGTGGCGGACGTGTACCGGCGGTTCACGGGCAAGGACACGTCGGTCAGCTTCGCGGCGAACGCCCACCTGAAGAAGGCCGCCGCACAGCGAACGAAGGCCGGAGCGTTCCTGTTCGCGGACACGGGCGGAGCGGCCGGCAGACGGTTCGCGCTGACGCAATTGCTCCCGCCGGAGATTCCGGCCGACCTCGTCGCGGCCGCGCGGTTCCTGCTCGACCCGAAGTCAGTGCCCACGATCACCGGGAACCTCGTGATCGAGCCGGACGGAGTGGGGTTGGTGCTGACCGGCGACGTGGAGCCGGGGGGCGAATCGCCGCTGCACGCCATCGCGTCCGGTGCCGCCCTGGAGCCGGCGGCGATCCGCCATTCGCCCGACGCGGTGGCCGCGTTCACCCTGGGGTTTCCCGCGAAAAACAAGCGGGCGAAGGCGGTGCTGGCGGTGGCCGATGCGCTGGCAACCGCTGCCGGGCGAGTGGGCGCGTCGCCGACCGAACGGGTCGCCGAGGCGAAGGCGAAGGGGTTCAAACTGGAAGAGGACTTGCTCCCGCGCGTGACGGCCGCCACCGTCTTCCGGCCGGCGAAATTGGACCGGCCGAAGGGCGTCCCGGAATGGCCGCTGGCGGCGTTGCGGTTCGAGTCCGACGCGGACGCCGAGCATTGGGAGGCGGAGTTCCCGAAGCTGGCCGGGCTGTTCGCGGGTGCGGAGAAGCCCCCCGACCCGAGCCGCGAGACGGTGGGCGGCGTGCGCGTGTCGGCCGTGGTCGTGACCGTGGACGGGCAGAAGGTGCCCGTCCACTACGCGCGGCTGGCCGACCGACTGGTGATCGGGGTGGATCAGAAGCTGGTCGCGGTGGTGACGAAGGACGCGGGCAAATCGCCTGTGGCGGTCGCGGCGAAGGAGTACGCTGCGAGCGGCTTCGGCTTCGTTCGACTCGCCAGCCAGCTCCCGCCCCCGGTCAAGAAGCAGGCCGTCGATCCGACGCCGCGCCCGCCGGTCGAACCCCCCGCGCCGCCGGACGTGTCGCGGATCGAGGACCTTCTCCCCATCCAACAGTTCCAGCCGCCGGTACCGCCGGTCGCCGATTTGTCTCAGTCGTTCCGCGACGCGGTCCAGGGCCTCGAGCCGGTGACGCTGACGCTCGGTACCAAGGGCAACGCCGTCCGCGTCGAGGTGTGGCACCGCGACTCGAAGAAGCCGCTCTCGACCGCCGTCGAGCAGGTCATGCTCTGGCTGGAGCAACGGGCGGCGGAAAACGGGCCGGGTGTCGCCCCCTGGCGGGACGGCCCGATCATCATCGACCGCTGAGCCGTTGCTTCCCGCTCTCGGCCCCCGTATACTTTCCCACACCCGTGACGCGAATTCTGCTATCGCTGAACCTCCTACTCCTTCGGCCACCCCGAGGCACCGAGGTACGCGCCCGCTGACAGTCAGCCGGCGACCGACACCGCGACGGCCTCGGAACCCAGAGTTCCGGGGCCGTTTTCGTTTCCACACCCTCCCTTTCCGCGAGGCACTCGATGACCGCCGCCGACCCGAACCGCGTGATCGTGTTCGACACCACCCTCCGCGACGGCGAGCAAAGCCCCGGCTGCTCCATGAACCTGCCGGAGAAGCTGGAGATGGCGCACGCGCTGAAGGCGCTCGGGGTGGACGTGATCGAGGCCGGGTTCCCCATCGCCTCGCCGGGCGACTTCGAGAGCGTCCGCGAGATCGCGCGGCAGGTCCACGGGCCGATCATCGCCGGCCTGGCGCGGTGCAACCCGGCCGACATCGACCGCGCCGCGGAGGCGGTGCGGGAGTCGCCCCGACCGCGAGTCCACCTGTTCCTCGCCACGTCGGCGATCCACCGCGAATTCAAGCTGAAGATGTCGCGGGACGACATTCTCGCCCGCACCGTCGAGAGCGTGAAGCGCGCCCGCGACTTGTGCGCCGACGTCGAGTTCAGCCCGGAGGACGCCAGCCGGACGGAGTTGGACTTCCTCGCCGAAGTGGTGGAGCGGGCCGTCGAGTGCGGGGCGACGACGCTGAACATCCCCGACACCGTCGGGTACGCGGTGCCCGAACACTACGCGGCCATCATCCGGCACTTGAAGAAGACCGTGCGCGGCATCGACAAGTGCGTCCTCAGCGTCCACTGCCACAACGACCTCGGCCTGGCGGTGGCGAACAGCTTGGCCGCGTTGATGGAAGGCGCGCGGCAGGTGGAAGTGACCGTCAACGGCATCGGCGAGCGGGCCGGCAACACGGCGCTGGAAGAGATCGTCATGGCCATGCGGACGCGGCAGGATCACTACCAACTGACGACCAACATCAACACGCAGTTGCTGTTCCCCATCAGCCGCAAGCTGTCCACGCTGACGGGGATGCAGGTGCAGCGGAACAAGGCGATCGTCGGGCGGAACGCCTTCGCGCACGAGGCCGGCATCCACCAGGACGGCATGTTGAAGAACGCGAACACTTACGAAATCATGCGGCCGGAGGACGTGGGCATCTCGAAGACGGAGCTGGTGCTGGGCAAGCACAGCGGCCGGGCGGCCCTGCGCGAGCGCGTCACGCACCTCGGCTACACCCTCGTCGACGACCAGATCAATGCCGTCTTCGCGGCGTTCAAGCGGCTGGCCGACCAGAAGAAAGAGGTGTTCGACGCGGACATTGAGGCCCTCATTGAGACGCAGTTGCAGGCGACCGGGGCGGGTAAGATGTGGACGCTGGTCGGGTTCACCAGCACCGCCGGCACCGGCTCGCAGACCTCGGCGGCGGTCAGTTTGCGGAACGCCGACGACCCGGCCGGGGTGGTCCGCCGCGACGCCGCCGCCGGCAACGGCCCCATCGACGCGCTGTTCAAGGCCATCTCCCGCGTGTCCGGCGTGACGGCCAAAGTGACCGACTACCGCGTCCGCGCGGTGACGCAGGACATCGACGCGCAGGGCGAGGCCACGGTCGAGATCGAACATCAGGGCCGGCGGTCCAGCGCCCGCGCCGTCAGCCTGGACGTGATCGAGGCCAGCGCGTTGGCGTACCTGGAGGTCATCAACCGCGTCGTCCAGCAGCAACTCCGCGACCGGTTGAAACCGACCGACGACGTGCCCACCAGCCAGGTGCCGGCGGGGTGAGTAAGATGTCCCACGGAGGTGACTCATGATCGCCACGAAAGCGCGACCCGCCGCGAGCAAGACCCGTCGGGCCGGGCCGCGCCCCCGGTTCGACAACATGCAACAGTTGCTGGATTCCCTGGGCGGGATTCCGGCCTACCGCATCTTGTCCGACCCGCCGCCCGGCACCGCCACGGTGAAGGACGTGATCCGCTACGTCGATGGCGACGACCGGCGGTTGGTGGAACTGGTCAACGGAACCCTCGTGGAGAAGACGATGGGAGCAAGTCAGTCGTTTCTCGCGATCGAGCTGAGCATTTTCCTCGGCATCTTTCAACGCGCCAACGTCGATGCCGGGATGATTCTCGGGGCCGATGGCACGCTGCGAATCATGCCTCACATGGTCCGCATCCCCGACGTATCGCTCACACTCTGGGAGAGACTGCCGGATCGGAAGGTGCCGAGAGCGGCCGTCCCGTCGCTCGTTCCCGATCTCGCTGTCGAGGTCATCAGCAAGGGGAACACGAAGGCGGAAATGAAACAGAAGATCGGCGATTACTTCACCGCCGGCGTGCGGCTGGTGTGGCTGGTGTTCCCGAAGGCGCGGACGGTTCGCGTCTACACGTCCGCGAAGGATTCCGAACTGCTCGCCGAAGCCGACACCCTCACCGGTGGCGACGTGCTGCCGGGGTTCGAGTTGCCGCTGGCGAAGCTGTTCGAGAAGCTGCCCGTCGAGCCGAAGAAGAAGGCAAAGACCGCGAAGCCCAAGAAAAAGAAGCAGTGAGTCGCCTACCAATGCGGGCATGAGCAAGACCCGCAAGCCCGTCCGTAACCTCGTCCTCGTCCTCGGCGACCAACTCGACGCGACCGCCTCCGCGTTCGACGGCTTCGACCCGAAGCGCGATGCCGTGTGGATGGCCGAGGTCGCGGAGGAGTCCACCCACGTCTGGAGCCACAAGGCCCGCACGGCTCTCTTCCTGTCCGCGATGCGGCACTTCCGGGACCACTTGAAATCCCAGGGCATTCGCGTCGAGTACCGGCAACTCGACGACGCCGACAACGCCGGCAGTCTGGGCGCGGAGTTGGAGCGCGCGGTCGCGGCGCTGAAACCCGAGTGGCTGGTGATGACCGAGTGCGGCGACCACCGCGTCCGCGAGATGTTGGTCGCCACCGCCGCGCGGCTCGGCCTCGCGCTCGAAACCCGAATTGACCGGCACTTCTTCGGCACGCTCGCCGAATTCGACCGACACGCGAAGGGCCGCAAGCAGCTCCGCCTGGAGTTCTTCTACCGCGACCTCCGCAAGAAGACCGGCATCCTCATGGAAGCGGACGGCAAGCCGACCGGCGGCGAGTGGAATTATGACGCCGACAACCGCGGGTCGTTCGGCAAAAAGGGGCCGGTGAGGGTGCCCGCCTCAGTCGTGTTCCCGCCGGACGCCATCACTCGCGCGGTGCTGGCACTCGTCGCGGAGCGGTTTGTCGAACACCCCGGTTCGTTGGCGAAATTCGACTGGCCCGTCACGCCGGAACAGGCGACCGCCGCGCTCGACGACTTCATCGAACATCGGTTGCGCGACTTCGGAACGTACCAAGATGCGATGTGGACGGATGAGCCGTATCTGTACCACGCCCGCATTAGCACCGCGCTGAACTTGAAATTGCTCGACCCGCGCGACGTGTGCGCGGCGGCGGAGAAGGCGTACCGCGCCGGCAAGGTGCCGCTGGCGGCGGCCGAGGGGTTCATTCGGCAAATCCTCGGCTGGCGGGAGTACGTCCGCGGCATCTACTGGCACTTCATGCCGGAGTACGCGACCCGCAACGCGCTGAAGGCCGACCGCCCACTTCCGGGGTTCTACTGGACCGGCGACACCGACATGAAGTGCCTGAAGCAGGCCATCGGGCAGACGCTGGAATACGGCTACGCGCACCACATCCAGCGGCTTATGGTGACGGGGTTGTTCGCGCTGCTGCTGGGCGTCGAACCGAAGCAAGTCCACGAGTGGTATCTGGCCGTGTACGTCGATGCCGTGGAGTGGGTGGAACTGCCGAACGTGGTCGGCATGTCGCAGTTCGCCGACGGCGGGGTGATGGCCAGCAAACCCTACGCGGCGACGGGCAAGTACATCCAGCGGATGAGCAACTACTGCACCGGCTGCCGGTACGACCCGGCCGAGCGGGTCGGCGATACGGCGTGCCCGTTCACCACGCTGTACTGGGACTTCCTGATGCGACACCAGCCGCTCCTCGCGGCCAACCAGCGGATGGCGTTGCAGGTGAAGAACCTCGACCGAATCCCGGACGAGGAGAAGGCGGACATTCGCGCCCAGGCGAAGCGAATCGCCCTCCGCCTGGTGCCGGACGTGTAAGATGCCCCCAACGGAGGCCACCCATGCTTGCGAGCAAATCCCGCCGTGCGAAGACCCGGACCCGCCGCGCGGTGCCGCGCCGGCGGTTCGACAACATGCAGCAGTTGCTCGATTCTCTGGGCGGCATTCCGGCCTCGCGCGTCCTGTCCGACCCGCCGCCCGGCACCGCCACGGTGAGGGACGTAATCCGCTACGTCGATGGCAACGACCGCCGGCTGGTGGAACTGGTGAACGGAACCCTCGTGGAGAAGCCGATGGGAGCCAGTCAATCCTTCCTCGCCATCGAGCTGAGTATTTTCCTCGGCATCTTCCAGCGGAGCGTCGAGGATGTCGGCATGATCCTCGGGGCGGACGGCACCCTTCGGATCATGCCGCACATGGTCCGCATCCCCGATGTCTCGCTCACGCTGTGGGACAAGCTTCCGGGTCGCAAGGTGCCGCGGGCGGCCGTCCCGTCGCTCGTCCCCGACCTCGCCGTCGAGGTCATCAGCAAGGGGAACACGAAGGCCGAGATGAAACGAAAGATCGCGGACTACTTCGAGGCCGGGGTGCGGCTGGTGTGGCTAGTGTTCCCCAAGGCACGGACGGTTCGCGTGTACACGTCCGCGAAGGATTCGGAACTGCTCGCCGAAGCCGACACCCTCACCGGTGGGGACGTGCTGCCGGGTTTCGAATTGCCGCTGAAGATGTTGTTTGAAAAACTGACGGCCGAGCCGAAGAAGCCGAAGAAAAAGAAGAAGTGACGTGGGCCCATCGCCCACCGTGACGAACGCCGCCGCCGTCGGTATCTTGCCTCCGAACGGTTCCCGTCTCGGAGTTTCCCGTGGCCGCTCGCATCTCCATCGGTTCGACCTACGCCGACGCCTGGTACATCGTCTGCTGGGTGGTCGGCGGGCTGTTCCTGCTGATCGCGCTCGTCGTTGCGGCGGCCGCGCAGGAACTGCTCCCCGCGGCGATCTTGGCCGGCGTCGGCGGCATCTTCTTCCTGCTCGCGGTGCTGCGCGGCATTGGGATCGCCGGCCGCCGGCGGTGGCTGACGGCCACCCGCGACGGGTTCGTGCTGGAGGACAAGCGGGGCGAGTTCGAGTTCGACGACGAGGTCATCACCGACCTCGGCACCTGGGCGAAGGTGCGGTTCGCCAACGGCGTGCCGAAGGCCGTCACCCGCACCGGGGCGCTGTTCATCCAGTCCGACGAGTTCGCAAGCCGACTCGAATTCAAGTACGAGTTCGGGCTAAACGAGGACGACCCGCTGGGCAAGTTCGTGGAGCGGAACCTGGAGCGGCTGACCGAGGCGTCGGCGAAGGCGATGGCCGCCGGGCGCGAGGTGTCGGGGGACGACTGGGTGCTGGACAAGGACGGGCTGACTTACGCGGAGAAGGGCGAGGACCGCACGGTGTCGCTGGCGAAGCTGGCGGCGGTGGACATCGTCGATGGAAAGGTGTGCGTGTGGCGGACGGGCGTGCCGATGCCGGTGGTGAAGGTGCCGGCCCCGTCGCCGAACGCGCTGGTGCTGTTCCGCGTGCTGTCCAAGCGGTTCGAGGGCAAGCCGGCCGCCGAGAACGAGGACGACGGCACGCTCGGCCGCGTCATCTTCGAGCGGGACAAGTCGCTGACGACGACCGTACTCGTGCTCCTGTTCATCCTGGCCGGGGTCTTCTCGATCCTGGCCGTCGGCCTCGCCATCGCCGGCCTGACGGGACGGCCGAAGGAGCCGGCCTTGCTGCTCGTGGGGTTCGGGCTGATGGTGCTGGCCGGGCTGATGGTGTTCGCCAGCCTGCGCTACCGGATGAACATCTTCCGCTGTCACGTCTTCGGCGTGGCGCGGGTGACGACGCGCGGCGAGACCGCCATGCGGTTCAAGGAGGTCCGCATCTTCACGTACTCGGCCGTGCGGAACTACTACAACGGGTCGTACACGGGCACCGTCATCAACTTGAAATTCGAGGCGATGAAGGGCGAGAAGCTGACGTACTCCGCCACGTTCAAGAACGCCGACGACGAGATCGACAACCTGCGCGAACACGTGTCGCGGGTGATCGCCCAGCACATGCTGAAGAAGCTGAAGGACGGCAAGACGGTGCCGTGGACGGATCGCGTGCGGTTCACGCCGGACGGGCTGGAGGTCGCCGGCAAGTCCGGGTTCTTCGGCAAGGGCGACGACCTGTTCATCCCATACCCGAAGGTGGCCGACGCGACCTTGGACGCCGGCAACTTCGCCCTCATCGCCGAGGGCCGCAAGAAGCCGGTGTACGAGACGCTGGTCAGCACCCCGAACTTCTTCCCCGGCTACGTGCTGCTCGTCCTGGTGCGGTTCACCCCCGACGAGCCGCCGCTGAAGCAACCCGACGGCGGCGAATCGGAACTCCCCGCCAAACCAACCCGCCGGCCCCGCGATGACTTCGACGACTAGGATGAAAGCAGACCCGACACCCACCCGTTGAGGCTTTTCATGCCCCCTCGATACCCGAAGTGGATGCCGGCGGTGCTGCTGATCGCCGGCGGGTACAACTTGCTGTGGGGGGCCTGGACGATCCTGTTCCCGACGCTGTCGTTCGAGTTGTCCGGGCTGAAAGTGCCTGGCAAACCGCTCGACTACCCGCAACTCTGGCAGTGCATCGGCATGATCGTCGGCGTGTACGGCATCGGGTACGCCTGCGCCGCGATCGACCCGGTGAAGCACTGGCCGATCGTGCTGGTGGGCCTGCTCGGCAAAATCTTCGGCCCGCTCGGGTACGTCTTCGGGGTGGTCACGGGGCAGACGCGGCCGGACGCCATCGCCACCATCTTCTTCAACGACATCATCTGGTGGGTGCCGTTCTTCCTCATCCTCCGCCGCGCGTACCGGGCGTATTTCGACGAGGAAGAGTTCCCGGCAGCCGGCCCGTTGCCGGTGGCGCTGGACAACGCCCGCGACGCCTTCGGCATTTCCCTCGCGGAGCTGTCCCACCGCTCGCCGGTGCTGGTGGTGTTCCTGCGGCACTTCGGCTGCACCTACTGCCGTGAGGCGGCGGCGGATATCGCGAAGAACCGGACGGCACTCGAAGCCGACGGCACCCGAATCGTGTTCGTTCACATGGGAACCGCCGCCGAGGCAGACCCGTTCTTCGCCAAGTACGGACTGGAGACGGTCGCCCGCGTCGCCGACCCGGACGCGAAACTGTACCGCGCCTTCGGCCTCGGCCGCGCCGGCCTCGGCACGCTGTTCGGCCGGAAGTCGCTGGCCCGCTACTTCTCGGCCGGCCACGGCGTCGGGCGAATCGTCGGCGACGGCACCCGTATGGGCGGCGTCTTCCTCCTCCGCCACGGAGCCATCCTCCGCGAGTTTCGCCACGTTTCCCCCGCCGACCGGCCGGACTACTGCGAACTCGCCGGCTGCTGACACCGGCTTGTCAGTGCAAATCCGATTGCACATCTCCGGCCTCCGCGCGACAATTCAACCCCACCGTCTCGCCTGTTCGCAATCGGGATTCGACATGCCGCGTTTCGTCCTACTCGCCCTGCTTTTGCCCGCCGTAGCGGCTGCCGCCGAACCGGTGCGGAAAGTCGATTTCGACCGGGACGTGCGGCCGATCCTCGTCAAGCACTGCCATTCCTGCCACGGCCCGGACAAGCAGAAAGGCGGCCTTCGGTTGGACGTGAAGGCAGATGTGCTGAAAGGCGGTGACAGCGGTGTGGCCCTCGTCGCGGGGAAGCCGGCGGAAAGTTTGCTGCTCAAACTCGTTTCCGGCGGCGACCCGGATCGCATGATGCCGCCGAAGGGCGACCGGCTGACGAAGGAGCAACTCGCCACGCTGAAAGCCTGGATCGAGCAGGGGGCGGAGTGGAAGGGCGGGGACGCCACCGACCGCCGCGACTGGTGGTCCTTGAAACCGCTGGCGAAACCGGCGGTGCCGAGCGCGAAGGGTGTGACGAATCCCATCGATGCGTTCGTGCGGGCGAAGCTGGCGGAAAAGGGGCTGACGCCTTCCGCCGAAGCGGACAGGCGGACGCTCATCCGCCGCGTGTCCTACGACCTGACCGGCCTGCCGCCGACGTTCGAGGAAGTGGAGGCGTTCGCCAAGAACACGGCAGCCGACGCCTACGAGAAGTTGGTGGACAAGCTGCTCGCCTCGCCGCGGTATGGCGAACGGTGGGCGCGGCACTGGCTGGACGTCGTCCACTACGGCGACACGCACGGGTACGACAAGGACAAGCCCCGGCCGAACGCCTGGCCGTACCGCGATTACGTCATCCGCGCGTTCAACGAGGACAAGCCGTACTCGCGGTTCGTGCAGGAGCAGATCGCCGGCGACGTGCTGCACCCGAACACGATGGACGGCGTCACCGCGCTCGGCTTCCTCGCCGCCGGCCCGTGGGACTTCATCGGCCACGCCGAGGTGCCGGAGTCGAAGATCGACGGCAAGATCGCCCGCCACCTGGATCGGGATGATATGGTGGCGACGACGATGAACACGTTCGCCAGCCTCACCGTTCAATGCGCGCAATGCCACAACCACAAGTTCGACCCGATCTCGCAGAAGGAGTATTACCAGCTCCAGGCAGTGTTCGCGGCGATTGATCGCGCCGACAAGCCGTACCACGCCGACCCGAAGACGGCGAAGCGCGCGGCGGAGTTGACCGCGAAACGCGACATCCTCAACGCGAAACAGGCCGAGTATGATGCGGTCCTTCGAAAAGCGTGCGGTGAGAAACTGATTGAACTCGACCGCCGGATCGCGGCTGCGAACGAGTCGAACACACGGCGCGCCGAGTTCGGATACCACAGCCAGATCGCGCCGAAATCGGACGCGGCGAAGTGGGTGCAAATCGACCTCGGTGCGAGTGTGCAACTCGCCAAGGTCGTCCTGTGGCCGTGCCACGACGACTTCAACGGCATCGGAGCCGGGTTCGGATTCCCCGTGCGATTCAAGGTCGAATCGTCGGATGACGTGGAATTCAAGAACGGCGTGAAGGTACTCGTCGAGCATGCGGCCGATGTGAAGAACCCCGGCGTCGCCGCGCAGACGATTCCCGTGGCGGCGGGGACGGGGCGATACCTCCGCGTGACGGCGACCAAACTCACACCGCGTCAGAACGACTACAACTTCGCCCTGGCCGAGGTCGAGGCGCTCGACACGGCGGGCAGGAACCTCGCGGCGGGGGCGGCGGTGTCGGCGCTCGACAGCATCGAAGCGCCAACCCGGTGGCGCAAGGCGAACCTGACCGACGGTTTCGCGCCGGGCAAGGGGAACGGCGACCTCGCGGCACTCACGGCCGAACGGCAGCAAGTGATCGCCAAATTCACCGACCCGGCGACGGCGGCGGTCGCGGCCGAACGGGCGGCGGTGGAGCACGAGTTGGGGGCCGTGCCGCCGACCGGTCGGGTGTACGCGGGCACCGTCCACACCGGCAGCGGTGCGTTCAAGGGTGCGGGACCGGCTGGCAAGCCGCGGCCGATTCACCTGCTCAAGCGGGGAGACGTGAAGTCACCGGCGGAGGAAGTTGGCCCGGGCGCGCCCGGCGTTTTCAAGGAATTTGACGGCAAGTTCGACCTGTCTCCTAATCACGCGGAAGGCGACCGCAGGGCGGCGCTGGCGAAGTGGCTGACCGACGCGAAGAACCCGCTGGCGTGGCGGTCGGTCGTCAACCGCGTGTGGCAGTACCACTTCGGCCGGGGGATCGTGGCGACGCCGAACGACTTCGGCCGCATGGGACAACTGCCGACGCACCCGGAGTTGCTCGACTACCTCGCCGCCGAGTTCCGCGACGGCGGGCAGTCGCTGAAGAAGCTGCACAAGCTCATCGTGACCTCGGCGACATACAAACAGGTCAGTGCGGGTAACGCGAAGAACGATGCGGCGGACGCCGGGAATGCATACATGTGGCGGGCGAACCGGCGGAAACTGGAAGCCGAAGCCATCCGCGATTCGGCCCTGCTCGCGGCCGGCAAACTCGACCTGAAGATGTACGGCCCGGCCTTCCAGGACTTTGTCGTCCAGCGGCCGGAACACTCGCCGCACTACGAGTACCACCTGTTCGATCCGAACGACCCGTCCGCGTATCGGCGGAGCGTA
>JAYUFU010000212.1:0-5904 GCA_043738505.1 Fimbriiglobus sp. | reverse complement strand
TCCGGAACCGCGTTCGCCCGCTCGCACGTCCGCGCCCTCGCCAGCCGCCGCTCCTTCACCCACCGGCCCTGCGCCGTCCCGAACGACCGCTCCACCCGCACCGCAAGGCGAGGCCGATCGGGCCGAAGAAGACGAGGACCGGCACCCACGTCAACGCGACCGCCTCCCACCCGCCGGCCTGCCACTGGAATGCCGTCAACCCGACGACGGCGGCCAGTAGCACGGCCCAGGAACCGATCTTGTAGGCGCGCGAGGGCGGTTTGTGTTCCACGACCGTGCTTCCTCCGTCGGCCGCGCCAGGTGGGGTCACTTCTTCGACTCGGCGACGGCGTCCCGCATCGGGTCGAAGTCCAGCAACTTCAGACTCGCCCGCACGCGGACGACCTCGCCGGTTCGCGTCCGCAACTCCTTGTCCCGCTTGCCGAGCATCACCGGGACGACCACCTCCTTGCCGTCCAGCACCGCCGCCGCCAGTTCGGGTAGCGCCTTCGCCGGGCCGCAGTAGCTCTGGAGGAACACCGGCTCCGTCCGCGTGTTGCCGCCGAGCGGCTCGCCCTTGTCCTCGGGCGCGGGCGTATCGCAGACGTGCCAGCAGTCGCCGAGGCCGATCACCAACCGATTCTCGTATCGGAAGACGACCGCCGACTGCCCCACTTCCACCGCGCCCAGGCAGTGCTTCTTCTCGGCCGGCTCGTGCGCCGCCCCGAGCGCGTCGCGCACCTCGCCCCGCGGCAGTTCGCCCTTCAAATCCTTGACCTTCTTCAGCACCAACACCCCCTTCTCCTTGCTCAGCTTGTCCACGGTCATCACCGTGACGCTCTGCGCCCGCGCGCACAGTTCGCCGAGGGTGGTCGGCCGGTTCAGGTCGATGAACCCCGCCGAGGGGGCCGCGACGGCGAGCGCGACGGCCAGTGCCAGGGGCGGGAGGAGCCGATTCGCGTTCATGCGCACACCGGGTCGGGAGCGGACACGGGATCGTGGGAACTCGCGCTTTCGCGCGCCGGTTCCTACAGTAGCAGAATCGCGGGCGCGGTGCGCTCGCCCTCACTCCCGCCGAGAACTCACTCATGTCGAACGTCGTGCGCGTGGCCGTCACCGGGGCCGCCGGCCGGGTGGCCAGCTCCCTCATCGTCCGCCTCGCGTCGGGCGAGGTCTTCGGCCCGAACACGCAGGTCATCCTGCAACTGCTCGAGGTCACGCCGGACAAGAACCCCAAGGCGATGCCGACGCTCGAAGGGGCCGGGTACGAACTCATCGACTGCGGCTTCAGCACCCTGAAGGACGTGATCGTCACCGACGACCCGGCCAAGGCGTTCGCCGGGTGCAACTGGGCGCTGCTGGTCGGTGCCCGGCCGCGCGGGCCGGGGATGCAGCGGGCCGACCTGCTCAAACTGAACGGCGAGATCTTCGTCGAACAGGGCAAGGCCATCGCCGCCAACGCCGCATCGGACGTGCGGATTCTCGTCGTCGGCAACCCGTGCAACACGAACTGCCTGGTCGCCTACGAGAACGGCAAGAGCATCCCCGCCGACCGCTGGCACGCCATGACCCGCCTCGACCACAACCGCATGGTCGGCGCGCTGGCGGCGAAGGCCGGCGTGCCCAACGGCAGCATCACCAACGCCACCATCTGGGGCAACCACTCGAACACGCAGTTCCCGGACTTCGCCCACGCCAAGATCGGCGGCAAGCCGCTGACGGAGGTCATCACCGACCGGCCGTGGCTGGAGGGCACCTTCGTCCCGGCGAACCAGGAGCGGGGCAAGTTCGTCATCGACAAGACCGGCGTGTCGTCGTCGTTCTCGGCGGCGAACGGCGCGCTGGATCACGTCAAGTCGTTCGTCACCGGCACCGCCGCCGGCGACTGGACCAGCGCCGCCGTGGTCAGCAACGGCGAGTACGGCGTGCCGAAGGGCCTCGTGTTCGGCTACCCCGTCACCATCAAGGACGGGAAGTGGACGGTCGTCGAAGGGCTGACGTTCGACGAGTTCGGTAAGGCCGCGTTCGCCAAGACGCTGAAGGAGTTGGTCGAGGAGAAGGCAGCGGTGAAGGACTTGCTGCCGGGGTGAGACAGTTCAACGAGCCGCCCCATCTCCGGGGCGGCCCGCCGACTCACTTACTCTTCTTCCTCCCGCCGCCGCTTCCGCGGCCGCTCCTCATCGTCGTCCTCATCCCGCGGCCGCTTCCGCTTCGGTCGCTCGTCCTCCTCGTCCTCATCCTTATCCCGGTAACGGTCGCGGCTGCGCGGGTGGACCTTCTGGTCTCGCAGGTACTTCCGCCACCGCAGGTAATCGTTCTTGCCCTTGATGGCGAGGATGCCGGCCACCAGCAACATCGCGCCGGTGGCGATGTAGATGACCGCCGCGATCATCAAGACGGTGGCCGCCAACCCGCCGGCGGCCCCGGCCGGCCCGCCTCCCTTCGCGGCGACGGCACCGACGAACGCGCTGCCCAGCAAAAGCAGTGCCCCCAAACCGCCGATGAGTGCGGCGAAGATGATCGACCCGATGCCGTTCGCCAGCGTCCCCTTCGCCGACCCTTTGAGCGTTTGAACGCCGACCATCAGGAACACCGCGCCGATGAGCGCGGGGAGCGCCAGCCCGCACAGCATCGACCCCATGTCGGCTTGGTTGCTGACGCCGACCGCGAAGTTGGCCAACACGCTCAGCAGGACCAGTGATCCCATGATCACCCAGATGATCCCGGCCGCCTTCGTGCTGCCGGGGTTGGTCGTCTGCGGCGGGCGGCGGTCCTCGACCTCTTCCTCGTCACGCTCGTCCCGTCGCTTGCGGCGAGGCCGTTCCTCCTCCTCTTCGCCGTCATCCCGGTCATCGCGGTCGCGGGCCATCGCAGTCACCTCGGATCGTGGGCGGATTGAGACGGCAACTTACCGGACAATGGCGGGCGCGGGAAGCGTCTACTCGTCCGTTTTCGGGAATTCGGCCTGCCACGCCGCGTACTGCCTCCCACCCCGGCACAGCAGCCCGCCGGCCACGATGACCGCGACGACGTTCGCCAGCGCGACCGCCACCATTGCCGCCTCGCGGAGCCGCCGCTCGGTGACAGCCCAACCGGTCGCCTGCCACAGCGTCAGCAGGTCGTACCCGAAAAACCCCACCAGGAGCAAGCCTTGCGCCCCGAACACGATGCACACGTCGCCGGCACCGACCACATCGTCCGGACCTCCATTCCACAGGCGAACCGCCTCCCGGATGACCGCCGCGCCGACGGCGACCAGCACCGGACAGACGCCGCAGAAGAAGCACCCGCACGGCCCGCCGTACCCCCACATCAGCGTGCCGGCGAACCAGACGCCGGCCAGGATGGCGTCCGCCCCGACGACGATGAGCAGCACGGCGGCGGCGGTCACGGCGGGCGGTCGGAGGGCGGCGGACATGGGGATTCTCGCGGGGACACCCCCTCAACCGTCCCCGACGGCAGTGGGGAAACCCGCTTTTTTCCACCCCGGCAAATCGTCTTGCCAGTCCCGACCGCCGCTGTAAATTGGGTGTTCTTGCCGGGGTAGCTCAGCGGTTAGAGCGGTCGCTTCATAAGCGATAGGTCGCCGGTTCAAGTCCGGCCCTCGGTACTCGAAACACCTCCCGCACCCGCCGACCCGCGTCAGCGGGTGTCGCCTCTGAACTTGAACGCCGGCTTGCCGGTGACGCCGGTGCTGACGAAGCTGGGGCACCAGTAGCGTTCGACGTGTTCGATCACCTTGTCGGTCCCCTCGAAGTGCGACTTCGCCCCCGGCCGGGCCGGGTCGTACATGGTGTCGGTCATGTCGCGCATCAGGGCCACGGTCTTGCCCATCCGCACCATCTGCCGAATGGCGAACGGCCGGCCCAGTACGCACATGTTCAAATGCACCCCACAGAGTATCACGTTGTCGATCTTCCGCTCGGCCAGCAGGTTCCACGTCTCCTGACCGTTGTCGGTGACGGCGTCCGCGTCGGCGATCTCAATGGCAGCGGTCTGCCGGGTCCACGCCGAGCGGATTTCGCACTTCGTCTTGCAGTCGCACCCCATGTCCGAGTCGTCGATGGGCAGCACGCCTTCGCGCTTGCCGTCGGGCCAGTTCCACGCCGTGCCCCAGCGGTCGGTACTCGCCAGGGGCAGGGGCGTCTTGGCGAACGGGGCGTCAGTGGCCCGCTTCCGCTGCGGCGTGTCCTTGTAGAAGGCGGTGCAGGTGCTGGGCGCGTGGATGACGAACACGCCCTGCTTGCGGGCGGCCTTGAGCATGTCGTTCATCGGCCCGGCCAGCTCGCCGACGCGGGCCGTCGCCGACTGGCACCAGTGGTCGTCCCACATGTCGCAGACGACGATGGCGGTCCGCTTCGGCTCCCACGCGACGGCCTTCTCGGTAGCGGCGACGGCCGGCTCGCCCGGCGGCGACACCCGCGAACGCAGCGTGAGCTTCATCGCCGGCGCATCATCGGCGGCCGGGGCGACGGTCAACAGGGTGGCACCGAGAAGTAAGGTCAGCGGGAAAAGGCGGAACATAGCGAAACTCCGGTGAAGAAGAGGAGAGTACCCCGGCCAACGCTGAATCGCAATGTCCGTAGCGAGCTGTCATCGAAAAACCGAAAGTTTGGTACAATCCCCGCACCCCACCCGCCGGACGCCCCGCCATGGCCGAAGACACCCGCGACCCGATGGAGATCGCCGAGGAACGCATCGCCGAGGCGAAGCGGACGGGGGCAAAAATCCTATATTTGAATGGCTTGGACCTCTCCGCTCTTCCGGAGTCTATCGGTACCGCTGTAGGCGTAGTTGGCCTCTACTTGAATTCCAACCAGTTGCATACACTACCTGCTGCTATTGGCAATCTGGAAAATCTTGTCGGTCTCTATCTTCAGCACAATCAACTAGCTGAACTTCCCGAGTCACTCCGTCAATTAGTCAAGTTGCAAAAAATTGTCCTTGATGGGAATCCCGGACTGGGGTTGCCTGCTGAGTTTGGAAGCGACACGCTCTCCAAGCCGATATCCTCTGTCAAGATTTCGCACGCGACACCAGGGCAAATCCTCGATTACTACTTCCGCGTCGTTCGCGGCTCACGCCCTCTGAACGAAGGCAAAGTCATCCTCGTCGGGCGGGGAGAGGTCGGGAAGACATCGCTCGTGAAGCGGGTGGTTCATGACCACTTCACGCTCGGTGAGGCGATCACGCACGGCATCAACATCACCAGGTACCCGGTCCAGCTCGACGGCGACGAGATCACACTGCATGTGTGGGATTTCGGTGGCCAGGAGATCATGCACGGCACGCACCAATTCTTCCTCACCGAGCGGAGCTTGTATCTCTTGGTGCTGAACGGCCGCGCCGGGGACGCCAAGCAGCAAGCCGAGTACTGGATGCAGATGATCCGCAGCTACGGCGGCGATTCGCCCGTGCTGGTGGTGCTGAACAAGCAGGGTCAACATCCGTTTGACGTGGACCGTGACGAGTTGACGAAGCGGTTCCCGCAGATCGCGGGGTTCGTCCGCACCGACTGCGCCGACAACACCGGCATCGACGAATTGCGGAAGGCCGTCGCCGGCGTACTTGGCAAGATGTCGAGCATCCGCGCCAAGTTTCCGAAGTCGTGGTTCGCCATCAAGGATCGGCTGTCCGGCATGGCCGAGAACTTCATCGGCTACGAGAAGTTCGGCACCATCTGCGACGAACTCGGCGAGAAGGATCCCGGCGGGCAGGAGAGCCTTGCCGCCGTGCTGCACGTCCTTGGCATCGCCCTGAACTACCGCGACGATCCGCGGCTGAACGACACCCACGTCCTCAACCCGCAGTGGGTGACGGGCGGCATTTAGGCAGTAGCGGGAAGGTGATCTACCGGTGTCCTCTGGGATCGGCTACAAGGTGTGCCTCACGGAGGAGGCGGTCATGGCGGAACTCACGGACGAC
>JAYUFU010000211.1:0-5910 GCA_043738505.1 Fimbriiglobus sp. | reverse complement strand
TCCGGCGAAACGCGGTTGCGATACTGCCTGGGTCGCGGAGCAGTCACCCGGTTCGCCGAAGTGTGGTCATGGAAATCGAGTGGTACATCGGCATCGGGGCGGCGGTCGTGGTCGCGGCGGCGATCCTCGCGCTGTGGCTCGACCGGCAGCACCCGCGACACCTCCTTGCGCGAATCGAGCGGACGCGGGCGGCGCTGGTCGCGGAAGTGCGGCAGAAGTTCCTGGTGGCGTCGTGCGTCCGCTGCTACGAGTTCGCCATGGCGCTGCTGGGGGTCAGCCCGAACGGGCGCTCCGTCCACTACCAGTGTCTCCACTGCGAGAAGAAGCTGCGTGCCCCGGCGGGCGCGCCGGACGCCGCGCGGGTGATCGAGTTGTGGGACGAGCTATGTGCGCTGGTCGAGGAGTATCACGAGCGGACGGGCCACGCCGAACCGGGCGACGAATCCGAGCCGGACCTCGGCGTCACGTTCGACGCCCCGGCGGCCCCACTCCCCTTTGAACAGACCACTCGCACGCCGATCCCGGAGGCCGTGCGGAGCCAAGTCTGGCGGCGGGACTTGGGGCGGTGCGTCGAATGCGGGTCGAAGCAGAACCTCCAGTTCGACCACATCATCCCGTTCTCGCAGGGCGGGGCGACCTCGGTGGCGAACCTGCAACTGCTCTGCCAGCCGTGCAACGCCGCGAAGGGGGATAAAATTTGACGGGGAGTGTGGTAGACTTCGTTTGCTCCAAAAGGATCGGGCAGGTGTCTCATGGCAACGAAGACCGCACCAACAATCGAAACCCTTCTCGAACGCGGAAGCTGGGCGGAAGCCCGGAAGCGGATCGAGCGGGAGCTCGTGCGCCATCCGGATGACCATTGGCTCCTCACGCAACTCGGCGTCACGCTTTATGAAGAGAAGCGTTACCGGGAAGCGCTCACGCCGCTGCTGGCGTCGCTGGAAATCGTCCCCGACTGCCCGCTGACGCTCTGGAACGTGGCCGGCACGTTGGACGCGCTGAAGGAATCGAAGAAGGCACTTGCGATTTACAACTGGCTTCTCAAGAGCAAGCAGGCGGCCGACGCCGGTGAGTGTTGGGAAAGCGCGGAGTGGGCGGAGTCGCTGAAGACGGACTGCGTATTCCGCATGGGTGTCTGCCTCCAAAAACTTGGTCGAGACAAGGCCGCGGAACAGTGCTTCCGTCAGCACATCAGCCTCCTGCTCAGCGGCGGGAAGAGCTTGTACGAGATTGAAGACTCCGCGCGGCACATCCGGGAACTGCGCGAGGGCAAGGACGTTCGCGCGGCGGTCGCCTCGACGCTGAAAGACCCCGGCATCGCGTCCGGCCGTCGGCCGAAGCTGCCCACCGCGTCGTCATTGGCGGGGCTGGCGAAGGCGTGAGGATAAGAAAACCACTTCCAGGCTTCCGAGCCTTTGAAGGGAAACGAATGGATGTAGATCGAATTCGATTTCTTGCGACTGCAATGCGAGTGGCTCTTGAGCGCCTTCCTCATGAGGCTCGCCCGATATCACTGACGGCCTTTCCACGCGGTGCTTGTGGGGATGCGTCCTTGCTACTTGGTGCGTACCTTGAAGAGTGCGGGTTTCCACGTTTCGATTGGGTCTCTGCCGAGCGTGGGTGCAGATCAGAGAACACATGGACCAGTCACGCTTGGCTTTCGTTGGGGCAACTGGTCGTCGACATCACTGCCGACCAATTCAAAGATGCCCCAGCAGGTGTGATTGTGGAACTCGATTCGTCCTGGCATCAAACCTTTGCAATCCGGCAGCAGTACCCGGCCGCACTTCGTTCTTTGAGTTCGGTTGACTGCGCGGATTTGCTTTCCCTGTACCCACGACTCCGTGAAACGCTTCGGGTCTCCGACGCACCTCCCGCTTGACATCGCCCCGTTCGCGGGTAAAACTCCGCCATCGAACATCGAGAGTCCGCCGTGACCACCCGCACCGCCATCGTCGTCGTCATTACCACGGACTGAACCGGGGCGGCGACACACCGTACACCTTCCCCCCGGAGCCATTCTCCGGGGGATTTTTTTTGCCCTCAGCCAGGAACCCGTACCGATGCGCGTCTTCGTCTACGACACCACCCTCCGCGACGGCAGCCAGGGCGAAGGCGTCAACTTCTCCTTGCAGGACAAGCTGCTGCTCACGCGGCGGCTGGACGAACTCGGCGTGGACTTCATCGAGGGCGGATACCCGCTGTCGAACCCGAAGGACGCCGAGTACTTCCGCGCCGTGCGGGACGTGCCCCTGAAGCACGCCAAGGTGTGCGCCTTCGGCATGACGCGGCGGAAGAACTCCGACCCGGCCACCGACACCTGCCTGTCGGCGCTTTTGGACGCGCACACGCCGGTCGTCACCATCGTCGGCAAGACGTGGGACTTCCACGTGAGCAACGTGATCGGCACCACGCTGGACGAGAATCTGCGGATGATCGCCGACAGCGTGGCCCACTGCAAGCAGGCCGGACGCGAGGTGATGTACGATGCCGAACACTTCTTCGACGGCTACCGGGCCAACCCGGAGTACGCGCTGAAGACACTGTTGGCGGCCGAAAGCGCCGGAGCCAGTTGCGTCATCCTGTGCGACACCAACGGCGGCACCATGCCGGAGCGCGTGGCGGAACTGGTGACCGAGATCAAGAAGCAGTTGAAGTGCGACATCGGCATCCACTGCCACAACGATTGCGACCTGGCGGTGGCGAACACGCTGGCGGCGGTGCGGGCCGGGGCGGTGCAGGTGCAGGGCACCATGAACGGCATCGGCGAGCGGTGCGGGAACGTGGACCTCGTGAGCGTGATCGCGAACCTGTCGGTGAAATACGGCGCGACGTTGCTTCGACCGGACAGCCTGCGGAAGCTGACCGAGGCGAGCCGGTACGTGTACGAACTGGCCAACATGAACTTCCGGCCGGGGCAGCCGTTCGTGGGTCAAAGTGCCTTCGCGCACAAGGGCGGGATGCACACCCACGCCGTGGCGAAAGACCCGACCACCTACGAACACATCGCCCCGGAATTGGTCGGCAACGAGCGCCGCATCCTGGTCAGCGAGCTGTCGGGCCAGTCCACCATCGTGACGAAGACGGCCAAGTTCGCCCTCGCCACGGACAAGGCCGTGATGGCCAAAATCCTCCAGCAGGTGCAAGACTTGGAGTACGCCGGGTACGAGTTCGAGGCGGCCGAGGCGTCGTTCGACCTGCTGGTGCGCAAGGCGACGGACCAGTACAAGGCGTGGTTCGACCTGCTGAGCTACCGCGCGAAGACGGAACACGTCGGCGGGACGATCACCACCGAGGCGACGGTGAAGCTGAACGTCGGCGGGGCGGTGGAACACCAGGTGAGCGAGGGCGACGGGCCGGTGAACGCCCTGGACGCGGCCGTGCGGAAGGCCCTGCGGCCGCACTACCCCCGGCTGGACGAGATGCAGCTGACCGACTACAAGGTGCGGGTGGTGAACGCCAAGGAGGGGACTGCGGCGCGAGTGCGGGTGGTGATCGAGAGCCGCGACCACCAGGACATCTGGGGCACCGTCGGCGTCAGCGAGAACGTCATCGAGGCGAGCTGGATCGCGCTGTGCGACGCGGTCGAGTATAAACTGTTCAAGGACGCCGAACCCCGCTGACCGGGAGGGACGAGACATGTCCGCGTCATCGCCGTTCTGGGACACGGACCCGTTCAGAATCGGGCAACGCTACCGGACGGAGGTGCGCGCGGATGGGCGACTGAAGGCGATTCCGGTCCCGCTCACGGAAGAGGACTTTCTATACCCGCAGCCGGACGACCAGTTCACCGGAAACGTGCAGCACGGGGAGGCCATGTGGTATCTGTACCATGCGGTCGGGTGCGGCATTCGCGGTCGGGCGGGTTTTCGGTGCTTCACTCGGTTGAGCCTCGACTGGCAGAGGGCCGGAATGAGGCCGAACGCCCCGGATGTCAGCGTGTTCGAGGACTTCGTGACGCCGTTCGCGACCAATCGCCACACGCTGCCCGTTTTGGACTCCGGAGCGAAGCCGGTTCTGGTGATCGAGGTGACGGTGCCGAGCACGCGGCATTTGGATCTGGAGGTGAAGTGGGCCATCTACCACGCCGCCGGCGTGCCGTACTACTTGGTCTTCGATTGGCCCGGTGACGCGAGGGGTGGTCTCGTCTTGCTGGGGTATCGCTGGACCGAACGGGAGTATGTGCCGCTCCAGTTGGCCACGCACGGTGTGTGGATCGATCCGATCCAGTTGTGGATCGGGGTGGCCGAAGGGAAAGCCACGGCCCACATGTGCGACATTTACCAAATTCCGCCGGCCGTGGAAATGATCGAACGTGAGGTAGCACGGAAGCGCGCCGCTGCGGCGGAGAAAGCCCGCGCGGACGCCGCGCAGCAGCAAATGGACGCCCTGGCCCGCGAACTCGCCGACCTGAAGGCGCGTCTCGCTCCACAAGGCTAACGACACTCTCAACATCCCAAGCCCACCGATAACGTCATGCCCATCGAACTGCCGAAAGCCTACGAGCCGAAGGACGCCCAGCAGAAGTGGCTGACGTTCTGGGACGAGCGCGGGTACTTCCACGCCGACCCGGCGAAGCCCGGCGAGCCGTACACCATCGTCATTCCGCCGCCGAACGTGACCGGTGCCCTGCACATGGGGCACGCGCTGAACAACACGTTGCAGGACGTGCTGATCCGCTGGCGACGGATGCAGGGCCGCAACACCCTCTGGATGCCCGGCACCGACCACGCCGGCATCGCCACCCAAGCCGTGGTGGAACGGCTGCTGACGAGCGAAGACAAGTCCTTCAAGCGGCGCGAGTACGGCCGCGAGGCGCTCGTGGCCAAAATCTGGGAGTGGAAGGACAAGTACGAGGCCCGCATCCTGGGCCAACTGAAGCAGATCGGGGCCAGTTGCGACTGGGAGCGGACGCGGTTCACCCTGGACGACGTGTGCGCCCGCGCCGTGCGCGAGACCTTCTTCCGCATGTTCCGCGACGGCTACATCTACCGCGGCAAGCGGCTGGTGAACTGGGACACGCAACTGCAAACCAGCGTGGCCGACGACGAAACCTACACCGAGACCACGAAGGGCGGCTTCTGGACGTTCAAGTATGCCATCATTGGCCCGCCTGTTGGCACACGCCCCGTGCCGGCCCTGGAACAGATCTTCGGCAGGCCGAGCGTCACGACGTTGCCCGACGGCAGCGTCATCCATGCGGACAGCCTCCGTGACCCGAACGACGAGGATGACGAGGATGACGAGGATGACAAGTTCATTCAGTTCAGCACCACGCGGCCGGAAACGATGCTGGGTGATACCGCGCTGTGCGTGCATCCGGACGACCTTCGATACGGGCATCTCATCGGCAACATGGTGTTGCAACCGCACACCGGCCGCGAGATTCCGATCATCGCGGACGGACAGCTCGCCGACCCGGAACTCGGCACCGGGTGCGTGAAGGTGACGCCCGCGCACGACCCGAACGACTACGCCTGCTGGCAGCGCAACCCGCACATCGGCATCATCAACATCCTGAACCCCGACGGTACCATCGCGGCCGGGTTCGGCGAGTACAGCGGCCTCGACCGGGCGAAAGCCCGCGAGGCGGTGGTGGCGAAGATGGAGGAACTCGGCCAGTTCGTGGACAAGCAGGACCGCGACATCCCGCTGCCGTACTCCGACCGCAGCAAGACGCCCATCGAACCGTTCCTGAGCGACCAGTGGTTCGTGAAGATGGCGGACCGCGACGACGGCAAATCGGGGCTGGCGCAACTGGCGATGGACGCCGTGACCAGCGGGCGGGTGAAGTTCTTCCCCGAACGCTACGCCAAGACGTACCTCGACTGGCTCGGCGAGAAGCGCGACTGGTGCATCAGCCGGCAACTCTGGTGGGGCCACCGCATCCCCGTGTGGTCGAAGAAGTTC
>JAYUFU010000210.1:0-5918 GCA_043738505.1 Fimbriiglobus sp. | reverse complement strand
GTGGCTCGGCCCGACTCGGGAGAGTCAGGCTACGTCGTGTGGTTGCGGTTCCCGGCGCGCTCCGCGTGCCCGAAAGTTTTGCCCGCCGGGGCCGTGGGACTTGGACTTTGCCAAGCCACCCACGGCCCCGGCGGGCCGGGTTCGCCGAGATCGCGGCCGCCGTCGGCCCGATTAGCGGATGATGTTGGCCAGCTCTTGCAGCGTCTCGTTCGCCGCCGTCACCGTGCGGGCGTTCACCTGGAACCCCCGCTGGGCGATGATGAGGCGGGAGAACTCGATGGCCACGTCCACGTTCGACCCTTCCAGCGACGCCCCCTGGATGCCGCCGCGGCCGCCCTCCCGCGCGACGCCGACGATCGCCTCGCCGGACGCCGGGCCGGTGCTGAAGTAGTTCTGCCCGGTGCGGAGCAGGCCGCCCTCGTTGTTGAACCCGGCGATGGCCAGCTGCGCCAGGGCGACGGTGCGGCCGTTGCTGAACTGCCCTTGCAGGTTGCCGTTGTTGTCGATGGCCACCGACGTGAGCACGCCGGACGCCAGCCCGTCCTGGGTGACGGCGGCCACCGTCGATACGCCGCCGAACTGCGTCACCCCGGTCGCCTGGCCGACGGTGCCGAAGGACAGGACGATGTTCTGCGGGTTGGTGCCCGGCAGGCCGGACACGTTGGCCGTGATCGACGCCGGGTTGAGCAGCACGCCGGAGTTGTCGAACGTGACGGTGGCGGACGACAGGGTGACGGCGGCGTTCGGCACGCTGGCCGCCACGCTGTACGTGTTGGCCGCCGTCTTGGTGAAGGTGAGGGTGAGCGTCTGGGAGGCGCTCAGGCTGTCGAACACCTGCATGGCGGTGGTGCGGTTCTGGCCGACCTGCAGGGTCGAGCTGATGTTCCCCTGGAAGTTCACGGTCGTCGTCGGGACGCCGGGCGAGCCGGCCCCGAACGGCACCTTGATGCGGGTGTCGCCGGGCACCTGGAACCCCGGCTGGGTCGGGGTCGGGTCGCCGACCAGCCCGTTCCGCTGCACCAGGTAGCCGGTGGCCGGATCGACCAGGAAGCCGTTGGCGTCGATGTCGAACGACCCGGCCCGCGTGAACTGCGTGCGGTTGCCGTTGTTCAGCACGAAGTACCCGGCCCCCTGGATGGCGGCGTCCAGCGACCGGCCGGTCGGCGTCACCACCCCCTGCTGGAACTGGGTGCCGATCTGCCCGACCGTCACCCCGAAGCCGACCTGCGTCGGGTTGGTGCCGCCGGAGTTGGCGGTGCCGGGCGAGCCGGGGCTGAGCGCCTGGTAGACGGCGTCCTGGAACAGCGTCCGCTGGCTCTTGTAGCCGACGGTGTTCAGGTTCGCCAGGTTGTTCCCCACCACGTCGAGCGCGGTGGAGTTGGCTTGCAGGCCGGTCGCGCCGGTGAACAGGGCGGTGATTCCCACGGATGAACCTCGGGGTGAAGACTCGGGGTGCGAACGAGTGCGGGCGGACTGGGGGGCGGGGGCGATTCAGGTTTCAAGTTGCACGGTTTCAAGCGGAGGGAAGAGTGGCCTTCCCAATGAGGACGGATCGACCGCGAGCGGTGTGTTCCTTCCTGAAACTCTGCAACTTGAATCTTGAAACTGCCCCGGTGCGGGGTCAGGCGGTCACGAGGGTCACTTGGTCGAGCGGCACGGTCGCGTTGCCGACGGCCAGCACCACGTTGCCGTTCTGCACGGCCACGGCCGACACCTGGCCGGCGGCGGCGGCCCCGTTGGTCGGCGTGTACTCGACCGTCTTGCCGATGAGCGAGGTGCCCTGGGTCAACTGCTGGAGCTTGAGCATCTGGGCGAAGCTGGCCGACTGCTTCTGCGTCTCCTGGAGCTGCGAAAACGTCGCCAACTGGCTGATGAACGTCGTGCTGTCGGTCGGCGACAGCGGGTCTTGGTTCTGGAGCTGGGCCACCAGCAGTTGCAGGAACTGGTCCTGGCTCGCGCCGGTGAGCGCCGTAGTCGCGGTCGCCATCGTTCGAACTCCTTCGGAACGGAGGGGGCGGTCGGGTCGTATCAGACGCTCACGTCGATCCGGCCGGTGGCGGACGGGGTCGCGCCCGTCCGGCGGGGGCGGACGGCGGGCACGGGCGGGTCCGCGGGGACCGGCTCCCGCCAGCGGTCGTTCCGGTCGTCGCGGGCGGTGCCGCCGTTCGGGTCGGCGGTCACGACGAACCGCTCCACCTTCACCCCGGCGTCGTCCAGCTTCTGGCGGAGTTCCGGCAACTGGCTCTCCACCACCCGCCGCACGGCCTCGCTACTCACGTGCAGTTCGGCCCGCACGTCTCCGTTGGTTGAGACGATCTTGAGTTTCACCGTGCCCAGCTCCGGCGGGTCCAGTCGAATCTGCAATTCGGTCTCACCCGCGGATGGGCGGGCCAGGAGATGCGCCGAGATCGGGCCGGACAACTGATCCGCCACGGGAAGCGGCGGGGTACTGGCAACGGCGGGCGTCTCGGTGGGTGCCGCCGTCCGACCGGGGGCGAAGGCGAACGGGGCCGCTCCGACCGCCACGACCGTTCCGCGATCCGCCGCGCTCGCGTCGTCGGCCGGCAGCAGCGGCGGAGTGGGGAACCCGGACAGCCCGGCGATCCGGCCGAAATCGATCCGCCCGGCGGACAGATCGACCGGTTGAGCCGCGGTGATGGCGATGTCCGGGGCGACGGGCCGGACGGGGGCGGTGACGGCCGGCACCCGCGCGGCGAGGTCGGGCCGCTGCGGTGCGGGGGCGACCTGCCGCGGCGTGGCGTCGGTCGGTTGAAGCGTGGCGGAGGTCGGCGTCGCAACGACGGCGGGCGGGGTCGCACCGCTCGTCGGGGTGGGGACGGCCGGCGTGGGACTGGCAGACGGTTTCGCGGCTTCGACCGGGACGGCGAACGCCACGGGCACCGGCCGGGTGACGGCGGTCGCGGCCACCTCGGTCGGCACGGGGTCGGTCGGCAAGTTCCCGGTCACGGTATCGCGGACGCCGGGCGCGACCGGGGGCAGCCCCTTGACCGCCGTCGGCTCGTTCACCGGCGGCTGGACATCGGCCCCGACGGGAACGACCGCCGGCGGGAGTTGGAAGCCGGGGCCGACGGCGATCGGCGTTTGCAGCACGACGACCGGCGCGCGACCGGCCGACCGGTTGGCGTCGGCGACGGTCGCGGTCTGCGGGGCAACGACGGTCGCGGTCTCGAGTTGGTCCGCCGGCTGCGGCACCGTCGTCGGGGCGACGGTCGCGGTCGTGGGGAGGGGCAACGGCGAGACGGACACCGGAGTAGCGGACGTGCCGGTTCGGGTCGGGTTCGCCGTCAGCGCCGGCGCGGCGGTTTGACTCGTGACCGTGAGCGTGGCCAACTGGGCGGTGACGGTGGTCGTTTGAACGGCGACGGTCGGGAGTTGGGTGTCGGCCGGAGTCGGGGTCGCCGGGACCGCCGCGAGTTGCGGGGCATTGACCCCAAGTGCGGCGAGCAATTGCGACAGCAGCTCCGAGTTGACGGCCGACTTCTTCTCGGCGTCTTTGGTGTCGGCCTCGGTCGCGTTCTCCAGCAGCCCCAGGAGCTGCGCGAGGGGGTCGGTCTTGCCGGTTCCCGGCGAACTCGTGGTCGCGGCGGCGGCGGGCACTTGCGCGGCGGTGGCGGCGGTCGCCTGGGTGACGGCGCTGGCGAGGACCGACTGGAACAGCCCGGCGACGGTTTGACCGGCAGTTCCGCTCGCCGTCGCGTCGGCGGTCGCACCCGTTTGGGCGAGTGCGGCCGTCAGGAAGTTGAGCGCGGTGGCGGCCATGAGGGATGGCGTCCGTTCTTATGGTGAAGGAAGGAGTTCGGCGTCCAGGCCGTACGCGCGGCGGAGGCGGGCGGCGCACCGGTCGGCGGCCACCGCCGACCGGTGGGCGGACAGCCACTCGTCCCCGCAGGTGGCGGCGAGGCGGACCACTTCGGCCGTCTCGGCCAGGCGATCCCGCAGGGCGTCGCGGGTGTCGGCGTCGGCGGCGGCGAAGATCACCCGAACGCGGCGGGCGTGTTCGGTCAACTGCGGCAACCAGTCGGCCGCCGAGTCTCCCCGCGACAGCCGCGCGGCCACCAACTCGGCCAGCCGGCCGAGTTGGTTCATCGCCGACGACAGTTCTTCTAACACGGGAAACGCCGCCGGGGTGGAAGAGTGAAGGGGAATTCGACGCTTTTTTACTTCGCCTTGCGTTTCGGTCTCAATTGTTCGAGTTGACCCTCAAGTTCCTGCGTTCGGCGGATCTCGCCGAGCTGCCAGAGGGAGCATTCGGTGAGGAACTCGTCCTGCTTACCGTCCGCGATCTCGCGGTACACGGTGGCCGCCTCCGGCAGCTTGCCCATGCGCCGCAAACAGCATGCCGAAAGGTACTGGGCGAACGTCCGGTCGTCGGGCGACAGGGTGTCCGGTTTCTGCATCGCCAGCGTCCGGTAGGCCGCTTCGTACTGGTTCGCCTTGAACAGGTTCTGCGCCCCCCGCAGCGGGTCGAGCGGCACCGTCCCGTCGGCCACCGGGTCCGGCTTCGGCTCGCCCTTCGGCCCCTTCGCGGGCGGCACCTCTTTCGGCTTCGGCGACACCTCCGGCGGCGGCGCGACCGACCGGTTGCCGAGTTCGCCGAGCCGCTTCAGCAGGTCCGACCGGAGTCGGTCCCGATCCGTCGCGCCCGCCGCGTCCGCGTCCTTGCTGGACTTCTCGCGGTCCTTGAGCAGGGCTTCCAGGTCGTCCTTGACCTTCTTGGCGTCGGCCGCCGGCACCCGCCCCGCCGGGGGTTGCGCGACCGCCGCCGTCGCCGCCAACAGTCCGCCGACCACCGCCAGCCGCAGGAAGAACGGTCGCATGGCTGCCCCCAGGTCCGGTATATTCCTCACCGCCGGCGTATACAGTGTACCCGGAGGCGGGGCAAGATGGGGTTCGCCGACATCATCGACGAGGCGGGGGAAGGATTTGCCGAAGAGAAGCGGAACCCGTTTCCCCGGTGGCCGAGACCCGACCCATGCGCGCCTTCGTTTTGGCACTCCTCGCGGCCGTCGCCGTCACCCCGCCCGCCCGCGCGGACGAGGCGGACGACCTGCTCGCCCGGCAACTGGCGGCCGTGGTCCGCGACACCCGCCTGACCGAGCGGCCGCGGACCGAGGCGGCGCGGGCGCTGGCCCGGATGGGGCCGAAGGCGAGCGCCGCCGTGCCGCAACTCATGCAGCAACTGGACCGGCTGCGGGGGGCCGAGTTCGCCACCCTGCAAGAAGCCGTCATCGACGCGCTCGGCCTAATCGGTCCCGCCGCCCGCCCGGCCCTGCCGGTCCTCGTCCGTGCCACCGACCGGAACATCGACCTCGACATCGCCATCAAGAAGACGACCGCCGCCATCCTGTCCGCCGGCGACGACCGCGACGTGGCCGGGCTGGTCGAGCAGCTGTCCAGCGCCGACGCCAGCCTCCGCCTCCGCGCCGCGAAGGCGCTCGGCGGCTACCGGGCGGGCGCGGCGTCGGCCCTGCCCGATCTGACCGTCGCCCTCGCCGACCTGGACGGCGACGTCCGCCGCGCGGTCATCGCCGCCCTGCGGCAGATTCAGCCGAACGCCAAGCCGTCGAAGGAGTTGCTCCAGGCCTTGGTGCTGGATTTGCGCGACCCGGACGATGCCATCCGCCTGCAAGCGGTGCGGGCGCTGGGCAAACTCGGCCCGACCGCAGGGTCTGCCGCGCCGGCCCTCGAACCGCTCCTCGCCGACCCGGAAAAGGACATCCGCAAGGCGACCGCCGACGCCCTCGGCCGCATCAGCCCGCCGTGAGCCGAACCGAATCGTGCGAGCCGCGACCGCTAGGGAGTGGCATTCCGACACAATCCGGAGTTGAACCGCCAGGACGCCAAGATCGCCGAGAAAACAGAGAAGGCCCGATCTCTGATTTCTCGGCGATCTTGGC
>JAYUFU010000209.1:0-5932 GCA_043738505.1 Fimbriiglobus sp. | reverse complement strand
TTCGTGGCGACGGCGATGACGCCGGCCGCCACGAACAGCCCGACCGACGCCACGCTCAGCGCCCACGTCGGGGCCTTGAACTCCAGCACCAGCATGGCCGCCAGCAGGTGCAGGATGGACAGCGGGATCATCACCTTCCACGCCAGCGCCATCAGTTGGTCGAACCGGAACCGCGGGATCGTCCAGCGGATGACGAGGTACAGGAAGAGGAAGAAGAACATCTTCGCGGCCAGGATGCCGGCCTTCAGCACGAACGCCCACAGCGGATCGGCGAAGGAATCTTCCAGCCCGAAGCACGACCAGCCGCCGAAGAACAGCAGGCTCATGAGCAGGCTGGTGGTGATCATGTGCGTGTATTCGCCGAGCATGAACATGCCGAAGTTCAGGCTGCCGTACTCGGTCAGGTAGCCGCCCACCAGTTCCTGTTCGGACTCGGGCAGGTCGAACGGCAGGCGGTTGCACTCGGCGTACACGCTGGTCATGAACAGCAGGAACGCCAGCGGCTGGAAGGCGACGAACCAGCCGTGCGTTGCTTGGTACGTCACGATGGCTTCGATGTTCATCGACCCGACGAACAGGATCACCCCGACCACGCTCATGGCGAGCGGGATTTCGTAGCTGATGATCTGCGCCGACGACCGCAGCGAGCCGAGCAGCGAGTACTTGTTGTTCGACGAGTAGCCGCCGAGGATGACCGCGTACACGGCCAGGCTGCCCAGCGCGAACACGTACAGGACGCCGACATCCAGCCCCGGCGCGATGACGCTCTGGAACTGCGCGGCGTACTCGGCCTGTTTGGAGTTGAACTCGTCCATCGCGGTCTCGTTCACTCGCGAGATGTCCACCCTCACCGGGGCGGGCGGCGGGGTGGCCCCGCCCCACGGCACGACGGCCAGCGCACATAACGCCACTGCCATCGCCACGGCCGGCGCGAGCAGGTAGAAGATCTTGTCCACGTTCTTCGGGATCGGCGCTTCCTTGAGGAAGAACTTGCCGCCGTCCGCGAGCGGTTGCAAGAGGCCCAGCGGCCCGACGCGGTTCGGCCCGATGCGGTCCTGAATCCACGCCGACACCTTCCGCTCGCCGAGCGTGAGGTAGCCGACCGTCGGCATCACCACGGCGATGACGCCGGCGATGATCAGGAGGGTCGTGAGCCAGTCGAAGGTGGGCATGGAGTCGAATTCCTGTCGCGAGTCTCTTGCCGGTTCTTCACGCCGGAGGCGTGGTTGCCTGTAGCCAGAGGTGAAACCCCTGGTGTCCAGACCGATGTCCATCTCCGCCCCGGAGGGGCGGCGGATTCCGTCGTCCCTCCGGGACTCATTCCCATTTCGCAACGCGACCAGGGGTTCCTTCGCTCCGCTCAGTCACCCCTGGCTACCGTCACCCGCACCTCCGGTGCGAAGAAGCTACACCGTCGCCAACTCCACCCGCTTGCCGGTGGTCGTCGGCTTCGCCTCGGCCAGCGACGCGAACTGCGGCAGTTCCTTCGCCAACTGCTTCCGCACGACGGCGGCGGTCGCCAGACCTTTCGTGCCGCTCAAGTCGAAGGCGATCTGCAACTCGGTTCGCACCTCGGCCGGCGGCTTCACGGCCCGCGCGAACGGCTGGGCCAAGCCAGCGTGGTTCACATACGTCCCGTCCTTCTCGAAGCCGGCGGTAGCAGGCAGCACGAACGTCGCGGCGGCGGTCAACTTCGACGCGAACAGGTCTTGCACGACCAGCAGTTTCGGCGCGGCCCAGTTCGGCGGGATCGCGGCATCCACCCACGCCGGGGTCGGGTAGCCGCCGAAGAAGGCCAGCACGTCGAGCGGTTCGTTCGCCACCATCGCGTAGGGAATGACCGACCCTTGCAGCTTGGTCAGCACGGCCTCGACGCCGGCGCGGTTCGGGCACTTCTCGGCGCGGATGGTGAACTTGACCGGCGCGACGGCGTTCCCCTTCGCGTCCTTCGGGTAGCTGTCGTCCTCGCCCACCACCGGCACCGGCCCCATCACGAGGCGGATGTCCTTGTGCAGCTTCTTCGCGGCGGTGCCGAGGGCGAACGCCTCTTCCACCGTGAGGAACGGCGACAGCACGACCACGGCCTTCTTCGCCGAGACGAGCAGCGCGTCCTCCAGAGCCTTCTTCAGCTTCAACGACAGGTCTTGCTGCGAGGTCGGTTTGCCGCCGGCGAGCGGTCGGACGATGCGGTCGGGGGAGTGCGTGTAGTGGTAGCCCCAGCGGCCCTCGTCGCACATGAAGTAGCCTTGCGCGTCCATGTTCTGGCGGGCGCGGAGGCGGTACACGATGTCCTTGTTGGCGTCGGTGTGGATGCTGCAACCGGTGCTGCAACCGGGGCACACGTTGTCCGTCGTCTTCAGATACCACACCCGCTGCGTATACAGGAAGTCCTTGCTGCCCAGCGCCCCGACCGGGCACAGGTCGATGACGTTGCCGGCCAGCTTGTTCTCTAGCGGGTAGCCGGGGAACACGGCGATCTCCTCGTGGTGGCCGCGGCCGACCACTTGCAACTCGGCGGTGCCGGAGATTTCCCGCGTGAACCGCACGCACCGCGTACACATGATGCAGCGGTCGGTAAACAGCGTGATCTTGCTACTCAGTTCCGGCTTGTTGTCGGGCCGGTTCTTGTCGTCCACCATGCGGCTTTCGCTGCGGCCGAACTGGTAGCTGTAATCTTGCAGCTTGCACTCACCGGCCTTGTCGCACACGGGGCAATCGAGCGGGTGATTGAGCAGCAGCCCTTCGAGCGTGTCGGCCTGCGTCTTCTGGGCGCGGTCGCCGGGCTTGTAGACCGGGTCATATGGAAGAGCCGGAATCGCCTGGTCCCGCTTGGCGTACTCGCCGGTGACGATGACGGTGCCGTCCTTCACCGGCGTCTGGCAGCCGGGGAACACCTTCGGCGCCATCGTGACTTTGCCGTCCTTCAGGTCGCCCATCTCGACGAGGCACATGCGGCAGCTCGCCACCACGGACAGGCCGGGGTGATAGCAGTAGTGCGGCACCAGCACGCCGGCGAGTTCGGCGACCTGCACGCAGTTCAGCTTGCGGGTGCCGATCTCGACCGGCTTGTCGTTCACGAAAACGGTGGGCATATGGGCGAACCCGTTCCGGGGGTGTGAGTCGGTCACTTCTTGCCAAGCAGGGCGGAAATCTCCTCGGCCGTCTTCCGAGAGGCGATCCCGCCGACGAGCGCGATCCCGCCGGCCTTGTCGGAGTCGATCTCGTAAGCCCACAGGCCGCCCTTGTCCGTCGTGTTCGTCAGGATGACAGTGCCGTCGGCGAGAATCGCGCCGAGTTTCGCCGAACTCGTTCGGATGTCGGCGGTGATCTCGGCGGCAGTCGGCATGCGGTCGTCGATCTGGACCGTGATGCTGATCTGCTTGCCAATGTCGCCCATTTCGGCCAGCAGCCCGAGTCGCTTGCCGGCGCGGTACACGTTGCCCAGCACCGGCGAGCCGGGGCGAAAGTTGGTGTTGCGGTTGTCCACCGGCTGCTGCGGTTGCGGGTTGGGTTGCCCGCCACCGCCGCTGGCCACGCGGCCGCCGTCCACGACCATGAACCCGTCGTCGCCCCCGCCGGACGCCGGCGGCGCTTTCGCTTCCTCCTTCGGCTTCTTCCCGCACCCGGTCAGTAGGGTTCCGAGCATCAGCACGAGAATGAGCGTTCGCATCGGCCGTCCTCCTCAGACTTGGTTTGGCTCGTGGTCTGCTCGCTCGGCGAGCGGTCTTTCAAGGGTAGGCAAGACCCGCTCGCGGAGCGAACAGACTACAGGGTTATCGGGCACCGAGCCATTTCTTCGCCGTCGCGGCGTCCACCTGTTCCGCCCCGCTGCTGGTCACGATCCAACCGCCGTCCGTCGCCGCGCCTTTCTGGAAGGCCCAGCAGCTCTCCCGCTGCCGCGCGTTCGTCAGGACGATGTCGCCGGAGGCCACCAGCTTCGCCGCCGGCGACCCGGCCGCGCCCAGGGCGGCGAAGGTCAGCGCGGGGGCTGGCATCTGTCCGCTCGCCAGCGAGTTGTTGTCCACGAACAGGTGGATGTCCTTCATGTCCTGCTCGGCGACCGGCTTCCGCGCCACGGGCACCGGTTGCGTCGGCCGCGGCGCGGGTCGCACCGTCTGCGGTTCCTGCTCGATGACGCGCTGCGGCGGCAGGGTCTCCTTCGGCGGGGCGGGCTTCCTCGGCGGAACGACCGGCTCTTCCTCTTCCTCCGCTGGCGGTTTCGGCTGCGGCCGCTTCGGCTCCTCGTGGCGCGGCGGGGAGAACTCGACCGGCGGGAGGACTTGCTTCGGCGGGCCGCCGAAGTCCGCCACCACGTCGGGCTTCGCCGCGTCGTCCTTCGGCTGCACGGGGAGTCGCGGCCGCGCCCACTCGTCCGCCGGCTTCTGGTTCTCCGCGACCGGCGCGGCGGGTGGAGCCTTGCGGCCGCACCCGGTCAGGAGGCAAGACGCGCCGAGCATCAGCAGAAGCGTTCGCATCGGTTCGTTCTCCGAGTGTCTTTGTTCGCCCGCCGCGTCGGCAAGGGGCCAGCAACCTCGGCGGTCTGCCCCTTGCCGGCGCGGCGGGCTAACACAACCCACTTGGTCAGTGCGCCAGCGCCAACGACTTCGCGTACTGGCTCTTCACCCCGGTCTTGATGGCCGCCTCGAACTCCGCGCGGAACTTGCGGATGGCCGTCTTCACCGGCCACCCGGCCCCGTCCGCCAGCCCGCAGATGGTCGTCCCCGGCATGATGCCGATGCGGTCGGCCACGTCCACCAGCACGTCCAAATCTTCCCGCCGACCGAAGCCGCGCCGCAGCCGATCCGTGATCTTCAGCATCCACCCGGTGCCCTCGCGGCAGGGGGTGCATTGCCCGCAGCTCTCGTGGCTGAAGAACTGGCAGACGTTGTGCAGCACGTCCACCATGCTCGTGCGGTCATCGACGACCGTGATGGCGGCGGTGCCCAGGCCGAGGCAGCCGACTTTGCCGGGGCCGTTGAAGTCCAGGGGGATATCGTATTCGGTCTTGCCGTCCTCGCCCTTCAGCGGGGCGGCGCAGTCGATGAATCCCATGCTCAACCCGCCGGGGTTGACGGCCTTCGCGGTGCGGCCGTTCGCCACCCCGCCGCCGTGCTTCTCGACCAAATCCCGGCAGGTGATGCCCATCGGCACCTCGACGCACACCGGGTTGTTGACGTGCCCGGCTAGGGTGTACAGCTTCGGCCCGAAGCTGCCGGCGTCGCGGGGGTTCTTCGGGTCGGGGGCGATGCCCATGCTCTTGAACCAGTCGATGCCCCGCCGCACGATCTGCGTGACGCACGCCAGCGTCTCCACGTTGTTCACGATGGTCGGCTTGCGGAACGCGCCTTCGATGGCCGGGAACGGCGGCTTGATCCGCGGCCACGCCCGCTTGCCTTCGAGGCTCTCGATCAGGCCGGTCTCTTCGCCGCAGATGTACGCCCCGGCCCCGCGGTGCAGCACGATGTCCAGATTGAACCCGCTGCCGAGAATGTTAGAACCGAGACGACCCGCGGCATAAAGCTCCTCGATTGCCTGGTTCAAGGAACGGTAGGCGTCGCCGTACTCGTAGCGAATGTAGAAGAACGCCTTCGCGGATTTAATGGCGTAGCAGGCGAGCATCACGCCTTCGAGCACTTGATGCGGATCCTTCTCCATCAAGATGCGGTTGTTGTACGTACACGGCTCCGATTCATCGGCGTTGACGCAGAGGTAGATCGGGCCCGGATGATCCTTCGGGAGGAAGGTCCACTTCAGGCCGCACGGGAAGCCCGCGCCGCCGCGACCGCGAAGGCCCGAATCCTTAACCTGAGCGACGACCTGTTCGGGCTTGAGATCCTTGAGGGCGCGTTCGAAGGTGGCGTAGCCGCCGTCCGCGCGGTAGCCCTCGAGCCGATTGCTGTTCGGCTGCTCGATCCGGGCCAGGAGTACGGGT
>JAYUFU010000208.1:0-17069 GCA_043738505.1 Fimbriiglobus sp. | reverse complement strand
TCTTCTCAACACTGTCTTTTCTCCGCGCCCTCTCGTGCCCTCTGTGGTGAATCCTGCTTTCAGACTGCTTTTTTGAGCTGCTACGGGCATGGGTCACTTCTTCTTCGGGTTCACGGGCCACGGCGCGACGTGCGCCCGTTTCGCCCAGGCGTCGTACTTCGCGGTCAGTTCCTTCACCTTCTCCGGCACCTTCGCGGCGAGGTCGGTCGCCTCGACGCGGTCCTTCGAGAGGTCGTACAGTTCCCACGCGCCGCCGTGCTTGCCGACGAGTTTCCAGTCGCCGGCGCGGACGGCCCGGTTGCCCTCGTGTTCCCAGAAGATCGCGTCGCGGTCCAGCGGCTTGTCGGCGAACGCCGGGGCCAGGCTCTTCCCTTCCAGTGGTGTCGCGTCCTTCGGGTACGGCGCGCCGGAAAGGTCCACGCACGTCGCGGCGATGTCGATCAGGTGGCCGGGCTGCGTCCGCAGTTCGCCCTTCGCGGCGATGCCCTTCGGCCAGTGGGCGACGAGCGGCGTGCTGATCCCGCCCTCGTGGACCCAGTGCTTGTACTCGCGGAACGGGGTGTTCGACACGTTCGCCCAGCCGCGGCCGTAGGCGACGTAAGTGTCGGCCGCGCCGGGCATCACCTTCGGCCCCATCCGCACCGGGAACCCGTCGCGGGTCTGCATCGGCACGCTGCCGGCGGTGGCGAACTCCTCCGGCTTCATGACCGGGAACGTCGGCTTCTCCGGCCGGTCGATGTTCGGGTGGTCCTTGTTCCCGGCGCGGCCCTGCGGTTCGGCGCAGCCGCCGTTGTCTTGCAGGAACAGGATCAGCGTGTTCTCGAACTGGCCGGTGCGCTTCAACTCCCCGACCAACTTGCCGATGCCCTGGTCCATGCGGTCCACCATCGCGGCGTACACTTCCATCCCCGCCGCCTCCCACTTCTTGTCGGCCACTTTGTCCCAGTCGCCGGCCTGCGGACTCATCCCCTGCTTCGGATCGATGAGGCCCAACTTCGCCGCCTTCTCGAACCGCGCCTTGCGGATCGGCTCGTACCCGGCGGCGTACTTGCCCGCATACTTTTCGATGTCCGCCGGCAGCGCGTGCATGGGCCAGTGCGCGGCGGTGTACGCCATGTAGAGGAAGAACGGCTTCGCCGCGTGGTCCTTGGCGTGGTCGCCGACGAACCGCACCGCGTGGTCCGAAATGGCGTCGGTGTAGTAGTACGTTTCGGGCTTGTAGTCCTTGTCGGCGTAGGGCGAAATCATGGTGTCGTCGCGGACCAGCGACGACGGGTCGAAGTAGCTGCCGGCCCCGTGAATGGTGCCGTAGTAGCGGTCGAACCCGCGGCCGAGCGGCCAGTTGTCCTTCGGCCCGTCCTTGCCGGCGAAGCGGGTGACGTGCCATTTCCCCAGCGCGTAGTTCCGGTAGCCGGCCGGCTTCAGCACCTCGGCGATGGTGCGGCAGCTCGCGTTCAGGTTGCCGCGATAGCCGGGGAACGCCGCGCCCTTGTCGTCCATCATGTGCCCGACGCCGGCCTGATGCGGGTACAAGCCCGTCAGCAGGCTGGCGCGGGTCGGGCAGCAGCGGGCGGTGTTGTAGAACTGCGCGAACCGCACCCCGCCGGCGGCGAGCGCGTCCAGCGCCGGCGTGGCGATCTCGCCGCCGTAGCAGCCGAGGTCCGAGAACCCCATGTCGTCGGACAAGATGACGACGACGTTCGGCGGTTTCTCGGCGGCGAACGTCGTGCCGCCCGCCGCGACGGCCAGGAGAATGAACAGGCAGCGGATCACGGGGCGTACCTCAATCGCGGGGACAGGGCGGGCAGTCACGCCGGGAACTTGATACGCGAAGCGGGAGGCGGTGCCCATTCGGCGGGGCCGGACGCGCTCGTCGTCTTCCACCTCTCCCCGTTGGGTGCTGCGTTGCGTTCTTGGTTTTCCGGCCTGAAGGGCCGGTTCCACCAGCCCAGGCCGTAAGGCCTGGGAACTTCTTCGTTCGTTCACTCCTTGGGCAGCGCGGCCAGCTTCTGCTGGGCGACCTCGGCGGCCTTGGCGGTCGGGGCGGCGCGGGCGGCCTTGGCGTAGCACGCGGCGGCTTCCTTCGGGTTGCCCTGCCTCACCCAGGCGTCGGCCAGTGCGAGGTAGGCGTTCGCCGTCCGCTCGTCCAGTTCGGCCGTCGCGCCGGTCAGCTTGTCCGCGTCGCTCTTGATGCGGACGACGTACAGCGCCGCCTCCCGGCTTTCGGCGGTGTCCGGGTGCGCCGCGATCAGCGCCTGGCAGCGCTCCATCGCCTCGCCGAACTTCTCCGACTGGTACGCCGTTTTCACGGCCGTCAACCGCTCCGTTGCGGACGGCATCGAGGCGACCGTCGGCGCGGCGGCCGGTGCCGGCTTCGCCACCAGGGTCGTTTCCTTGGCGGGAGCGCCCGGCAGAAGGGCGAGCGCCTTGTTCGAGTTGTCCCGGAACGGGCCGCCCTCCAGGTAACCCGCCAGGAAAGCGTACACTTTGCCGTCCGGCCCGGCGATCACGGTGGTGGGGAACAGCGTGATCCTCATGCCGCGCACGAACTCGGCGTCGGTGGCGGCGTCCAACTTCACCGGGATGAACCGCTCGCCGATCAGCTTCGCCGATTCCGCTTCGGCGAACGTGCCCGCCTCCATCTTCAGGCAGTAGACGCAGTTCGTCGTGCCCACCACGATGAGCAGCGGCCGCTTCGTCTCGGCCGACTCCTTGCGGGCGGCGGCGTAGTCCGTCCGCCACCGGACGGGGTCGGCGGCGGCGGCCGGCGAGAGGACCGCGACCGCCAGGGCGAGGCCGGCGAGGTGGCGCGACGCGCGAGTCCGACTCATGGTCGAGTCTCGAAGAGGGGGGAAACTGCCGCCCATCCGTGCGGGAAGTGGCCCGATCCGTGGCGTTTCTTCAGTTCCAAGTTCCAAGTTCCAGGTTCCAAGTTTTCAGCCGGGGAACCTGCGGCAGCTGCTCCCACGGCTCGGTCCTGCCCGAACTCCTCTTCAACTTGGAACCTGGAACTTGTCAAGCCCGCGGGTGGGCCTTGTGGTAGCTCTTCTGGAGCCGCGCCGTCGTGACGTGGGTGTACACCTGGGTCGTCGTCAGGCTCTTGTGGCCGAGCAGCTCCTGCACCCCGCGGATGTCCGCGCCGTTGTCGAGCAGGTGCGTGGCGAAACTGTGCCGGAGCGTGTGCGGGGTGGTGCGGGGGTCGAGGCCCGCCTTCCGCAGGTACTTGATCAGCATCCGGCCGACGCTGCGAGTCGTCAGCCGGCCGCCGAGCTTGTTCAGAAACACCGCCGAGGTCGCCTTGTTCGACCCGCTCAGCACGTCGGCCCGATCCGCCAGCCAAGTGCGGAGTGCGGCGACGGCCTGATCGCCCAGCAGCGCGAGCCGTTCCTTCTTGCCCTTCCCGCGCACGGTGCAGATGCCGTCGGGCAGGTCCAGGTCGTCGGTGTTCAGCCCGCACAACTCCGAGACGCGCAACCCGGCGGAATACAGCACCTCAAGAAGGGCGTGATCGCGCCGGCCGAGTTTCGTGTGGGTCGAAGGCGCGGAGAGAAGCTTGCCGATGTCGCCGGTCGTCAGGAAGTGCGGCAGCTTCCTGTCCGGCCGGGGGCCGCGCAGCGCGTCGGCCGGGTTCGTCGCCAGCACCCCCTGGCGACAGAGGAACTTGCCGAACGTCCGCACCGCCGCCAGCCGCCGCGCGACGGTCGCCTTGGCGTACTTCTTCTCGTGGAGGAACGCCACGAACGCGCGGAGGGCGCGGGTCGTCCAGTCGCGCGGCTCGACGGCCGGCGTCTTGACGTGGTCGCGGAGGAACGCCAGCGCCTGCGTCAAGTCCTCGCGGTAGGACTTCACCGTGTACGGCGAAGTCTGGCGTTCCAACCCGAGGTGGGAGAGGAATTCGGCCAGCGTCTGTTCGAGGGTCAAGGGCGTGTGGGGGATGATGGGGATGTTTCAAGTTTCAAGTTTCGAGTTCCAAGCCAAGACCAAACCACCGAAGAAAACTCGGTGTCGGTCTTGAAACCTGAAACGCGGAAACCTGAAACCGCCCTGCGCCCGTCACATCCTGGAGGGGATTCGGTCGCTCGCGTCGGCGGTGTGGGCTTGTTGCCGCGCCCGCTCGGTGAGGACCGCCGCGTCGAACCAGTTCAGCGACACCGACGGATCGGCGGCCTTGTCGCGCACCGAGTCGATCACCCGGTCCCGGCTGTCGTCGTCGTACACGAAGATGAACCGCTCCTCCCCTTTGATGAGAGCGAGAACGTTCAGGTCGTGCATGGCGGCCGGACTCCGGGTCAGATTCGTCGATGTACCATCGGCGCGGCGCGGACGGCTGGTTGACAGAAACCCCGCTCGGAGCGCGAAGGATTGTTCGAGAGGCGACGGGTTGTGCCGGTTGCAAAAAAGGGCCGTTTGTACGGATTGCAAGGGCGGCGTGTCGAACTTACAACCCGCGACCGTGTAAAAACTGCAACGGGACAGACTTCAACGCCATGCGGGTCGCGGAAAGTGCATTTTCCTTGGGGAATTTGAGTCATCCGCCGACCGGCGAGCGGAGGATTCGGCGATTGGCACGCGGGCTGCTTTGTCTTCTTTCGTCGCCAGCGACTCCCCAGCCGATGACGACAGCCGGCCCCACGCGACCCGTCAACCCCCCGACGGCCGCACCCGATCCCCCTCGGACGGAGCCGGTCCAACCCCCCGCGGAAGTCCATCCCCCCGGACCTCCGCCTCGCGACGGGCCGCCAACCATCCCCCCGGTTGTCGGCCCGTCGCGTTTTTTTCCCGACGACCACATATCTATAATGGCGGCACCGGACTCCGAGCCGCCTTATGACCTCCTCGATCATCGTCACGTCGCCCGGCCTCCACCTGCCGGCCCCGCCCCCGACGGGGGAGACGGCCGACCTGTTGCGGCAACTGGTGGACCTCCAGCGGGAGCAGTTGGCGGCCACCCGCGCGCTGCACGCCGGCCCGCACGAGCGGGCGCGGTGGCGGGCCATCTACAGCCGGCACGAGGCCGACCTGCCGACCCTGCCGGGCGACGCCAAGCGGGTGCTGCCGACCGTCGAGAAGAGCTACCTCGCGCTGCTCGCCGAGTTGACCGAGAAGCTGGCCGAGCCGGACGCGCTGGACAACGAGTTCGCCGCCGCCGACCTGCTCGACCGGTACGGCCAGCGGCTCGGGCAACTCGGCAACCTGCTCGGGCAACTGGGCCAACTGGCCGCCCTCGCCGAGTGACCGCCCGGTTCCGTTTTCTCCCACCAGACCCCACTCAGGACGTACCGTGTCGCGGGATCCGAACACGCCGATCGACATCGCGCCGGCCGACGTGGCCCGTGTCAAGCAGCTGTACCTCGCCGGGCAGTACCGGGCGGCGCACGAACTGGGGGCGACGTTCGGTCCGTTCCGCCAGTGGTCCGGCCCGACGGCGCGGCTGATCGGCGGGCGGCTGGCCATCCAGCTCGGCGCGCCCCGGCTGGGCCGCCAGTTGCACCTGCTCACCTTCCGCCAGAGTCCGGCGCACCTCGAAGGCGTCTACTACCAGGCCCGCTACCGCATGGAGCGGTTCGGCCCGCTGTCGTGCTGGCGGTTCCAGCGGCAGCACACCGACTGGGGCGACGCCGCGCCCGAACTGCGGGCCGACTGGTTCGCCCTGCGCGGGTTCACCGCCGCCCGCTTCCGCGACTTCGACCGCGCCGAGTGGTGTCTGGAACAGTCCGAGAAGCTGGCCCCGAACCGGCCGTGGCACCACGTCGAGCGGTCCAGCGCGCTGGAACTCCAGGACCGCCTCGACGACGCGCTCGCCTCGGCCCGCCGGTCGATGGCGTTGCAGGCGTGGTTCCGCCCCGGCGTCCAGGCCGTCTCGCACCTGCTCCAGCGGCTCGGCCGCGAGGACGAGGCGACGGCGCTCTTGACCGAGGCGATGGGACACCTGGAAAGCGGCATGGTGGCCGCGCAGCTGGCCGCGCTGCACCTCGACGCCCGCCGCCCCGCCGACGCCCAGCGGTGCATCGAGCGGTTCGTCGAACTGTCCCCGCTGATGGAAGCGGACGTGACCAAGTGGGTGGTCGCCCGCCGGGCCGACGTGACGTACCTGCTCGGCGACGCGCGTACCGCCGCCGACCACGCCCGCGCCGTGGGCGACGACCGGTTTTACGCCGCCTTCGCCGAGAACCTGCACGCCGCCAGCGGACGCGGTGAAACCGTCCCGAAGCGGACGCTGCTGCCCGTCAATCTCGGCGAGCCGTCGGCCACGCCGGACGTGTACCGCTTGCTGGGGAACTTCCTCGGCCACCCCGTGCCGCCGGCCGTCCCCGACGCCGGCCCGCCGACCGACGGCATCCCGGACGCGGCCGAGCGGAAACGGTTCGATGCCGCCGGCTGGGTGACGCGCGAGTTCACCCTCACGCTGCCCGCCGCCGTGGCGCTCATCGACGCCGGCCTGCCGTTCCTCGTGACGCTGGTCGAAGCCGGGTTCGGCCAACCCCGACTGGTGATCGGCGCGGACCCGATCCGGGAGACGGTGTTCCTCGCGGACGGCATGGACCGCAAGCCGGCCGAGGCCCCGATGCACGCCGCCCACGAGCGGTTCGGCTCGACGGGGCCGCGGTGTCTGGTCGCGGTTCCCGCGACTCTGGCGGGGAAACTGGCCGGCATCGAACTACCCGACGCCGAGCCGCACGACCGGCTGAACCGCGTCCAATCGCTGCTGGCGGAGCGCCAGTTCGCCGACGCGAAAGCGGCGCTGGCGGAGTTGGTCGCCGCCCACCCCGGCCACCGGCTGGCGAAGGTGGGGGCGCTGGCCTGGGCGCGGGCGACGCAGCATCCGGTGAAGATGCTGGCCGCCGCCGAAGCGCTGATCGCCGACTTCCCGCACGACCCGACTTACGTGATGGTGAAGGCGAACGCGCTCCGCGAACTCGGCCGCGTCCACGACCGGCTGGCGTTCCTGCGAACGGAAGGCACGCACCCCGACGCCGACCCCATCGTCATGCAGACGCTGGCGCAGGCCCTGCTGCCCGACCCCCGCGCGACCGACGAAGCCGACCGCCTGCTCCGGCATTCCCTCCGCCTCCGGCCGCACGCCGCGCCGGGACTTTACCTGCTGGCCGCACACCTGTGGGAGCAGCAGCGGTTCAACGAGTCGGTGGAGTTGCACCGCGCCGCCTGCTGCCTGGACGACCGCGAGGAGCAGTTCGCCGAAGCCTACCTCCGCGTGGCGCGGGCGACGGACCAACTGTCCGAGGCGGTGAAAACGTTCCAGCGGCGGGCGAAGGCCGACCCGCCGTCGGCCGCCGCCGTCCGCGCCCTGCACGCCGCCCTGCTGGAGCGCGGCGAACCCGACTTCGCCCGCACCGCGCTGGACAAGGCCGTCGAGAAGCTGTCCGCCCCGGGCGGCACCGAGGAGGCCACCCGCTCGCTCGCCGACCTGCGGTTGTTCAAGGCCGAGACCCTGGCCGGGGAAGGCAAGTTCGCCGCCGCCGAGGCCGAACTCGCCGCCGCCAAGCCGATCTCGCTGGTCGGGGTCTGGCTGAAGACCGCCACCCGCGTGGCCCGCATGAAGCCGGACTTCCGCGCCGCGCTGGCCCTGCTCCGCGAACTGTTGGCGACCGACCCGCTGAACCCGGACGCCCGCCGGCTGGAGGTCGGGCTGATCGCCGACGTGTCCGGCAAGGCGGCGGCCGCCGCGCACCTGGCCGACCTGCGGACGCGGTACCCCGAACACTACCCGACGCTCCGCCTCCGCGCCGAGTTCCTGTCCGGGGACGCGGACGACGGCCCGATCCTGGCCGCCGAGGAGCTGGTGGCGCTCTGCCCGCAGGACGGCTGGGCGCACCGGCAACTGGCGCTCATCCTGGCCGACCGCAAGCGGCACCCGGAGGCGCTGGCCGCCGCCCACGCCGCCGGCGCGTGCGAGCCGGACCACCCGTCGTACTTCGCCGTGCTGGCGAACGTCCACCGCCGGGCCGACCGCACCGACGACGCCCTCGCCGCCTTCCGCGCCGGCCTGTCGAAGCACGTGGACCACGAGCTGGCCGTCGTCGAACTCGTCCGCACGGCGCGGGGGCTGAAGGAGAAGCGGGCGGCGCTGCGGTTCGTCGCCGAGCAGTTGCGCGAGCAGACGACCAACGGCGAGGGGCTGCAGGCGTACCGCGACCAGGCGCTGCCGCTGATCGACGACCCGGAGGACCAGGAGCGGCTGTACGACGAGCTGAACGGCTTCCTCGACGACCGGCCCGACCTGTGGCAGGCGTGGTCGCTGGTGACGCAGCAGCTCATCATGATGCAGCGGAGCGAGGAGGCCGCCACCCTCGGCCGCGAGGCGTGCGAGCGGTTCCCGCTGCTGTCCCGGCTGTGGCTCGATCTGGCCGAGGCGTACCGCCAGTTGGATCGCGGCGACGACCGCATCGAGGCGCTGCGGAAGGCGCTGGCGTGCGCGACCGGGTGGACGGCCGTGGTGAAGGAGCTGTCCGACGCGCTGGCCGACGGCGGCGAGTACGACGAGGCCGCGCTGGTGCTGGAGCGGAACGTCGCCCGCACCCCGCTCGACCCGCTCGCGCACGGCTACCTGGCCGAGCGGCTGTGGGACAGCGGCCGCTCCGAGGAGGCGCTGCTCCACGCCGAGCAGGCCGTCCGGCACGAACCCGGCTACGACTGGGCGTGGGGCGCGGTGGCCAACTGGGGCGAGCGGCTGGAGAAGCCCGACGCCATGATCGCGCTGGCCCGCGACCTGGCCGCCGACCGCGCCGGCGACCCCCGCGTGTTCATGAAGCTGGCCCGCTCGCTGTACAAGTTCGAGCAGACGGCGGAGGCGCTGGCCGCGCTGGACGCCGCCATCGCCCTCGACCCGAAAAGCCCCGAACCCTACGACCTGAAGGCCGAGCGGCTGGCGGACGTCGGCCGCTTCGAGGAGGCGCTGGCCGCCGCGCACCCGTCCCCGCTGATGGACGACCTGCCGCTGATCCTGCAAGGCCGCGCCGCGTGGGTGGACGCCCGGCGGGGGAACTACGCCGCCGCCATCCCGACCATGCAGGCGCTGGTGTCGGTGGACCCGGAATACTACTGGGGCTGGCAGCAGTTGGCCGACTGGTACAACGAGACCGGCAAGGCCGAGGCGTACCTGGAAGCGGCCGGCGAGCTGTGCAACCTGCGGCCGGGACACCCCGTCCCGCTGACCCTGCGCGGCGACGCCCGCCTCCAGACCGGCGACCGCGACGCGGGCAAGGGCGACCTCCGCGACGCCCTGCGGATTCACCCCGGCTACTCGCCCGCCGCCGCCATCCTGTTCGACGCCTGCCTGGCCGACGGCGAACTGAAGGACGCCCGCACCGCCCTGGCCGTGCTGATGGAACACCAGGCCGGGCCGGATGTCCTCATCAAGCAGATCGTCTACTCGGCCAAGACCTCGGACGGCGAGGGGGCGGCCCGCGCCTTCGGCGAGGTGTGCATGGCCCCCGGCGAAGGCGCGCCGACGCTGCTGCAACTGTCGCTGGCGGAGATGCGCGGGGCCGGCTGGGAGGACAAGGCGACCGCCCTGATGGAAGAGGCGTGGCGCTCCGGCGAACCGTTCAACCCGTGGGCGGCGCTGTTCTGGCTCGACACGTCCGCCGGCGAGCGGGCCGAAGCCGACGACCGCGTCGCCGCCTGCGCCGCCGTCATCGCCCAGTACCCGACGTTCGTCCCCGGCCACGACCGGCACGCCGAGCAGCTCTCCCGTCTCGGCCGCTTCGACGACGCCCGCAAGGCCTGCGCGCCGCCGACGTTTCAGCCGCCGCCGCTGACGCTGCGCGGTCGCTCCGCGTGGGTGACGGGGCAACAGGGGGACAAGTCCAAGGCCGTGGACGAGATGGCCGTCTGCTTGGCCGAAGACCCGGATTACGCCTGGGGCTGGCGGCAGATGGTCCACTGGTACGACGACCTCGGCCGGCACCGCGACTGGCTGCACGCCGCCGAGCAACTCGTCCGCCTGTCGCCGGGGGATGCCTACTCGTTTGCCGTGCGCGGCGAGGCCAAGCGCATCCTCGGCGACCACCGCGGCGCGAAGGACGACTACCAGCGGGCGTTCGAGTTGGACCCGAACTTCGACGCCGCCGGGCACCAGCTCATCACCGAGCAGATGGCGACGGACGACCTGGGCGGCGCGTCCCGCACGCTGGCCACCCTCCGCGAAAGCTCGGACGGCCCGCTCCTCCGCCTCCGCGCCGTCCAACTGGGGACGCGGCAGGGCGGCATCGCGGCCGCGCGCGAGGCGCTCCGGCAACTGCTGGCCGACCCCGCCGGCTTCCGCATCCTCACCCGCGACGCGCTGCTCGCCTTCGACGAGCGGGGCTGGTCGGCCGAGGCCGAGGACGAACTGAGTGCCGCGCTGGAATCGCCGACGTGCCCGCCGAGTACGGCGGCGGCGTGGGCCGAGCGGTACATCGCCTCCGGCAACGCCACGCGGGTGGCCGACCAGTTGAAGCCGCTCGTCGAACGGAACCCGGCGGCCGGCCGCGAGGCGGTGCTGGTGTACGCCTGGGGGATGACGGCCACCGGCCAGCCGGACACCGCCACGGCCACGGTGCAGCGGTTCGCCGAACTGCTCCGCGAGACGGACGACTCGTGGGCGCGGGCGGGGGCGACCCTGGCGGAAGCCAAGCAGTTCCCGCTGGCGGTGGCGTGGCTGAGCGACTGGAAGCAGCGGGACGGGTACGAAGGCTGGATGCTGCGGCCGCTGGCGGAGGCGCACCGCGCCGTCGGCGACGACACCGCCGCCGACGCCCTCCTGCGGACGCTGATGGAGCGCGACGACGACCTGCCGGCCGACATGCTGGCGTGGCTGGCGGTCGCCGAAGCCCTGGCCGGGAACGCGGACGCGGCGCTGGCCCACGCGGAGGAACTGGCCGACGACCCGGACGCCAAGACGGACGGCGTGGCGCTGTTGCTGGCGATGGCGGTGGCGGTGTGCCGGGTGGCCCGCGCCCCGGCCGACAAGCGCAGCGCCGAGTTCGCGGAAGCGAAGGAAGACTTGCGGGTCGCGGCCGGCGCGTGTGCGACGGCCGACGTGCCGCGCGGGGCCGCGCGGCTGTACAAGCGGGTGGTCGCCAAGCTGGCGGCCGACGCCGGCGGGCTGGGGGCCAAGTTCTGGGGCTGGCGGCAGAAGCTCCGCCCGTGGGTGACGGAGTGAGTGACTCTGGGTTTCGGCACTCGCGGCGCTCGGGCGACGATTTTAACTGTCGTCGCCCGCGTACTCCGTCACGAACGCCCACGTCTGCCGCTTCTTCCCTTCCTTCAGCGGGTTGTCCTCGACGTACTTGATCACCCGCCGCACGTCCGCCGGGGTGTACTCGAACACCGACCACTCCCGCTCTTGCCAGCAGTGCGGCACCTTTCCGCTCTCCTCGATCTGATCGCCGAACGGGTGCCGACCGGCCGCCTTGAGCGCGATCGTCGCGTGTCGTTTCAGTTTGACGGAGAGGGTTCGCGCCGGCATGCCACTCGGCGCGACCACCAGATGCACGTGGTCCGGGAGGACCGTGCACGCCCACACCGGCAGCGACACCTCCTTCAGGAGTTCACCGAAGGCCAGCGCCGCGCACTTCGCCTGATGCCCGTCGAATCGCACCGGCGGACGGTTCAGCGCCCGCTTCGCCGCCGCCCGGAGTTGCCAGTCGTGGCCGGTCTTCGCGCGGGAGCGCTTGCGATCGGGAACGAAAGTGGCGTCGCCGAACGGCTTCAGGTGGTCGGCCCACACCTCCCGGCTGCCGCTCCCGCGCGGGTCGTTCGGCAGCCAGAAGCCGTAGGTGCCCCAGCACAAGTGGACGCCGTGAATCGTGCGACGTGGCGGCATGGCGCGTCTCCCAACGGGAACGGTTGCGCCGATAATACTGGGAGGAAATGTTCAGTTCAAGTGTTAAAGTGAGGAAGTCGCCAAGGTGGCTCTCGCTCCGCTCGGGCGACGACTTGTCAACGCCCGAGCGGAGCGAGGGCCGTTCACCCACGTTCCCGTCCCGTAACCGGCCTGTAACTGCCGCGCCGACTGCAATCCCTCCGCGGCCCGCTCTCGTTTATAGTGCAGCGGGACTACCGTCCCACACACTCTCCGTCCGCGAATGAGGGGAATCCCATGCGTCGCGTCCTGTTCGCCGCACTCGCCTTGGCAGTCGTCGCGCCGGCGGCCGTCGGCAAGGGCCTGCTGGTGCCCGACGACGTGAAGCTGCCGCCGCTGGCGCTGGTCACGCACCACGTCACCGTCGCCATCGACGACCAGGTGGCCGTCACCACCGTCGAGCAGACGTTCCGCAACCACACCGACCGCAACCTGGAAGCGACGTACCTGTTCCCGGTGCCCAAAGGGGCGACCGTCAACAAGTTCACGATGTGGATCGAAGGCAAGGAGACGACCGGCGAGCTGCTGGACGCGAAGAAGGCGGCCGACGTGTACACCAGCTTCGTCCGCCGCACGCAAGACCCCGGCCTGCTGGAGTACATGGGCAACTCGCTCATGAAGCTGCGGGTGTTCCCGATCCTGCCGAAGTCCGACCAGAAGGTGAAGATCAGCTTCACCAGCGTCGCCCAGCAGGACGGCGGCGTGGTCGAGTACATCTACCCGCTCAAGACCGACGGCAAGGGCACCCAGACGCTCAAGGACTTCTCGGTCAAGATCGGCATCAAGTCGCAGCACCCGCTGCAATCCATCTACAGCCCGACGCACGCGGTGGACGTGAAGCGGAAGGGCGAGAAGGAAGCGGCCGTCGAGTTCGAGAAGTCCCAGGCCATCCTCGACAAGGACTTCCAACTCTTCTACAGCGTCGGCAGCAAGGACATCGGCGTCACGCCGGTGCTGTACCGCCCGGTGGCCAGCGAGGACGGCTACTTCATGTTCCTCATCTCGCCGCAAGTCGAGGCGAGCAAGAACCGCATCCCCCGCGACGTGGTGCTGGTGCTGGACACCTCCGGCAGCATGTCGGACGTCAAGATGTCGCAGGCGAAGAAGGCGCTCAAGCAGTGCTTCGGCCAACTGACGAAGGACGACCGCTTCGCCCTCATCAGCTTCGCCACCGCCGTGCGGACGTACAAGGACGACCTGACCGCCGCCACCCCGGATCAGTTGGAGAAGGCCGAGAAGTGGGTGGACGACCTGCGGGCCGGCGGCGGCACCGCCATCCTGCCGGCGCTGAACGCCGCCCTCGACCTCCGCGGCAAGGACGACGGCCGGTCGTTCAACGTCGTGTTCTTCACCGACGGCCAGCCGACCGTGGACGAGCGGAACCCGGAAAAGATCGTCAAGAGCGTGGTCGGCCGGAACTCGGCGAACACCCGCATCTTCACCTTCGGCGTCGGCGACGACGTGAACGCGGTCATGCTCGACCAACTCGCGGAAGAGACCCGCGCCGTCAGCACCTACGTCCGCCCGGCCGAGGACATCGAGGCGAAGGCGTCGGCCCTGTACGCCAAGATCAGCCACCCGGTGCTGACCAACGTGAAGCTGACGTGCGCCGACGTGAAGCTGCTGGAGGTCTACCCGACGCAACTGCCGGACCTGTTCCACGGCGGTCAACTGGTGGTGTTCGGGCGGTTCAGCGGCAGCGGCAACACCGCCCTCAAGCTGACCGGCAAGGTCGGCAAGGAGGAGCGCGAACTGGCCTTCGACATCAAGTTCCCGGTGCGCACCGACTCCGACACCGGCCGCGACTTCGTCGAACACCTGTGGGCGCGGCGGAAGGTCGGGTTCATCCTCGACCAGATCCGCGTCAACGGCGAGTCGAAGGAACTCGTGGAGGAAGTGACCGGGCTGGCGAAGAAGTACGGCATCGCCACCCCGTACACCAGCTACCTCGTGGTGCCGGACGGCCCGATGCCGGTGATCCCGCCGAGCGGTGGGCCGGGCCAGCCGGGGTTGCCCGGCCCGGCGGCGCTGGCCCCCGGCGGCTTCGGCGGCGGCCGGCCCGGCGGCCCGCCGATGAAGGTGGCGGACTTCGCCAAGGACTTGGCCGGCAAGGGCGACGGCAAGTCTGGCGACGGCATCGGCGGGAGCCGCGGCATTCACCAGGAGCAGGCCCTCAAGGCCGAACTCGACAAGATGAAGCCGGACGAGCGGAAGCAGGCCTACGCCGAGATGCTCGACCGCGCCCGCCAGGGGCAGAAGGCCCAGGAGGACGCCGGGCGAAACTACCGCGACAAAAACCTGAACGCCAACCAGACCGGCCGGCTGGGGGTGGACCTCGCCGAGGCGTCCCACCAACTCCGCCAGCAGACTCGCCTGACGCAGACCGCGAACCGGGCCATGAACGGCCGCAACTGCGTCGAGATCGGCGGCGTCTGGGTGGACGACAAGTTCGACGCCAAGACGCCGACGGTCGCGGTCAAGGCGCAGAGCGACGCCTACTTCGCCATCCTCAAGAAGCACCCGACCATGAAGGCGGTGTTCCAGACGGGGAACCACCTGGTGTGGGTGACGCCGAGCGGCGTGGCCCTGGTCGTCGACGCCAACGACGGCAAGGAGACGCTGACCGACGCCGAGATCGACGCGCTGTTCGCCGCGAAGAAGTGACGGGTTCGGCCCACCCGACCCGTTGCACGTGTCACCCACTCCCTATGTTGCCGCCCTGGCGAGCAGGCGGGAGAGTGTCGTGGGTGTGCGGGTGAACCGGCGGCGTGAGCCGCCTGGGTACGCACAACCCAGGCGGCTCACGCCGCCGGTTCGCCCGGATGTGCCGGAACACTTCACCGCGCCGCACTCCGACCCGCTCGCCGTCACGCCGCCAGGCTGACCAGCGTGACGGCGCTCTGGAACTTCCACTGCCAGCCGTAGGACGGGTTGTACTCCCACACCCCCGGCCAGCCGGCGAACGACGCGAACACGTTGCCGGACCAGTCGGCCGCCAGGGACGTGGCATTCACGCCGGGGGCCAGGTTCTTCCACGTGTTCGTGTAGTCGAACTTGCCCACCCCGAAGCCGGGGATGCTGGCGTACACGTTGCCGGACCCGTCGAACGCCACCGCCGTCGCCGCCACCGCCGGGGCCACCGTCCGCCAGCCGAGCGCGTACGGGATGTACTGCCCCACCCCGAACCCGCCGAACGCCGCCGCCACGTACCCGTTGCGGTCCACCGCCAGCGAGTCGGCGTTGAACCCGTTGATCTGGTAGAACGGCACCGCCGCCGTCCGCTGGTAGCGGTAGATGCCGAAGCCGGGGAAGTTGCCGATCACGTCGCCGTTGGCGCTGGCCGCCAGGATGTTGGCGACCGCCCCGGTGATCAGCTCGAACCCGCCGCCCGGCCCCGCGCTGGTCGCCAGCCGGTACATGAAGGTGCCGTACCCGGCGAACGAGATGTAGGCGTTGCCGAGCGGGTCGATGGCGACGGCCACCGCCTGGATGCCGTTGATCTTCGTCCACGTCTGGCCGGCGGCGCGGTAGTAGTACACCCCGTTCCCGCCGAAGCTGGCGATCACGTTGCCGCTGGCGGACGCGGCCAGGGCGTTGGCGTTCGCCCCGGTCAGCGTGACCCACGTCCCCGTGTCCCGCTTGTACGCCGCCACCCCGCCGAGGGTGCCCACCTGGACGACCAGCGCCGGCGAGGTGGTCGTCGGCAGCACGTTCGTGGACGTGTTCGCCACCACCGACACCGTCGTCCCCGGGGCCGACCCGTAGTTGGCGGTGACGAAGTCGGCCCGCCCGTCGCCTTTGAAGTCCCCGACGGCGATCCCGTACGGGCTGGTCCCGACCGCGAACGTCTGCTGGGCGGCGAAGGTGGGTGTGGCGGACCCGGCGACCGTCGCGTTCAGTAACACCGACGCGGTGTCGGAGTTGACGTTGGTGGTGGCGATGTCGGCCCGCCCGTCGCCGTCGAAGTCCCCGACGGCAATCCCGTACGGCGTGGTCCCGACCGCGAACGTCTGCTGGGCGGCGAAGGTGGGGGTGGCGGACCCGGCGGCCGTCGCGTTCAGCAGCACCGACACCGAGTTCGCGCCGGAGCAGGCGGTGGCCAGGTCGAGTCGCCCGTCGCCGTTGAAGTCGCCGACCGCGACCAGCCGCGGCTGGGTTCCGACGGTGAAGTCCTGCTTTGCGGCGAAGGTGGGCGTCGCCCCGCTCGCGGTCGTGTTCAGTAGCACCGACACCGACGCGGCACCGGAGTTGGCGATGGCGATGTCGATCCGCCCGTCGCCGTTGAAGTCGCCGACGGCGATCCCGTCCGGGCTGGTCCCGGTGGCGAACGTCGTTTGCGCCGCGAACGTGGCCAGGCCGGCCTGCATGGGAGTGGTGTTCAGCAGCACCGACACCGACGCGGCACCGTAGTTGGCGGACACCAGGTCGAGCCGACCGTCGGAGTTGAAGTCGCCGACGTCGAGATCGACCGGGTTCGTGCCGACGGGGAAATCCTGCTTGGCGGCGAAGGACAGCGCGGCGGCTCCGGTCGGCGTCGTGTTCAGCAGCACCGACACCGTGGCGGCCCCGAAGTTGTTGGTGGCGATGTCGGCCCGCCCGTCCCCGTTCAAGTCGGCAATGACGACGGAATTCGGCTGCGTCCCGACGGTGAAGTCCTGCTTGGCGGCGAAGGTCGGCGTCGCCGTCCCGTTCGGGGTCGTGTTCACCAGCACCGACACCGTGGTTCCGGCACCCGCGCCTTCGTTGGTGGACACCACGTCGATCCGCCCGTCGCCGTTCAGGTCGCCGACCGCGACACCGTACGGCCTGGTGCCGACGGTGAACGCGGTCGCGGTGCCGAAGCCGAGCGTCGGGGTGATGCGGTCGTCGAGGCGTTCGATGGCCGGCCGGAACCGGGGGCGTGAGGTGCGCGGTTGGGGCTTGCAGGTGGTGGCCTGGGTCGGCAGCAACTGACGGAGGAAGTGGATCACGCGGCACCGGTGGGTGAGAGGAGAGTTGGGAGAATGGAAGGTGTCTGGATTTTCGACGGCATTCTCGTCCGAGTCAAGAAAATTCCCGAACTGCATGAATAGAGGTGCGGCAACGGTTTCCGGCGGCTCTCGGCGAACCCAGTGTTTGTGTCGGTCGCGGTCGAGCCGACCGGAGGGGAGGCCCGACATCTTTTTCAGGTGCGTGTCAAAGAAGTCAAGAGGAAGCGGCACCG
>JAYUFU010000207.1:0-5939 GCA_043738505.1 Fimbriiglobus sp. | reverse complement strand
ACGCTCCCTGGCGGTCGCGGCTCGTCCAGAAGAGCCTTCCACGCTTCGCCATCCAGCAGCTTCAGATGCCCGCGGATGGGCATCAGGTCGCCGGGGTTCAGGTCGTCGCGGATGCCGCCGGCGGCGTTCGTCAGGACGAGCGTCGTTACCCCGAACTCGGCGACCAGGCGGACGAGCGCGGTCACGCGGTCCCAGGAGTGGCCTTCATAGAAGTGGACGCGACCGAGGCAGACCACAACTGGCACGCCGTCCCAGTGGCCGACCGCCAGCCGGCCGCCGTGCCCGGCGACGGTGGGCGGCACCAGACCCGGCACGTCGGCATACGGGATGGTAGCGACTGGCGCGAAGTGGCCGTCCGCCGCCCCCGACAGGCCGGAGCCGAACACGGCGGCGGCGCGCGGGGCGATGGCGGCGACGGCCGCACGGAACTCGGCGAAGGTGGTCATGTCGATGCTGGGTCGGTCGTGTTCTGCTCGCTCCGCGAGCGGTCTGGATCGAGGTCGAAAGACCGCTCGCGGAGCGAGCAGAATACTGGGGCGGTCATACCGGATCGACCGGGCCGTCGATGCCGCCAAGGAACGGGTCGTACCCCTCCGGCGGCAGGTGCTTGGCGCGGACGGCCTGGACGATCAGTTCCGCCGCCACCGCCTCGCCCAGCCGCCCGGAGTTCAGCACGAGGTCGTACTGGGTCAGGTCGGCCGGGTCGCGGCTGGCCAGAGCCAGGTGCATGGCCGAGCGCACCCGGTCGCGGGCCTCCACCTCCTCGGCGGCTTCGGCGGTGGTCAGCCGCAGCTTCTGGCCGAGGTACGCGATCCGCTGCTCCAGCGGCGCGACGATGCGGACGTTCACCGTCGTGTCGGTCGGCAGCAGGATGCCGGCCCCCCGGCCGACGAGGACCACCTCGCCCCGCGCGGCGACCAGGAACACGAGGCGGATCAGCTCGAGCGCCTCCGGGCCGACCACCTTCCGGTCGGCGGCCAGCCGGTCCACCTGGCGATTCGCCCAGGCGCGGCCGGTCGGCGACACCTCGGCCAGGAACTCGATGCGGGCGTCCTCGTTCTGCGTCAGGAAGCCCATCATCTCCTGGTTCACCGTCTGCCAGCCGAGCCGCTCGGCCACCCGCTTGGCGATGCCGCCGCCCCGCGCGCCGGTCTCCCGGCTGATGGTAACGGTGAGGCTCTGCGGCCGGGTCAGCGGCGGCGGCGTGAGGTCGCCGCGGAAGCCGTGCAGGGGCGGTTCGGGGGGGGCGAGCAGGGACATGGGAGAGGAGGGGGCAGGGGGTCAGGGGCAGGGGGCAGGAAGCAAAAGCCAGGAGGCAGGAAACAGGAAGTCGTATTCTGGCAGCCTCCTGCTTCCTGACTGCTGACTGCCCTGATTCCTGTCTCCTGACTCCTGGTTTTTTACGCTTCTTCGCTCGGCTCTTGCCGGCCGAAGAGGACCATGCCGACGGCGGTGAGCAGGACGGCGGCGACGGACAGCGTCAGCCAGGCTTCCCCAGTGGCGGCGGGCGCGTACACCTCGACGCTCTGCGGCTGGACCGTCTTCAACTCCTTCGCCGTTTCATTGTAGAACAGCGAGTGCAGGTAGTAACTCAAGCTCAGTTGCTTCAAACTGCCGGGCAGGTTGGCCACCAGCGTCTCGAAGAAGAAGACGTACACCAGCCCCACAACTGACGGCCGGCGGAACACCGCCCCGATCAGGTGGAAGAGCGCGGCGAACGCCACGCTGCCGATCAGCACCGCGTCCCAGTACATTTCGAAGGCCTTGACGCCGAGTGTGCCACCTGCGAGGCAGACGACGGCGAACCCCCCCAGCGACACGGCCACGCACCACGGCAGCGTGCCCAAGAACTTCGCCAGGTAGACCGCCCACCGGGGCAGGGGCCGCGACAGCAGCCAGAGCAGCGTCCGCGACTCCCGCTCCGCACCGATGGCCCCGGACGCATAGGCCAGGCACAGCAGCGGCATGAGGAACGTGAAGAACAGCGTGCGGACCACCCAGCGGACGAAGTTCAGCAGCGCGTAGTCGTCGAGGAACTGCTCCGAGTTGATCATCGCCCGGTAGCTGTTGGCCACGGCGGAGCGGATGGCGAAATCGGTCGGCGGGCCGGGCATCGCCTCCCAAAGCGTCAACCGCTGCTCGCTGTACTGCCAGTGCGTCATCTGGTGTGGGTTTTTCTCGTCGGTCAGACTCTTGACTGATCGCGTGCGCGTTTCCAGCCGCCACACGCCGCCCTGACTGCTGAGGAGCGCGACGATGCCCGCGACGAGGGCGAGCAGCCCGAACGACACCCACCCGAGCTGGCGGACCTTGGCGTGCCGGCGGGCGGTGAACCGGACCAGCGCCCGGAAGGCGCGACCGGCGGTCGGGGCGGAGGTCATGCGCGGCCTTGCATCCGGAGGGAACGAACCGACGCGACAAGTATACGACCGCCGGCCAGCGGCGGACGAACGGGCGGCGGTGGGATAAAGTAGAGAGTGCTGGATTTGTTAGCCCGCCGAGGTTCCTCTGTGATCCGCTTCGACTTCACCGACAAAGTGGCGCTCGTGACCGGCAGTTCGCGGGGCATCGGCGCGGCCATCCTCCGCGGTTTCGTGACCGCCGGCGCGACGGGCGTGCTGCACTACTTCGCCGACCCGGACGGGGCCAACAAGGCTGACGCCGACAAGCTGCTCGCCGAACTGCCGGCGGGGAAAGTGGTGGCGCTGCCGGCCGACGTGCGCGACGCGGGGCAGATGGAAGCCCTCATGGCCGAAGTGAAGGCGCGGTTCGGCGGCCTCGACGTCCTCGTGAACAACGCCGGCATCCTGAAGGACCGCTCCCTTCGCAAGATGACGCCGGACGACTGGCAAGCGGTGCTGAGTACGAACCTGACGGGCGTGTTCCACGGGTGCAAGTTCGGGGCGGACATCCTCCGCGACGGCGGGCGGATCGTGAACATCGCCTCCGTCGCCGGGCTGGTCGGCATCTTCGGCCAGGCCAACTACGCGGCGGCGAAGGCCGGCGTCATCGGCCTGACGCGGGTGCTGGCGAAGGAGCTGGCGAAGCGCGGCATCACCGCGAACGCCGTCGCGCCGGGCGTGGTGGAGACGGCCATGATGGGCGACATCCAGGAGGCGATGCGGGCCGAGTACCTGAAGGCGATCCCGGTCGGCCGGTTCGCCCAGCCGGCGGACGTGGCCAACGCAGTGCTATTCCTCTCCAGTGCCGAGAGCGGGTACATTACCGGCCAGGTGTTGCCCGTCACCGGCGGCTGGCTGGTTTGAAGCGAAGAGAAGAGAAATTGACAGGATCACAGGATGAAGAGGGATGAAGAGACGGCACTCTTTGCCTGCTTCATTTTCGTCAATCCTGCTTTCATCCTGTGATCCTGTCGAAACCTAGTTGCCTTCCCCCGCGAACGGATTCGCCATGACGACCACCCGCCTGCTCGCCGAGCGCGAACACCACGACCGGCAGGCCGCCGAGCGGTGGGAAACCCTCACGCGCGACGACCTCGCGTTCGCCGACGCCGAGTTCCTCGATCACGAGACGTGGGTTCGGCCGGCGGTCGCGGCGATGGGGCCGATGCGGGGCAGGGCGGTTCTCGATTACGGCTGCGGGCACGGCATGGCGGCGGTCGTGTTCGCGCGGGCCGGGGCCGACGTGACCGCGTTCGACCTGTCGCCGGGCTACGTCGCCGAGGCCGAGGCCCGCTCGACCGCGAACGGCGTCGCCGTTCGGTTTGCCGTCGCCGACGCGGAGGAACTGCCGTTCGCGGACAACTCCTTCGACGCCGTGTGGGGCAACGCCATCCTTCACCACCTCGACCTCCGCCGCGCCGGAGCGGAACTGCATCGCGTGTTGAAGCCCGGCGGGGTGGCGGTGTTCTGCGAGCCGTGGGGCGTCAACCCGCTGCTGTCGTTCGCCCGCCGACGCCTGCCGTACCTCGGCAAGGACCGCACGGCCGACGAACAGCCATTGCGGAAAGCCGACCTTCAACCGCTCCGGGAGTTCTTCCCCGCGCTCACGTTTGAAGGGCATCAACTCCTCGGCATGGTCGGTCGCGCGGTGCGAAGCCGAACGCTGTCTCGCTGTCTCGGCGTCGTGGATCGCGGCTTGCTGGCCGTGGCCCCCCCGCTTCGCAACTGGTGCCGGTATGCGGTCATCAAAATGCGGAAAGCCGGGATCGCGCCCAATTAGCGGATCGTGGCGGATATAGTGGTTTTGATGACCACGCTGCCGACGAGTCCGACCGCTCCCCCGTCGGGGTTGCCCGACCGCCGGAAGTCGCGCGCCGTGTTCGGCACGTTCCTCGTCGTCATGCTTGGCTTGTTGGCCTTCCGCGCCTACGCTCCACACCTCCGCGCCCGGCCGACGGATGCCGCCAATCTGCCGCCGCGCCCGGTCGATCTGAACAGGGCCGACCGCACCGAACTCATGCAAGTGCCGGGTGTCGGGCCGGAGCGGGCCGACGCCATCCTCGCCCATCGCGCCGCAAGCGGGCCGTTCGGCAAGGTCGATGACTTGGATGCGGTTCACGGGATCGGCGTGAAGACGCTGGAAAAGGTGCGGCCGTTCGTCACCGCCGGCGAGATGTCGGTGGAGAAGCTGGAACGGAAGCCGCCCCCAGCGACTTCCACGGGTTCCGGCAAGATCAAGACGGGCGAACCGCCCATCGACGTGAACGCCGCCTCGCTGACGGAACTTCAGCGACTGCCCGGCGTCGGCCCCGTGATGGCGCAGAAGATCATCGAGTACCGGGAAACGAAACGTTTCGAGAACGTCGAAGAGTTGCGGAAGGTGCCGCGCCTGGGCGCGAAGACGCTGGACGGGTTGCGGAAGTACGTCGTCGTGAAGTGACGGCGGCTGTTCAGAATGGAAAAGAGGATGGAACCACAAAGGACACCAAGAACACGAAGGCTGAAAAGCAGCGAGATTTCAATGCTTACTTTGTGTTCTTGGTGTCCTTTGTGGTAAAACGTACTCCCCGATTTCTTCTCCAAACAGCCGTCGTGAAGTGACGGCCGTCACCACTCGTATTTCAGGCTTTTCAACTGCGCCTGCACGGCGGCGGTCCACGGGTAGATGCTCGGCAGTTTCGGGTTCGTCTCCTCGTAGCCGGGGCTGCGGGGCAGGCCGGCGACGCGGTACAGGCCGAGGTCGCCGCCGGTCAGCGGCAGCAGGTACTGCCCGGCCCCCGTGAAGCCCTTCCCCGGCACCACCGCCGACGGCAGGTTCGCCACGGTGATGTCCTCCCCGACCTTCGGCCCCGTCCCGGCCAACCGTTGCACGACCTTCACCTTCGTCTGCGGAAGCCCGTCCTCGCCGGCCGTCACCTCGGCGACGAGCAGCGAATCGGCGGCGGTCAGCTGCGCGCGGGACACCTTGTCCGGCGCGTCCTTCTGCCAGACGGCGAGGGCCAGCCACGTCAGCCAGCCGGCGAACGCGAGGGCGGCGACGGCCAGCCGGATGCGGGCGAACGTCATCGGGTGCCTTTCTTCTTGGTGGGGCGGACGGTGGTCATCTGGAAGCCGTCGGTCAGGGCCTTGCCGAGGTCGAACAGGTCGCGGAAGTCGTCCGGCTCGTCGCGGTCGGACTTGCTCAGTTGCTCGGCGCGGATCAGGTTGAAGACGATGTTGCCCACGTCGTCGGTGCGGCGGATGTTCCACGTCTTGAACACCACCGGGGCCATCAGGCCGAACTCCTGGACGGCGAGCGCGCACGCCCCGCGGACCAGCTCCCCGCCGCTGACGTGGTAGTCGGTGTCCGGGTCGTCCGCCTCGCGGGGGCCGCGGCCGAGCATCTCCTGCGTGTAGGCCACGGTGTCGCACACGAACTCGTAGGCCTCCAGCGGGTACCGGGGGTCGTCGCGGAGGACGTCGTAGATCTTCTCGTCCACGGGCAAGGCTCCCGAAGTATCGTCGGAGCCGGAAGCGCGAGCGACGGTCGAAACGGCC
>JAYUFU010000206.1:0-17242 GCA_043738505.1 Fimbriiglobus sp. | reverse complement strand
CGCGTCGCCCCGACGCGCGCGGCCAACCGGGGGAATCACTTCGCCTCTTCGGTGAGCAGGTCGAAGTCTTCACGGAACTCGAACGGCATTTCGATGGTGACGCCGTCGATCTTCACCTTCGCCACGCCGGTGCGGTAGTAGTCCACCCACACCACGCGGACGCCTTGGTCCGATCCGGTGCCCTTGATGGTGACGCTCCGCTTCCGCTCCGTTTCGGCTCCGAGCATCTTGCCGGTCTCCTTCTCGACCATCCCCTTCACGCCGGCTTGGATTTCCGGCAGCCACGCCCGCACGGTCCCGCGCGCCTCCGCGTCCGCTTTCCACTCGTCCGCCACCGCCAGGTCGTGCCTCACTCGCACCGTATCTTCGACGACTTTCTCCGTGTTCGCCGCGAGGCGGATGGGCGGGGACTTCTTGCCGCGAACTGCTTTCGCGTCCGTCCCCAACTGGACAGACACCACCTCGGGTTGCTTGCCCGCCGCCCGCAGCTTCCCGACGCACCCCGCCAAGCTGTCCGCCGCGTCCTTGAAGCTCGGATTCAGCCTCAAGGCTTCCTGAAAGTCGGCAACCGCGGCGGCGGGCTTGCCGAGGAACTCGTACCCCGCTCCCCGGTTGAAGTACGAGAGCGCGAGTTTCGGGTCGAGGCGGATCGCCGCCGTGCAGTCGGCGACGGCCTTCTCGTACTCCTTCGTTCGGAAGTACACGTCCGCCCGGTTGTTGAACGTGAGGAGCTTGGTCGGGTCCAGTCGGATCGCCTCCGTGTAGTCGGCGACCGCCTTGTCGTATTGCTGGGAGAGTCGGTACACGGTTCCCCGGTTGCTGAGCGGGGTGGCGTACTTCGGGTCCAGGCGGATCGCCTCGCTGAAGTCGGCGAGAGCCTTCTCGGTCTCCTTGCGGGCGAAGAACACGCCGCCGCGGTTGTTCCACGCGGTCGGGTAGGTCGGGTCCAGGCGGATGGCCTCGGTGAAGTCGTCCACCGCCTTGCCGACCTCGCGCAGATGGAAGTAGGCTTCCCCGCGGTCGTTGAACGCCAGGGCGGACTTCGGGTCCAACCCGACCGCTTCGGTGAAATCGACGACCGCCTTCCGGTGTTCCTTCGACTTCAGGTACACCACCCCCCGGTTGCGGAAGAACGCCGCGTCCGACTGGTTCAAGCGGATCGCCTCCGTCAGGTCCGCGAGCGCCTTCGCGTGTTCGCCCCGCTCGTGGTACAGTGCCGCCCGGTTCTGGTAGGCGTTCGCCGCCCGCGCGTCCAAGCGGATCGCGTCGTTGAAGTCGGCGAGCGCCTTCGCGTCGTCCTTCAATCCGAGATGCGCACACCCCCGGTTGTTGAACGCCTGGGCATTTTTCGGGTCCAGCCGGATCGCCTCGGTGCAATCCTCGACGGCGTTCCGGTACTCCTTCAGGTGGCGGTGGGCCTCGCCCCGGTTGTTGAACGCGGCGGCGGCCGCCGGGTCCAGGCGGATGGCGTCCGTGTAGTCGGCGATCGCCTTCCGATAGTCCTTCCGCAGGGTGTGGACTTCCCCCCGCTTCAGCAGCGTGAAGGCGGAGGTCGGGTCTAGCCGGAGGGCGTCCGCGAAATCCGCGACCGCCTTGTCGAGTTCGGACAACTCAAGGTGAACGATCCCGCGACTGGTGAACGCGCCCGCGTACTTCGGGTTCAGACGAATCGCCTCGGTGAAATCCGCGACGGCCTTGGGGTAGTCCTTCTTCTTGACGTGCAACACGCCACGATTGTTGAACGAGTTCGGGTACTTCGGGTCGAGACGGATGGCCTCGGTGTAGTCGGCCAGGGCGTTCTGGTACTCCTTCAACTCCAGGTAGGCGGAGCCGCGGTTGTTGAACGCGCCGGCGTACTTCGGGTCGAGGCGGATGGCCTCGGTGCAGTCCTCCACGGCCTTCTGATATTCCTTCAGGTGGCGGCGAGCTTCGGCCCGGTCGTTGAACGCCACCGCCGAGGTGGGTTCCAGGCGGATGGCTTCGGTGAAGTCGGCGAGAGCCTTCTCGAACTCCCGTTTTTCGTGGCGTCTCACTCCCCGCTTGATGAACTCCTCCGCCGTCGTCGGCTCGTCGGCGCGGGCGAGCGGGGCCAAGAACGCCAGCGCGGTCAGGCTCAGCAGGGTCGCGGTTCGCATCGGCGGCAACTCCGGAAGCGGCGGGGTCTATCTCCTCTCCACTCGCATCTTACCCGGCCGCATTCCGCTGTGACGACACTTTTTCGGCCACGACAGTCCGACACCTCCGGTGTGCCCGTCACCCGTCCGGGTTTGCCCTTCCCCCGCCCGTGACCTACGGTTGGGCAGCGTTCGCCCCCGCGTCCCCCGCACCCCGTGGAACGGACACCGCATGTTTCCGGCCCGTCGGTCCGTGTCCGACCACGCGGTCAGCCTCGCCCTGCTCGCCCTGCCGGTGGCCGTCCTCGGCGTCGCCGCCGCGCGGTACCAGTCGGCCAGCCTCGCCGTCGGCGCGCTGGCGACGGCGCTGGCCGCCTGCCTGTTCGTCCGCGAGCGGGCCGTCTGGCGGCCCCCGGTCAGCGGCACCGTCATCATCCTGTACCTGCTCGCCCTCGGCTGGCTGTGGGTGGCCACGCACGAGGCGGCCGACGGGTTCGCCCGCTTCGGTCGCGGGCTGTTCCTGCTCGTCGCCGTCGGTCTGCTGGTCGTCCACGACCTGACCCGCACCGGCGTCGAGCCGCGTCGCCGGGCGCGGGTGCTGAACAACCGTCTCCAGACCCGCGCCCGCTGGCCCCGCACGCCCGGCGAGTTCCACGACCTGCCCGAGGTGAAGGCGCTGCGGGTGGTGGTGCGGGACGACCCGGCTTTGGTGTTCGAGTTGCTGGAAGACCGCCGCGCCGAGGTGCAGATGGCCGGCATGGCGGCGCTGCAAGGCCGGCCGTTCTGGCGGTGGGCGGAGGCGGCGGTGGTGCTGAAGGCGGCGCGCGGCCCGGTGCCCGGCGAGGTGCGGGTGCTGGCCGTCACGGCGCTGGCGTCGGCGGTGACGCCGGATGTCCTCGACGGCGTGTGCGAGTTCCTCCGCGACCCGCTGCCGGAGGTGCGGGCGGCGGCCGTAGCGGCGCTGCTGCGCGGCGGGGAAGAGCGGTGGGCCGTGGTCCGCGGGGCCATGCGGCGGATGCTGGCCGAACCGACGCTAGCGGCGGACGGCGCGCTGCCCGGCGCGGCCGGGCGGCTGTCCGCCCTGGCCATGTGCGACCTGACCGGGTGGGCGGCCGAGCCGCCGCCACTGGGCGAGCGGGCCGTCCGCACGCTGGTGGACCACTATCACGCACTGCTGTCGGCCGGGGTTCACCCGGCCCTGCCGTTCGAACTCGGCCGGCTGATTACCGACGCCTCGACGCCCGCCGTACTACGGGTGGAGCTGGCCGCCCTGCTCCGGGACTCGCGGCTGTTGCCGCCCGACCTGCTCGACCGCATGACCGACGCCGACCAGCCCGGCCCGGTGCGGCTGATGGCGGTGGAGATCGTCCTCGCCCAAGACCCGACGGACGCCTCGGCGGTGGACGTGCTGAAGGGCCTGGGACGGCACCCGAACCGCGAGTCGGCGCTCGCCATCGCGCGGCTGTTGCAGCGATATCTGCGGCTCGACTTCGGCCTGCCGCCCAACGGCACGTCGCCGTCGAGCAAGCTGGCCGCCGAGGTGACGCAGAAGGTGACCCGGTGGGCGAACGACCGAGGCGAGGCGCGCGGCATCGAAGAGACGCCGATCCCGCTCGGCGAGCCGGTCGGGTCGGAGGGCGTGTTCGGGCCGAAGTCGGCACCGGGGCTGAGTCCGCCGCGACAGCGGTGGGGTCGGTGAGTGGGGCGCGGGAAAAACCCGCCGAATCCGCAAACCGCCCTATTTGCGCCACCGGATCGATCCCTAAGAATAGCGGTCGCGCGCGGGGTGTTCGGCCACGGTCGAGCTTGGTTCCGACGACGGGGCCGGATACCGTTGACCCTCCGGAGACCCGCCGCGAGGGATCGCGCCATGAGCCGAAGTCGTTTTTCCGAATCGATTCCCTCCCACCAGTCGGCGGGTCGTAGCGGTCCCGCCGGCGACACGACGCGCCGCCGGCGCGCACAACTCGGCCGACCGTCAGAGTCCGCGCCACCGGCGAACTTTCGCAACTCCCGCGCGCCCCGCCCAATCGCACCCACCGCACCCTAGCGCGGCGGAAACGCGGTGTTTTCAAGGACTTTTACTCAACAGTTCGTTGACCGCGCCCGGTGCGCGACATAAAGTCTCAGCGTCCGACCCGGCCCCTCACCGACAGGCCGAACTCGCAGCGTGCCTCGCCGGCTCCGACACCCCGCACACCCGCCGACCGCCCAGACCGCACAGGACATCATGGCTCACATCGGCTCGAAATGGCGTCTCGACCGCCCCATCGCCGGGCTGCTCGACGCCGTGCCGTCCACCCCGACCCCCATGTACCACTTCCGCGAACCGGACCACTACCTGCCCCGGTACGCCTACCCGCTGCTGGTGCTGTTCCACCCGCACGGGTCGAACGAGGAACGGGTCCTCGACTTGGTGCCGCGGATGAGCGAACGCAACTTCGTGTCCGTCAGCATCCGCGGGCCGGAGTTGCTGGGGGTGCAAGAAGACGGGCAGTTGGCGTGCGGGTGGGGGCAGGGCACTGAGTACACGGATGTGGTGAATGACTACGTCTGGCGGGCGGTGCAGACGGCCCGCCGCGAGTACCACATCCACACCGAGCGGGTGTTCCTCGTGGGCGTGTGCGAGGGGGCAGCGGCGGCGTACCGGGCGGCGTTCGCCCTGGGCGACAAGATCGGCGGCGTGGCGGTGCTGAACGGGGCGGTGCCGAAGCCGGCGGCCGGCTGCCCGGTGTTCCGCTGGAACGCCGTCCGCGGGATGAAGGTGATGATCGGCCACGGCATCGCCAACGCCGTCGTGCCGTGCAGCTCGGCCCGCCGCGACTACGGCACCCTGTACGCCGCCGGCGCGGACGTGCAACTGAACACCTACGCCACCACGCACCGGCTGCACTCGCACATGCTGCGGGACGTGAACCGGTGGGTGATCGGGGCCGTCAACGCCCAGCGGGACAACAACTACGCCATCACCGGGTGAGCGGCGGCGGTGCTACTTCTTCGGCTCGGCTTTCAGGTTCCGGGCGGCCCACTCGCCCCACTTCTTCAGGCCGGCGTCCCGCTTCTGGGCGGTGGTGCCGGCGTCGTCCTCGACGAACCCGAAGCTGTAGTACAGTTGCGCCGTCAAGGGCGAGCTTTGCAGGGTGGTGAAGCCGTAGTCCGCCGGCGACTGCTTGGTCAGCAGGATCGAGTAGAACAGCGCCACGTCCCGCAGCTCGATGTCCGCCGCTTCCTTCCGGATCGCCGACCGCACCACCCGCTTGTCGTCCAGGAACTTGGCGAACAGCGGCAGGTGCTTCGCGTCCGCGTGCCGGGAGGTGAGTTGGCCCATCGCCCCGGCGACCGACACCAGCGGGCAATCCGGCAGGAGCAGGATGCGGACGCTCACCTTCTCCGGGTACTCGGCACCGAGTCGGAACACCCTGTGGAGAGTCCTCACTTCGCCAATCGCCTCGGGCGTGTCGCGGGTGTCCACCCAGCGGAGGATGAGCTTGCGGACGGCGAGGCCGTACTCGCCCTCGCCGGTCACTTCCTTCCTCGCCTTCTCGTGCTTGAAGGCCTGTTCGATCAGGAACGCGCGGATGGCGTAGTGCTTCTCGTGCTCGCCGGGGCACAGCGACTCCGCCAGCAGCATGCCCAGGATCGGCGGCAGCGGCATCCGCGGGTCCGGCACGGGGCGCTCAAATGTGCTGTCAGCGAAAACCTTATCGAGCGTTCTCCAGCGGTTGTGAAAAATCAACATCGCGTCATCTTTCAACCCGAACGCGGCGCGAAGTATAGGCTCGTTGGCAGTGTCGGAGAGGATCGACCGGAACAACTTGCGGGTTTCCGGCTTGTCTCCCGCCAGCTCCTTCAGGAACGACCAGCCCTCGAAGTCGGGGAGCGGCTTGTCCCCCTCGGTGGCCACGAAGACCTCGACGCCGGCGCGATAGTTGGCCGCCCGCGCCGCCGGTAGCAAATCGACCACCCGCCGACGGACCTCCAGGCTCGGCTTGCCGGCCAGCGCGGCCTTGAGGATCGGCAGGGCGTTGCGGCCGAGTTTGGCCAACTCCGCCGACGCGGTGGCGCGGTCGTCCCGGTCGTCGGAGTCGAGTTTCGCGACCAGTTCTTTGGCGCGCGCCAGATCGGCGGCGGGAATCGCCAGGGACTTGGGTTCGGCGGCGGAGGCGGGCCAGAACGAACAGGCGATGAGCAGGGCCGAGAGGGTGGCGGTTCGCATCGATCAACCCCCGGAGCGTGTGGACCTCAACAGAGTTTATCCGGGGAGAAGAGTCGTGGAGTCGGGTTCGGCAACCTCACCACGCTTCGGGAGAGATCGGGAGCTGAATTTGAGTCGGGTGAGGTGTCGCGCACCAACCGCATCGCCGACGGTCAGGACGGGATGACCAGCGCCGTCACTTCGATGGTCGTCGTTTCCTCGACGGCCGGCACCACGCTGACCGACTTCACCAATCCGCTCGGCATGCCGGCGGACACCCACGTCGTGCTAGTCAACGCGCCGGCGTCGGTGATACTGTCTTGGAAGTGATTCGCGGGATCAATTGGCAACGTTGAACAGGTGAATCGGCACGGGGATTTCCTTCCCATCCACTACGAACATGGTCTTCAGGCGGTAAATCTTGCCTCGGCCGATCACCGCCTCCTCGCCCTTCTTGGGGGGCGCGACCGCGAACGACCACTTGCCGTCCTTAATCTCTGGCCTGAACTTCACCTCCTTGCCGATCTCTTTCTTGTCGAACAGGTCCATCTCGACCAGCACGATCTCCACCGACACCTTGCCGATCACCGAGACCTTGCCGGAGAACGTCACCGGGTTTTCTAGTCCGCACACGGGAAGCCCCGCCCCGTTGTTCTCGAACAGGTTGTTCTTCGACTCCTTGCCGTCGATGTAGCTCAGCCGCGTGAACTCCAACTTCGGCTCGTCGGCCGCGAACGTCGGCGCGGCGCTGGCCGCAACAACGACGAGAAGTACGATCCGCATATCGCTCTCCCAGGTTTGAGGTCAGAAGTCGTCGCCCACGACGTTCCCGTCGTCCCGGCGGCACAGGTTCCACCACGTCGCCGGCGACACCGTGAACCGCACCAGCCGCGCGGACCCGTCCCCAAAGCCACACACGCCGCCGGGATGAGGCCCGCCGAACCGCTGAATACGAACCAGGTCACCGTCGGCGGCATCGGACAATGGAGTATCGGGTCCGATCGGTGGTCCGAGCGCGTCAGCGGTTCCGGCCCGTCGGGCCGGGTTTGTCGATGGGGTTTCAAACGACCCTCCGAAACTCCCGCCACCGAAGCGAGAGTCCGGGATGGCATTCAGGCCCGGCGCACCGCCGATCACTCCGCCGGAGAACCCGCCCGACCTCGGAGCCAGAAGGTTGCTGAACGGGTGGGAGGAAGGGAATCCGCCCCTCTCGAAGCCGCCACTTTTCGTCCCAATCACCGGCGTGAGGCTGGCCGCTTGTGGACAGTAACCAGTAACCGGGTTCTGGTTCTGTCTCGGTCGGCCGCCTGAAATAAAGATCGCACCGAGGGATTCGAACGAGATGACGGCCGCGTCGCGGTCCAGTTCCGGCCGCGGCGGTGGAGCCGTTTCCCGCACGAGTTGCCCCTGAGCGACGGCTTGCGTGAGGAACACCACGAGGGTGGTGCCCAGAGCCGCCAGCTTGTTGTTCATGTCGGCCTCGGGGTTCGGTTGAGGAGTATGGTACCACACGAGCGTGCTGGGAAACATGAGAACGAGCCTGCCGAACCGTCCGCTCGCGGAGCGAGTCACGACACGCTCACGCGAACGTCACCCCTCGCACGGCCGCCCGGAGGTGGGCGAGGTCGTCGGCGCGGGGGTGTCGATCACCCCGAACTGGCGGGTGTGGTCGTTGACGATCTGCACGTCCAGCAACTGGTAGCCGCGCGCGTTCAGCCGTTCGACCAGCGTCACGAGCGCCACCTTCAACGGGGCGTCGGTGGTGAGAGGCCCCCCAACGGGGAGAGGGTAGTTGCGCATCAACCGGGTGGGTTTTCGCCCCGTCCGACCTCCCCACCGTACCCCGCCGGAATCGGCCTCTTTGCCCCGGCCCGGTTTCCGGTTGCAGTTGCATTCCCGGCTTCGCATAATGCCCCCACAACTCCCGACCACGGACGTTCGGGTTCACGCCGCCGGGGAAACGGTGCCCGGCGGACGCCCGCAGGAGCGGGCGATACCGTCTCGCCGTGACACCGATACCCGACCGCCCGTTGTTCCTCCCGGCCCGCCGCCCCCGGCGGGATTGACCCCTACGGCCCGCGCCGCCCACCGGAGACCGTGACCGCCCGCGACCGACCGCCGTCGCCGACCCACGCACGGACAACGGGCCGCCGAAGGAGCTGGCCCGAATGGACCCCTACTTGCTCGGCGGGCTGATCGCCGCCAACGCACTACTCGTGATCGGCATTCTCGTCGTCTTCGCGCGGCTGCTCCGCGCCCGCCCCGCCCCGCCTCCGCCCGCCCCGATTGCCCCGCCGGTGCCGCTCGCGGCGGTGCCCGACCCGGAGGTGATTCGCCAGACGGAAGCCCGCGCCGAGCAGTTGATGGACCAGGCCCGCCGCGACGCCGACCGGATCGTCAAGGACGGCGAACTGCGGGCCAAGGACGAGGCCTTCCGCAAGCGGGAGGAGGTGGCGCGGGAGTTCGACAAGACCCGCGGCGAACTCCGCGAGACCGAGCGGCGACTGGAAAAACGCGAGGACGCCTTGGAAGGCCAGCAGAAGGACTTGGCGGCGCACAAGAAGGCGGCCGAGGCGGCGCAGAAGAAGGCGGTCGATCAACGGGAGGTGTCGGAGAAGAAGACGGCCGACCTGGACGCCCTCATCGCGCAAGAGACGAAGACCCTTCAAACCCTGGCCGGCCTGTCGAAGGAGGCGGCGACGACGCTGCTGATGGACCGGTTGGAGAAGGAGCTGGCCGACGAGGTGGCCGGCCGCATCCGCAAGGCGCACGAGTCGTTCACCCAGCACGCCGAGGCGAAGGCCCGCGAGATCTTGGCCACGGCCATCCAGCGGTACGCCTCCGGCCACACCGCCGACGCCACCGTCAGCACCGTGGACATCCCGTCCGACGACATGAAGGGCCGCATCATCGGGCGGGAAGGCCGCAACATCCGCACCTTCGAGAAGGCCACCGGGGTGGACGTGATCGTGGACGACACCCCCGGCGTGGTGGTGGTGTCGGCGTTCGACAACGTCCGCCGCGAGATCGCCCGCCTGGCCCTGACCAAGCTGATCCAGGACGGCCGCATCCACCCGACCCGCATCGAGGAGGTGGTGGCCGAGACGCAGTTGGAGATGGACGCCAACATCCTGGAGATCGGCAAGAAGGCGGCCCTCGACGCCGACATCCCGCTGCCGCACGACAAGATCCTGCAACTGCTCGGCCGCCTGCGGTTCCGCACCAGTTACAGCCAGAACGTGCTGCTGCACAGCCTGGAGGTGGCGCACCTGTGCGGGCTGATCGCCGGCGAACTCGGCCTGAACACCCAACTGGCCCGGCGGTGCGGACTGCTGCACGACATCGGCAAGGCGGCCGACCACGAGATGGAGGGCGGGCACCCGAAGGTGGGGGCGGAACTGGCCAAGCGGTACGGCGAGACGAGCAAGGAAGTGCTGCACGCGATCGTCGGCCACCACGACGACATCACCGTGGACAACATCTACACCGTCGTCGTCGCGGCGGCCGACGCCATCAGCGCCAGCCGGCCGGGCGCGCGGCGGGAGACGCTGGAGAAGTACGTCAAGCGGATGGAGGCGCTGGAGGCCGTGGCGTGCGGCTTCCCGGAGGTGGAGAACGCCTTCGCCATCCAGGCCGGGCGGGAGCTGCGGGTGATCGCCGCCGCCAGCCGCACGACCGACGCCGACGCCCTGCGGGTGTGCCGCGACATCGCCCGCGCCATCGAGCAGCAGCTCGACTACCCCGGCGAGATCAAGGTGACGGTCATCCGCGAGACGCGGCTGGTGGAGATAGCGAAGTAGGCGGCGGGACGGGCGGGGCGGCCGGCACCTCCTCGCCGCCGGCGCGCAACTGCTCGATGGCCTTCGACAGCACCTCGCGGCCGACGACCGTGAGCAGTTGGAGGCAGATCAGTCGCAGGCGGTCGCGCGGCGTATTCTGCTTATCGCCGATGACCAGCTCGATCTGGTCGCGGATGGCCTTCTGCTCGTCGGCGGGCACGTTCTGCATCAATCCGATGCAGTAGCCGGCGAGGAAGCGGAGGCGGTTCGCGGCGTCCGGGAGGGTCGGCGACAAGGCCGCGATGAAGCGGTCCCGATCCGCCGCCAGGTTGCGGTCGATGGCGCGATCCAGACTACCCAGTACGGCTTGCAGAACCACTGCCGGCCCGACCGGGATGTCCTTCTCGCCGACCCGAACGATAAACAGCGCCGAGCGGAACAGGAGCATGGCCGAGAACCCGGCGGCCAATGTTCGCGCCCACCACAAGCGAGTCTCGTCCCCTCCCGCGTCCAGGCCGAACGTGACCCCGAACGCCTTCAGCAGTCCCAGCGCGCCGGCCCCGGCGACGGCGTTCAGAGCGAGGTACAGGAGGCCGGGCAACCGCGTCGCGGCGGTGAACGGGGCGTCGCGGTAGCGGGCGATCAGTTCGGCCAGCCCGGTGAGGGCACCGAACGCCAGGACGAGGGTGTAGTCCACGAGTCGCCTCCGGGACGGATGGCCGCTCACCCGATGGCGAGGACGCGGTGGCCGAGGTCGGTGAGGGACACCACCGGGTCGTTCGTGTCGTCGGCGACGGCGATGAACCCGCCGCCCCGCAGCTCGCCGAACGCGGTGGCGAAGTCGGCGGCGGTGAGGTTCTCATTCAGGTACGCATCCCGCCAGAGCGAGTCGTACCGCACGGACGGGGTTCGGGAGAGGACGGCGAGCAACTTCCTCTGGGGGCTGACATTCCGGCCCCACTTTTGGCTCGCCTCCAGGTACGAGCCGAAGATGTTCACGCGGTCGGCGGACATGGTCGTTCTCCGGGGTGTTCGCGCCTGTCGGCGGATGCCGCCATTCTACCGCACGCCCCACCGTCCGCGAAACGTTCATTCGGGCGGAGATTCACGCCCGTCACTCCTTGATGCCCATCTGGTCGAGGGCGAAGGCGGTCGTGTACGCCACCTCCTTCAGCACGTCGTACCGGCCGCTGGAGCCGCCGTGCCCGCCGACCATCTTGCACCGGAACACCACCGGATTGGCGTCCGTTTTCAGCGCCCGCACTTTCGCCGCGTACTTGGCCGGCTCGTGGAACAGCACCTGGCTGTCGTTCAGGCTCGTCTCGATCAGCATCGCCGGGTAGCCCTTCTTCGCCAGGTTCGTGTACGGGCAGTACGTCTTCATGTACTCGAACTCCTCGGACTTCTTCGGGTTGCCCCACTCCAGGAACTCCTGCACCGTCAGCGGCAGGCTCTCGTCCAGCATAGTGTTGATGACATCGACGAACGGCACTTGCAGGATGGCCGCCTGGCACACGTCCGGCCGCAGGTTGATCGTCGCCCCGACCAGCAGCCCGCCGGCGCTGCCGCCCTGGATGACGAGCCGTTTGCGGTCGCCGTACTTCTCGCTCACCAGGTAGTCGGCGCAGGCGATGAAGTCGGTGAACGTGTTCCGCTTCTTCAGCATCTTGCCGTCCTCGTACCACTGCCGGCCCATGTCCGACCCGCCGCGGATGTGCCCCTGGGCGAACACCACGCCGCGGTCCAACAGGCTCAGCCGCGTCGGGCTGAACCCGACGCTCGCGCTCGCCCCGTAGCTGCCGTACCCGTACAGCAGGATGGGGGCACGCCCGTCCTTCTTGAGGCCCTTCTTGTACACCAGCGAGATCGGCACCTTCACGCCGTCCGTCGCGGTGGCGAACACCCACTCGGCGGCGTACTTGTCCGGGTCGTACCCGCTCGGCACCTCCGTCCGCTTGAGCAGCTTCCGCTCCTTCGTCTTCAGGTCGAACTCGTACACCGACGCCGGCGTCACCATCGACGTGTACGACACGTGGATCTTGTCCAGGTCGAACTCCGGGTTCGCCCCCTGGCCGGCGGTGAACACCGGCTCCGGCCAGTCGATGCGGTACGACTTGCCGTCGGCGAACGAGTGGACGCGGAGTTGCGGGATGCCGGCCTCGCGTTCGGACACGACCGCATAGTTCTTGAACAGGCTGACGCCCTGAATCAGCACCTTGCCCGAGTGCGGCTGGAATTCCTTCCACTTCTTCGGGTCGGCGGCGTCAGCGACCGGGCACGTCATCAGTTTGAAGTTGGTCGCCCCGCCCGTGTTCGTGCGGATGGTGAACTGGCCGTCGCGGTGGTCGAGGCTGTACTCGTGCTTGTCCGCGCGGGGCAGGACCGTCTTCCACTCGCCGGCCGGCGTGTCGGCGCTCAGGAACCGGAACTCGGTGCTGGTCGCGCTGCCGGACGAGTGGAACAGGTACTTCTTGTCGCGGCTGCGGCTCACGTTCAGGCGGAACAGTTCGTCCTTCTCCTCGTAAACCAGCACGTCTTTTTCCTTTGGCTCGCCGACGGTGTGCCGCCACAGCTTGTGCGCCCGCTTGGCGGCGTCCTCGGTGACGTAGAACAGCGTCTTGCCGTCCGCCGCCCAGGTCACGCCCGCCGCCTTCACGAACTTGTCTTCCAGCACCTTGCCGGTGGTCAAATCCTTCACGCTCAGCATGTACTCGCGGAAGCCGGTGGTGTCGCTCAGGTAGATGATCTTCGTGTCGTCGTCGCTCACGTCCGCGACGCGGGCGGACATGAACTTCTCGCCCTTCGCCAGTTCGTTCACGTCGAGGACGACTTCCTCCGCCCCGTCCGGCGTCCCCTTCTTGCGGCAGTACGTCGGGTACTGCTTGCCCTCGATGGACTTCGAGTAGTACCAGTATCCGCCGTCCTTGTACGGCACGCTCAGGTCGGTCTGCTTGATGCGGCCGAGGTACTCCTTGTAGAGCGTCTCCTGCAACTTCTCGGTCGGCTTCATGACCGCCGCCGCGTAGGCGTTCTCGGCCTCCAGGTAGGCGATGGTGTCGGCGTTCTTCTTGTCCTTCAGCCAGGCGTAGTCGTCGGTCAGCACCTGGCCGTGCAGCTTGGTCTCGTGCGGCAGCTTCTTGGCGACGGGCGGCTTGGCGACGGTCGGGTCGATGGCCGGCGCGGGCGCGGCGAGTAGGGCGGCCAACAGCAGACCGGGACCGAATCGGCGGGACATGGCAGCGTCCTCCGGGAAGTGGGGGAAGGAGTATTCTGCGCGACGATGAGGGCGAGGGGTAGGTCGGTAGGTGGAGTTGCTGCCGGAACGGAATCCGGCGCACCGTTTCCGCCGTTCGGGTTCGCCCATCGCCGGGGCGTGCGTAGAATGGCCCGGATGAATACCCACACCACCGATACCGACCCGGCGTACAACCCGGACCCGTCCGTCACCTTCTGGGGCGCGGCGTCGTCCGTCAGCGGGTCGATGCACCTGATCGAAGCGAACGGCCGGCAGCTGCTGCTCGACTGCGGCCTGTACCAGGGGCGGCGGGAGGAAGCCCGCAAGCGGAACAGCCACTTCCCCTTTCACCCGCAGGACTTGAACGCCGTCGTCATCAGCCACGCCCACATCGACCACTGCGGCAACCTGCCGACCCTCGTCCGCGCGGGCTACCGGGGGCCGGTGTTCGTCACCCCGCCGACGCACGACCTGCTGCGAGTCATGCTGAACGACTCGGCCAAGATTCAGGAAGAGGACGCCGGGCACATCAACATCGCCCGCAACTACGCCGAACCGCTGGTGCAGCCGCTGTACACGTTCGCCGACGTGGAGCGGGCGTTCAGCCTGCTGAAGACGGTGCCCTACGGCAAGGAAGTGGACACCGGCGGCGGCGTGCGGTTCCGGTTCATCGAGGCCGGGCACGTCCTCGGCTCGGCCGCCGTCCACGTCCGCATGGACGGCCCCGACCGCACCCGCACGCTGACGTTCACCGGCGACCTGGGCCGCCGCGGGGTGCCGCTGCTGAAGCCGGCCGAGGCCATGCCGCCGGCGGACCTGCTGGTGTGCGAAAGCACCTACGGCAACCGCATCCACGTCCCGCTCGACGCCACCATTGAGAAGCTGTACGCCACCATCCGCGAGACGATGGCGCGGGGCGGCAAGGCCCTCATCCCGGCGTTCAGCCTGGGCCGCACGCAGCTCATCATCCACTTCCTGCAAATCGGCATGAGGGCCGGGAAAATCCCGAAGGTGCCGGTGTTCGTGGACAGCCCGCTGGCGGCGGACGTGGCGGAGGTGTACCGCGCCCACCCGAACAGCCTCGACCCGTCGGTGGCGCAAGCCGTCCGCGAGGGGCACGGGGTGCTGGGCGGGGACGGCGTACATTACGTCCGCTCGTTCGAGGAGAGTACCATCCTGACCACCCGGCCGGGGCCGTGCGTGGTCATCGCGTCGAGCGGCATGTGCGACGCCGGGCGGATCGTGTCGCACCTGCGGCAGTCGGTGGACGACCCGCGGTGCACGGTCATCCTGGTCAGCTACCAGGCGACCGGCACCACCGGCCGGCGGCTGATGGAGCCGAAGCCGACGGTGTTCATCCAGGGGAAGGAGTGGAACAAGTGGATCAACGTGGTCCACCTGGAGGGGTTCAGCGGGCACGCCGACAAGGACGACTTCCTGGCGTACCTGACGCCGCTGGTCGGCAAGGTGGGGGCGGTGCGGCTCATCCACGGCGAGCGGGAGCAGGCGGAAGCGCTGGCCGAGACGCTGCGGCAGGCGGGCTTCCACGACGTGGCCGTGCCCAACCCCGGCGACCGGGTGACCATCGGGTGACGGCAATGGCGACGCGGAGCGGGTCGAGTCGGGTCCGAAATACCCGCCCTCCCCTGGCGCGAGAAATCCCGGCGAGAAACTCGCTACGGAGATTGCATTCCGCCCGCCGTCTGCCAAAATCCGCTTCACCGACGGAGGCACGACGATGGCACGCGGTCGGAACCAGCCCAACTTCACCACCCAGTGGACGACCGTCCGCGATCTGTTCCTCAAGGGCGCGGAGGCGTCCGTCGAAGCCCTTCGCGCCATCCCGGACGCCGACGAGTTGGCCAAGTTTGCCGTCACTTGGTACGCCGACCCCAGCCCGGACGCCCGCCGGCTGCTGCACCGCTACCTGGCCGAACCGCTCAACGCCTTCCGCCACGAACCGCTGGTGAAGCGGCTGTTCAAACTGGCCGAGGCCGCCCGCGACGACGCGACGATGGCGCACTTCCTGGTCGCGCTGGACCGCAGCGTCCGCACCACCGTCAAGACGAAGAAGAAATACACCTACGAGAACCGGCGCGGGTGGGGGCGGGAAGTCACCGTCACCGAAGAACAGGTGGTGCGCATGGTGTTCGGCACGATGCCGAAGCACGAGTGGATCGTCCAGCAGTTGATGAACCCGCAGGCGCACGCCCATTACGTTCAGCAGCAAATCGACCCGGCGAAGAACCGCCTGTTCAGCGGCCGCACCCGCAACTACCTCCGCCGGCGGGCGTGGCGGTACTTCCGACGGATGGGCCGGCTGCAACCGGAGAAGTACGTCGCCGCCATCTCGGTGGCGCTGAACCTGTACACCGACGACGACACCGGCGACGGCCTGGCGCTGCTGGCCAACTGGGGCCTCGTTCACGCGCTGTTCCACTACTCGCCGGCGCTGGTGGCGAAGCCGACGGGCTGGATTCTCGCCCCCGGCAAGACGCTCGGCAACCTGACCGTCGAACCGTACTTCAACAAGGTGTGGCAGCGGCAGCCGGACGCCGTGCTCGCGCTGATTACCGGGGCGAAGTGCCGGACGGTGCGCCAGTGGGCGATGCGGTGGCTGGAGCGGGAATCGCCCGCGACACTCGACGCGATCCCGCTGGAAACCCTGCTCGGCTGGCTCAGTTCGCCGGATTCGGACTTGGCCGAGTTCGCCGCGAACCGCCTGCGGAACAAGCCCGGCCTGGACGCGATCCCGGTCGAACGGTGGATCTCCATCGTCGAATCGGCGTCGGCCGACGCGCTGGCGGTAGTGTGCGAGCTGGTGGCGAAAAACGTCTCCGGCGACAAACTGAGTTTGTTCGAAGCCGTGCGTCTTGCGAAGATGCGGGCGACACCAGTGGCGAAGCTCGGCCTCGGCTGGCTGGCCGGCAAGGTGCCCGCGACCGCCGCGCAGATGGAAGCCGCGCTCAGCGTCCGCGAGGCGGAGGCGGAACCGATTCGGCCGGACATCTGCCGGTGGGCGATGGCCGCGCTCTCGGCGGTGACGAACTTCCGGCCGGAGTGGGCGACGGAGTTCCTGGACAGCCGACACGAGGACGTGCGCGAGGTCGGCTTGGAGTGGATCGCCGCCGACGAGCGGGTGAAGGAGAACCCGACCGTCTGGCAGCGGATGCTGGAGTCGCCCTACGACAACATCCGCCTGCCGATGGTGGACCGGCTGAAGGAACTGACCGAGGCCGGGAAGGCCGAGGACGTGTTCGACCCGGCGGCGGTGCGGCTGCTCTGGGCGACGGTGCTGCTGAACATCCACCGGGGCGGCCGGCAGAAGCACGCGGTCGTGAAGATGATCGCCGACCGCCTGATGCGGCTGCCGGAGGAATCCCAACACCTGCTGCCGATCCTGGCCGTGGCGGTGCGGTCCAGCCGAGGGACCGAGTTCCGCACCGGATTGACGGCGGTGGTGCAACTCCTGGGGACGAAGGCCGAACTGAACGAACCGATCACGAAGGCGTTCCCGGAGTTGGTCCGGGAGGCTTTGGTCTGAGTGTTCTGCTCGCTCCGCGAGCGGTCTTCGTTCTTCAAACCAGACCGCTCGCGGAGCGAGCAGAACACTAGAACACACTCGAACTTGGAGGAAGGTCGTGTCGGTCGCCGAGCCAGTTTCCGCGACGTTCCGTCGCGGGTGACGTTGCTCTCGCGTGCGACCCCGATGGCGTTTTTCTTGGTGCCACTACCCGACCGGTAGGCGGTTTACTGAGACAACCGAAGTTTCTACCGCCTACCGGTCGGGTAGTGGCTCGGTGAACGCCCTCGGTCGGGACGGTGAAGTCGGCACCGCACGGCCTTCCTCCTTGACATTTGTCGGCGAACGGCGCGACGTGAGTCCGCCGGTTCTGAAAACCACCGGCGGACTCACGTC
>JAYUFU010000205.1:0-17304 GCA_043738505.1 Fimbriiglobus sp. | reverse complement strand
CGTGGGTGGGCTTTCGCTCCACCCACGGCCCTGGCGGGCCGGGTTCGCCGAGAACGATCTCGTTATTCGGTCACGGGCACCGGGGCCGGGGCGACCTGCGGCTTCTTCTCCTTCACCTGCACCTTCTTCTCGCCTTCCTTCATCAGCTCGATGATGCCCGTCGCGCCGGCGTCGCCGAGGCGGCGGTAGTGCAGTTTCAGCACCCGCGTGTACCCGCCCGGCCGCAGTTTGAACCGCGGCCCGAGCTGGTTGAACAGCTTCTTCAGCACGGTGTCGTCGCCGGTGGCGAGGTTGCCCTCTTTGTCGTACACGCCGGTCCCGTGCATCGGCCCCAGGCGGGCCATCGCCAGGCGGCGGAGGTGCAGGGCGTGGGCCTTCAGCCGCTTGACTTCCTTCTCGTCGGTGGCGGCGGCGGCCTCGTCGGCCAGCACGGCGGCGTTCTTGGCGAGCGTCACCAGCTTCTCGAAGAACGACCGCAACTCTTTCGCCTTCGGGAGCGTCGTCTGGATGCTCTCGTGGGTGATGAGCGCGCGGCTCAGGTTGCGGAAGAGGGCCAGCCGGTGGCTGGCGTTGCGGTTCAGCTTGCGGCCTTTACGGCGGTGGCGCATGGCGGTGTCCTCGGTGGTCGGCCGAGCGGTTTCAAGTTCCAAGTTCCAGGTTGGAACCGGGCGACCGAAACGCGCGAGGCCGAGACAGGGAAGCCCCGATCCGTGCCAGGGGAATCGGGGCAATCTCCCTCTCGTGCTGAGAGGGGCGGGAACAGCCGCGCGACGACCGCGCGGCGTGTCTTCAACTTGGAACCTGAAACCCGGAACTTGGAACTCCGGTTTCGGGTCAGCGGCGGGGCAGCTTCATGCCCAGCGCCATGCCCTTCTCCTTCAGCTTCTGGGCCACCTCTTTCAGGGTGGTCTCGCCGAAGTTGCGGACCTCCAGCAGTTCGTCCTCGGTGCGGATGACGAGGTCGCGGACGGTGGCGATGCCTTCGGACTCCAGGCAGTTCGTCGCCCGGACGGACAGCTCCAACTCGGCCAGGCTCATGTTCAGCTTCCGCTCCAGTTCCGTGTCGATCACGGCCAGTTGCGGGCCGGCGATCTCGATCGGCTCGTCCAGCGGCACTTCCGGGCCGGGTTCGCTGTACTGCACGAAGGCGTTCAGGTGCTTGCGGAGGATCTTGGCCGCCTCCACCAGGGCCATCTGCGGGCTGATGGTGCCGTTCGTCCAGATGTCCATCAGCAGGCGGTCGTAGTTCGTCTTCTGACCGACCCGCGTTTCCTCGATGTCGTACTTCACCCGCACCACCGGGGAGAAGCTGCTGTCCACCGGGATGATGCCGACCTCCCGCTCCTTGCCGGCGTTCTCCTCGGACGTCTTGTACCCGCGGCCGTTCTCCACCGTCATCTCCATGACGAACGGCACGTCGGCCGTCAGGGTGGCGATGCGGTGTTCCGGGTTGACGATGGTCAGCATCTCGTCGTGTTCGATGTCCGCCGCCAGCACTTCGCGCTTGTCGCGGGAGCCGTGGACGTTGATGCGGATCGTCTTCGGCTGGTCGGACAGGTTCTTCACCACCAGCGCCTTGACGTTCAGGATGATGTCCGTCACGTCCTCGACGACGCCGGGGATGGTGCTGATCTCGTGCTCGACGCCCTTGATCTTGACGCGGGTGACGGCACTCCCTTCGAGGGAGCTGAGGAGGATGCGGCGGAGGCTGTTGCCCACGGTCATCCCGAACCCGCGCTCGAACGGCTCGCACAGGAAGCGGCCGTACATGTCGGTCAGCGAGCCGCGCTCGGCGACCACGCGGTTGGGCAGTTCCAGGCCACGCCAGCGGATGCGCATCGGATGTCCTCGCGGCCGGTCGGTCGGCTTGCCGCTCGTCGGGCCGGGGGGCGCGACCCCTCCGGGTGATCCGACGGCGAGCCAGACGCGCCAGCCAAGAGCCAGGGGAAACAGGCGAACCCACCCGGTCGCGTGCGGGTGGGGTGATTCGGAGTAGTCTGCTCGCTCCGCGAGCGGTCTGGTTTTGAAGACGAAGACCGCTCGCGGAGCGAGCAGAGTACACGGTCAGCGGGTGGCGATTTCGATGATGAGCTGCTCGCGGATGGCGGCGATCCGCGGGTCCACGTCCTGCCGGGTGGGCAGGCGGGTCATCAGCCCTTCCGGCTCGTCGTTGTTGGTGATGGTCAGGAAGTCGGGCACCTGCGGCGGCATCGTTTGCAGCGACATGCGGGCCAGACCGAGGCTGCGCGGCTTGGCCTTCACTTTGATGATGTCGCCGGCCTTGATCAGCATGCTGGGGATGTCGCACTTGCGGCCGTTCACCAGGACGTGGCCGTGGGCGACGACCTGCCGGGCGGCGGCGCGGGACGGGGCGAAGCCGAGCCGGTGGACGACGTTGTCCAGCCGCCGCTCCAGGATCGACAGCAACCCCTCGCCGGTGTTCGACGGGCTGCGTCCGGCCAGCTCGAAGTACCGCTCGAACTGCCGCTCGAGGACGCCGTAGAAGAACTTCAGCTTCTGCTTCTCGCGGAGGCGGATGCCGTATTCGGACACCTTGCTCCGGCGGGTGCCGTGCATGCCGGGCGGCGGGGCCTCCCGGTCGATGGGGCACTTCGAGGTGTAGCAGCGGCTGCCCTTGAGGTACAGCTTGGTCTGCTCGCGGCGGCACCGCTTGCAGACTGGGTCGGTGAAACGAGCCATGAAGTCCCGGAGTCAGGAGACTGGGGTCAGGAGGCAAAGGCAGGAGTCGAACCGCGGCGGGCGAACCGGCGAACCCCAGGGTCGTGACGGAACGGCTCCGCAAACGGGCGAAGTCGGAAGAGGGCGACCGTCCGCCGACTCCCGACTTCAGACAACTGCCGCCTGGATCACACCCGGCGCTTCTTCGGCGGCCGGCAGCCGTTGTGCGGCAGCGGGGTCACGTCTTCGATGGTCTTGACGTTCAGCCCGGCCTGCTGGAGGGCGGTGACGGCCGACTCGCGGCCGGCCCCCGGCCCCTTCACCTTCACGTCCAGTTCGCGGACGCCGAACTTGGACGCCTTGCTGGCGCACTCCTCAGCCGCCCGCTGGGCGGCGAAGGGGGTCGATTTCCGACTGCCCTTGAACCCGACCGCCCCGCCGCTGGACTGGCAGAGGGTGTCCCCGTTCGCGTCCGAGATGGTCACGATGGTGTTGTTGAACGTGGACTGGATGTGGGCGATGCCCTTGGCCACGTTCCGACGGGCTTTCTTCTTTTTCGTTTTGGCCATGGTCTTTATGGAGTTTCAGGTTTCAGGTTTCAAAGTTTCAAGCGGATTCAACCCTCAGTGATCCCGGCGCGGTGGCCTCAAGCCGCCGTCTCCTGAAACTCTGAAGCTTGAAACCTGAAACTGCCCGAAGGGCGGTTACTTGTCGGCCTTCTTCTTGTTGGCGACCGTCTTGCGGGGGCCTTTCCGGGTGCGGGCGTTCGTCTTCGACCGCTGGCCGCGGACCGGCAGTTTGCGGCGGTGGCGGTCGCCGCGGTAGCTCTTCACTTCCATCAACTGGCCGATGTTGCCGTTGTCGAACCGGCGGAGCGACCCCTCGACCAGGTAATCCCGGTCGATGGTCATGGCGAGTTTGGCGATCTCGTCGTCGGTCAGGCTGCTGGCCTTCCGCTGCGGGTCGATGCCGACCTTGACGCACAGCTCGATGGCCGTGGTCGGGCCAATCCCGCGGAGATACCGCAGGGAGATGTGGGCCGGTTTGCCGGCCGGGATATCGACGCCTTGGATGCGGGGCATGTTTCAATCCGCCCCCGTATTGGGGGTGAGGGCCAGTTGATGGAGTTAGCCTTGACGCTGTTTGTGGCGGGGGTCTTCGCAGATGATGCGGACGACGCCCTTCCGCTTGATCAGCTTGCACTTGTCGCAGATGCGTTTGATGCTCGACCGCACTTTCATGACGGCACCGGCGGTAAAAGACGACACCGCCTGGGGTAGGCGGGTAAACGAAAATAGTATCGCGGCCGGCGGAACCGGCAACCCCACCCGGCCGAAAATGGGTGCGCAACCGATTCCGGCGGTTCTTGGCGAACCCGGCCCGCAAGGACCGTGGGTGGTCGAAATCCGAGACACTCACGGCCCTTGCGGGAGCGGCTCGTTGCCTCACCGGTACGGTAGCGTGGCTACGGGCATCGGGAGTCCTCGCCGTCTGCAAGAGGAATGCCCGGAGGCGGGGGCGGAGGTCCGCAAGTCGCGTCGAATTTTCCGATTCCGCTTTCGCAACGGAGCTTGCATGTCCACCGCTTTTTCATCATCCTAACTGGACTGCTTGCCGTGCGCTTCCCCTCGATTGGTGTTTCCCATGAGACTGTTGCTCTCCACCACTCTCATCGCCCTCGCGCTCGCCATTCCCGCCTCCGCCGCCGAGCCGGCGAAGGCTCCGGACCCGAAGGGGCTGGCGTTCTTCGAGTCGAAGATTCGGCCGGCGCTGGTGGCGCACTGCTACCAGTGCCACGCGGCCGAGGCGCTGAAGGCGAACAAGTTGCGCGGCGGGCTGCTGCTGGACACCAAGGCCGGGTGGGAGAAGGGCGGCGACAACGGGCCGAGCCTCGTGCCGGGCAAGCCCGCCGAGAGCCTGCTGCTGAAGTCGCTGAAGCACGAGGGCGACAGCCACATGCCGCCCAAGGGCAAGCTGCCGGCCGAGGTGATCGCCGACTTCGAGAAGTGGATCGCGATGGGTGCCCCCGACCCGCGCGACGGCAAGGCCGCCGCCGGCCGGGTCATCGACATCGCCGCCGGCAAGAAGTACTGGGCGTTCCAACCGCTGGGCAAGTTCCCGGTTCCCGGTTCCAAGTTCCAAGTCGGGAACGAAGTCGATGGCTTCGTCTTCTCGAAGTTGGAGAAGGCCGGCATCGCCCCCGTCGCCGAGGCGGACAAGCGGACCCTCATCCGCCGGGTCTACTTCGACCTGATCGGCTTGCCGCCGACGCCGGAGCAGGTCGAGAAGTTCGTCGCGGACTCGGCGGCGAACGCCTACGAAAAAGTGGTCGATGAACTGCTGGTTTCGCCGCACTTCGGCGAGCGGTGGGCGCGGCACTGGATGGACCCCGCCCGGTACGCCGAGAGCCACGGCTTCGAACACGACTACTTCCGCCCGCACGCCTACCACTACCGCGACTTCTTGATCAAAGCCTTCAACGCCGATATGCCGTTCGACCAGTTCCTGAGGTGGCAACTCGCCGGCGACGAACTCGTGCCGAACGACCCGGAGGCCCTGGCCGCGACGGGGTTCCTGGGGGCGGGCGTGTTTCCCACGCAGATCACCAACCGCGAGGCCGAGCGCATCCGCTACGACGCGATGGACGACATGGTCAGCACCACCGGGCACGCCATGCTCGGCCTGACGGTCGGCTGCGCCCGCTGCCACGACCACAAGTTCGACCCGATCCCGACGAAAGACTACTACCGGATGTTGGCGGCGTTCACCACCGCCGTGCGGAGCGAGGTGGAACTGGACCTGAGTTCGCCGGAGCAGAAGGCGGCGTTCGCCGAGTGGGAGGCGACCCGCAAGGAGCTGGCCGAGGCGGTGAAGAAGTACGAGGACGCGGACCTGCCCAAGGCGCTGGCGATGTGGCTGGACACGCCAGGCGACAAGATGGAGGCCATCGCCAAGATCGCCGACGCGAAAGTGGCCACGGCGCTGAAGGCCATCGCCGAGAAGAAACAGACGCTGGACAAGTTGCCGAAGGCGCAGCGGGACGCGGTGGTGAAGTGGTTCGGCCCGCAGGACGCCGGGTGGAAGGACCGCACCGCGAACCTGGCCGCGTGGGACGCCAAGAAGCCGGCCCTGAAGAAGGTCGTCATCCAGGCGACCACCGAGGGCAAGAAGCCGATGCGGCACCACACCGCCGACGGCGCGATCCCGGACTTTTACAAGGAAACGTTCCTGCTGAAACGCGGCGACGTGCTGCAAAAAGACGGCACCGTCGAACTCGGCTTCCCGCAAGTGCTGACCGGCACCGCGGTGGCGGAACAGCGGTGGCGGACGCCGAAGCCGCCGGACGCGGCTTCGTCCTACCGGCGAACCGCGCTGGCGAACTGGGTCGTGGACACCGAGAACGGGGCCGGGGCGCTGGCCGCGCGGGTCATCGTCAACCGCCTCTGGCACCACCACTTCGGCCGGGGCATCGTGTCCACGGTGAACGACTTCGGCGTGCAGGGCGACTCGCCGACGCACCCGGAACTGCTCGAATGGCTCGCCGCCGACCTCGTCAAGAACGGCTGGAACCTGAAGCGGGTTCACAAGCTGATGGTGACGAGCCGGGCGTATCGGCTGAGCGGTGCGACCTCCCCCGAAGGGATGAAAGCCGATCCGGACAACAAGCTGCTGTGGCACCGGCCGAAACACCGGCTGGAAGCCGAAGCCGTCCGCGACAACCTGCTGGCGGTCGCCGGCGTCCTCGACACGACCCCGTTCGGGGCCGGCACGCTTGACCAGGGGATGAAGCGGCGGAGCATCTACTTCACCGTGAAGCGGAGCGAACTGATTCCCATCCTGCAAGTGTTCGACTGGCCGGACACGCTGACCAGCGCGTCGGCGCGGCCGAACACGGTGGTCGCCCCGCAGGCGCTGGTGTTCTTGAACAACGCCCACGTCCGCACTTGGGCGAACGCCTTCGCCGCCCGCATCCGCGCCGCCGCGAAGTCGCCGGAGGAGTGCGTGGGGCGCGCCTATCAGATCGCGTTCGGCCGGAGTCCCACGAGCGCGGAAACCGAAACCGGGTTGGCCTTCCTGAAAGCCCGCACCTCGGCTACATCGGCCGACCGGGCGCTCCAGGACTACGCCCTCGCCGTGATGAGCCTGAACGAGTTCATTTACGTGGACTAACCATGCGTACCCTATTAATGCTCGCGTTGCTCGCGCTCGGCTGCCGGACGCCGCGCGGCGTGTTGCCGGACCACGAGTTATCGCAAGACCTCGGCCGCGAGGTGGCGACGAGCGGGTCCGTCCAGCAGGCGGTCATCGACCGCACGAACGCCGAGCGCAAGGTGGCCGGGTTGCGGCCGCTGATCGAAAGTCCGCAACTCGCCGAAGCGGCCATGCGGCACGCAGGCGATATGGCCCGCCGCAGCGAGCTGTCGCACAACCTGAACGGCCGCACCGCCGCGGATCGCGTGAAGGCGGCGGGGTTCGAGTACCGCAGCGTCGGCGAGAACATCGCCTGGAACCAGCCGACGCCGAAGACCGCCGTGGACGTCTGGATGAAGTCGTCGGACCACCGCCGGTACCTGCTCGGCGAGGAGTTCACGCACATCGGCGTCGGCATGGCGACCAACGTCAAGGGCGAACCGTACTGGGTGCAGGTGTTCGGCGCGCCGAGGTAGCGGTCATGTCGCAGGTCATCGTCATCACCGGGGCCACGAGCGGGCTAAGCCGGGCGCTTGCGACAGCCGACCAGTGGACCACCCGAGCAATTCCGCTGCTGCTGAAGTTGAGTGCGAAGGACAACGGCAAGTCGCTGACGGCAAGACGATTGGATTCTGCAAGCCTTGGGATTTTATTGGCCATTTCGTTTGTTTCGTTTGTTGACTTCGCTCCTGCTGGGGCTATATTTCGGTAGCTACCGCAAATACCGTACTCGCGTTGCTTCTTGAGGTGGGCGTCCCATGGCTGCATCCCTCATTGCTGACCCGGACACGCTCATTCCGAGCGACGAGGACACGCGCCTCGCGGAGCAGTCCAGCCGGCAACTCGCGGGCGTGCGCGGCAGCGCGCGGAAATCGCTCAGCCTCCGCGTCGAAAGCGACCGAGGCGAACTCCTGATTCCGATTCCCGAATCGCTGTTCCGAGTGATCCTCGACACCCTCCTGAACATCGCCAAAGGGAATGCGGTCGCCCTCGTTCCCCTTCACGCCGAGTTGACCACGCAAGAGGCGGCCGACCTGCTCAACGTGTCGCGGCCGTTCCTCATCCAGTTGCTCGAATCCAGGCAGTTGCCCCACCGCATGGTCGGCACCCACCGCCGGGTTCTCTTCCGCGATCTCATGGACTACAAGCGGCGAATCGACGCCGACCGCCTTGCCACTCTGGAAGAACTCACGCGGCTGGACCAGGAACTCGGCCTGGGGGACTGACGTGAACCCGTTCACCGCGGTTCTCGACGCCTGCGTGTTGTACCCGTTCCACCTGCGAAACTTGTTCATGTACATGGCGCGGGTGGATCTGTTCCGGGCGAAGTGGACGAACGACATCCACGAGGAGTGGATCGGCAGTCTGCTGACGGGCCGTTCCGACCTGTCTCGTGAAAAGCTGGACCGCACGCGCGACTTGATGGATGCGAACGTGCGCGACGCCCTCGTGACCGGGTACGAGAGCCTGATCCCGTCGCTCGTCCTGCCGGATCCCGACGACCGCCACGTCTTGGCGGCGGCGATTCGGTGCGGAGCGGATGTCATCGTCACGCGGAACGCGAAAGACTTTCCGGCGGAAATCCTGGCACCCTTTGGCGTGGCCGCCGTCGATCCCGACGTGTTCTTGTCCCGGCAATTCGGCATCGATCAGGCTAAGGTACTTTCAGCACTCAAGAGCCAACGGGAATCGATGAAGAAACCGTCGATGAAGTCGCTCGAATTTCTCGACGCGCTCGAACGCCAGCAACTCCCGCTCTTCGTGTCCGAGTTGCGTCGTTACGCGGACGTGATCTGAGGCAGTTGGCTTACCGCCACCACCGCAGCCACGTCCGGAACAGCCGCTGCACGAGCGGCGTCAGCTTGCCCCGGTTGAACTGGTCGGCCAGCTTCCGCACGGCTTCCGTGTACGTCGGGTACGGGAAGACCGTGTTCGCCAATTTCGCTAGGCCAATCCGGTTCGACATCGCCACGGAGAGCGTGCCGATCAGTTCGCCGGCGTTCGGGCCAACGCATGCTGCGCCGAGAATGCGATCCGACCGTGCGGCGGTGAACACCTTCAGGAACCCGCTCGCGCCGTCGGTGTTCGCCCGGTCCAAATGCTGGAAATCCAAATGCCATTCGCGGTTGCCGGGGCCGGTGTCGCCGACCGCCGCGACCTCCGGGCCGGTGAATGTGCAGCGCGGAATGGTCATCGAATCGAACGTGGCGCGGCCGGCGAAGAGGGCATTCCGCAGCACCACCCGCGCCATCGCGTCGGCCGCGTGGGTGAATCGAACACCGAGCGAAGTCACGTCGCCGGCGGCGAAGACGCGGCGGTTCGTCGTGCGGAGGTTGCCGTCCACGAGGATGCCTTTGACACCGTCGAGGGCGACGCCGGCGGCGGACAAGTTCAGCGATTCCACGTTCGGCACGCGGCCGGTGGCGAGCAGCACGGCGTCGAAGTCGGCGAACGGCGGCGATTCGGGGACGACCGTGACGCGGTCCTCGCGGAAGGACTTGGCCACTAACTCCGCTGCCTCGGGCAGCTCCTTCGGCAGGATGCGCCCGTTCTTCGCCACGAGCGTGACTTGCGATCCCAGCCGCGCGAAGGCTTGCGCCATCTCGCACCCGACCGGCCCCGCGCCGACCACGAGCAACCGGCGGGGCAGGGCGGTGAGAGTGAAGAGGGATTCGTTGGTGAGCAACTTCGGCTTGGCGGGAGCCTCGCCCTCCCAGCCCCGCGCCCGCGCGCCGGTGGCGATCACGCACTTGGAGAATTTCAGTGACACGCCGTTGACACTCACGCTGTCGCCGTCCTCGAAGCTCCCTTCGCCCAGGAACACATCGACACCCAGGCCCTTGAACCGCTCGGCGGAATCGACCGCCGAAGACTCCGCCCGCACTCTCCGCACGCGCTCCATGACGGCCGCGAAGTCGATGTCCGGTTCGCCGGTACTCACCCCGAACCGCTTCGCGGTTCGGATTTCGTGTGCTGCCTTCGCCGCGCGCAACAGCGTCTTCGACGGCACGCAGCCGACCGTCAGACAGTCGCCGCCGAGCAGGTCGCGCTCGACGAGAGCGACCTTCGCCCCCAGCCCGGCCGCGCCCGCCGCGCACACTAGCCCGGCCGGCCCGCCGCCGAGGACGACGAGGTTGTAGCGCCCCGCCGGCGTCGGGTTCACCCAGTCGGGCGGCTTCACCGCCGCGCGGAGGCGGGCGTCGTGCGGGTCGGCGTCGATCAATGGGATGGGCATGGTGGGTTCGTTGTATTCCCGGCGTCCTACAGTAACCGGAGTCCCCACGGAGTCAGCACCCATGCCCCAGCGGTACGACGCGATCATCATCGGCGGCGGGCACAACGGCCTCGTCACCGCCGCCTACCTCGCCAAAGCTCGGTACAAGGTGCTGGTGCTGGAGCGCCGCGACATCCTCGGCGGGTGCGCCATCACCGAGGAGACGTGGCCCGGCTTCAAAGTGAGTACGGCCGCTTACGTCAACAGCCTCCTGCGGCCGGAGATCATCCGGGAACTGGAACTGGCCAAGCACGGCTTCGAGATGCTGCCGCGCAGCCCGTCCAGCTTCAGCCCGTTCCCCGACGGCCGCTACCTGATGATGGGGCCGGACAAGGAGTTGACGCACCGCGAGATCGCCAAGTTCAGCGCGAAGGACGCGGCGGCGTACCCGAAGTACGAGGCGATGCTGACGAAGGTGGCGGACTTCCTCGAACCGCTGCTGACGCAGACGCCGCCGAACCCGTGGGGCGGCCTCCGCGACTTGTGGCGGCTCGGCAAGATCGGCCGCAAGTTCCGCAACCTCGGCAGCGAACTCGGGGCGGAGGCGATCGACATCCTCACCGGCGCGGCCACGCCGATCCTCGACCGCTGGTTCGAGTCCGACCAGTTGAAGGCGACCATCGCCACGGACGCGGTGATCGGGGCGTTCGCCGCGCCGAGTATGCCGGGCACGGCGTATGTGCTGTTCCACCACGTCATGGGCGAGTGCAACGGCGTGCGCGGCGTGTGGGGCTATGTAAAGGGCGGCATGGGGATGATCGCCAAGAGCATCGCGGACGCGGCGCGGAAAGCCGGCGCGGAGGTTCGCACCAACGCCGAGGTCGGGCGGATTCTCGTGAAAGGCGGGCGTGTCACCGGCGTGGCGCTGAAGGACGGGACGGAGTTCCTCGCCACGCGGGTCGCGTCCTGTGCCGACGCCAACGTCACGTTCCTGAAGTTGATGGCGGAGGCGGACCTGCCGGCCGAGTTCGTGAGCGCGGTGAAGCGGATCGACTACAGTTCGGCGACGGTGAAGATCAACGTGGCCATCGACGCGCCGCCGCGGTTCAAGTGCCTGCCGACGGCCGGCGTCGGCCCGCAGCACCACGGCACCATGCACATCTGCCCGAACCTGGAGTACATCGAGCGAGCCTACGACGACGCCAAGTACGGCAAGCCGTCCGCCAACCCGATGATCGAAGCGACGATGGCCACGGCACTGGATTCCAGCCTCGCGCCGCCGGGCAAGCACATCCTCAGCATGTTCGTGCAGTACGCGCCGTACCACCTGAAGGGAACGACGTGGGAAGTGGAGAAGGACCGGTTCGCCGACCGCTGCTTCGACATCGTGGAGGAGTACGCGCCGGGCTTCAAGTCCAGCGTCATCGCCCGGCAAGTGATTTCGCCGCCGGACATGGAGCGGATGTGGGGCATCACGGGCGGGAACATCATGCAGGGGAGCATGAACCTGAACAGCATGTTCAGTCTGCGGCCGGTGGCCGGGTTCGCCAACTACCGCACGCCGGTGAAGGGGCTGTACCTGTGCGGGGCGGCGGCGCACCCCGGCGGCGGGGTCATGGGCGCGGCCGGCCTGAACGCCGCGCGGGAGATGATCCGCGACGGGTGAGAAGGTAGTCGCACCCTCCGGATTCGGGCCTCGCGCCGCGCGCGGCGTGTGCCGATCCGTTCGACTCGAGAAGCGGAATCGACTGGGTACAACCCGACCAGCCCTCCCGCCCCTTCGCCGGAATGTGAACCCGTACCGCCTTCGTCAAGTCTTGTTCCGAAGGCCCCCGCCGCGAACAATAGACGCCGACGCCGTCGCCGCGTTCCGTGCGGCGGCCTCGGACCGAGAGGGACTCCGCGATGAACTCCTACGCCGGCCTGTGCGACGACTTCGGCATCTCCGTCTACCTGGCCAGCAAGCTCGACCTGCCGACCGGCCGCGAGACGGTGCTGCACTTCTTCGAGTCGGTGCGGAAGCGGTACCCGACCATGACCGACTTCGAGAAGCGGGACGGGAGCGAGTACGCGCTGGAGGAGGACCGCGACGCCGGCGCGTACCGGTGGGTGACGGTGGACGGCAAGCGGCTGGGCAGCGGGGCCGTCAACCCGGAGTCGCTGGAGGACGCCGACGCCCAGAACCTGCTCATCCTGGACATGGCCACCTACCACCTGGGCGTGCAGCCGATCGACACCGACTCGCTCGACGTGCTGTACTACTTCGACCTGGCGTTCAAGGGCAACCACGACGAGGTGGTGGCCGACGCGCTGTCGGGCGAGGGGCCGTTCGACGCCCTGTTCCGGCGGCCCGGCGGGAAGGTGCTGAACTACCAGCCGAGCGTCATGATCGCCCTGGACGACGGCTGCCAGCTCCAGGCGCGGCTGAGCGTCGAGACCCGCACCACGGCGTACCAAGTCCGCACCGGCACCTTCCCGGAAGCGCCCATCAGCGTCTACCTGACCGTCCGCCAGTTCTGGGCGCGCCAGCCGTTCGCCACCTACGCCGAGAGCTACCTGAAGCAGCGGGAGCAGCTCGACGAGCTGACCGCCGAGTACCTGCTGCCGAACGTCATCCAGCCGCTGCAACGGGTGATCGCCGCGAAGTCGTGAGGGACACGGGTTTCGCGCACGGCGCGATCCCGGCCGGCGCTGAAAGAAGCCCCTCCCGGTCGGCGTAATGTGGGTATTCGCCGCCGTGTCCGGTGGCCCCACGCCCACGCCGAGGGTCGCGCCATGCCGCTGCGCATCGCGGACATCAAGAGAAAGGTCGAGGAGTTCAAGACCGCCCAGATGGAAGGGACGGCGGAGGCGTTCTCGGACGACTCGTTCACCGCCCTGTACTCCTACGTCGTCATCAGCCTGGCCGAGGAGGACTCGTCCGTCAAGTGGGACGCGACCGACCGGACGGTGCTGAACGGCACCCTGAACGACCTGTTCCCGCACTACCTGGAGTGGCGGGCGGGCGAGCGGCTGAAGTTCCGCGCGCAGATCAACCCGCCGAAGAAGGCGACCGGCGTCCTCCGCCCGGAGCTGGCCGTCTCCTACGACTACAAGGAGCAGCCGGCGAAGCGGCGGGAGGTGGCCGAGGTGATGGGCATCGCGGACAAGGGGCACTCGTCGCACGGCGGCAACGACAAGTCCAGCCGCACCCTGAAGACGATCATCGACAACCTGTTCGAGCCGTGCAAGATGTGGCCGTCGGTGAAGCAGGAGGAGGTCGCCGCCCAGTTGATCGAGCGGTACGGGTACAGCCCGATCGCGTGACGGCGGGCAAGCCGCACAGTAGTGAGCCGCCCCCGCGTGAAGGAAGGCCCCTCGTCTAGCCCCGAAGGGGCGACCGCCAATAGCCCAGGGCGTCAGCCCTGGGTCTGCGATTCCAAAACCCGGAAGCCCCGAAGGGGCGGCAGCTCAGCAGCCGGTTGCCGGATTCGCACGACCGAGCCGGTAGATCGTTCCGAGCAATTCCGCCGCGATGAGGCCGAGCTTTCCGCGATTCAGCTTCTTAATGAGCGCGGGTTCCGCCCGCAACCCGGCATTCAACACTCCGATCAATTCGCCGCGAGCCGGACCACGCAGTTTCAAACCGGGCGTCGAGTTCAACAGCCGTTCGACAGTGATCCGGTAAGCGTTCCCGTTGGCGTTGATGCGGTGCGTGGCTATGAATTCGGTCGGCCTTAAATCCACTCGGCGGAAAGCGGCATACTCGCCCTCGTCGTCCTTTGCCATCTCGAGGTGGATCATGGGGCGGCGTGAGTAAGCGGCTTCGATCCGCGACTTCAAACCCACTTCGTCACGCCACTCGTACCACGCCCAGTCGCTCGCACTCAACCCGTCCGGAATCAGTCGAGCCGCCTTCACCGCCTTGCTGACCTGGCGATCCGACAGGTCCACGCCGTGGGCGTGCATCCCGAACAGGTACGACCGCAACACCGGGAGGTCGTCCCGGAGTGCTTCGGCCAGGGTTGGCAGGACTCGCGACGATTCCCCTCTTCGGCGGACGACGGGTATGGCTTCGAGTGCAGCGAGTTTGTCGGGCGTTAGCTCTTCCGCCGATTCGGCCAACTGTCGAATCCACCCGGCGGCTTCGTTGACGGTTTCCGTGTCGTCGGTGACAAGAGCGGCTTCGACAAGGGATTGCGAACTGGTCGATAGGTTCGCGGAGCCGATGACCGCGACGCCACCGAGTACGAACACCTTCGCGTGTAGGCGTTCGACGCTGAAGACGTTCACCCCCTTGCGTTGGAGTTGTGCAAGGACGGCCGCACTCGTTTGGCCGGTTTGGATCGCTTGGTGACTCGCGTCTGTCACCAGCGTATCACCGCAGGAAAACGGGATGGCATCGGCGCAAGAGGCGTACGCCACGGCAACCGCTTTTGGGCCGTGGGCGCAAGCCAGCAAGCGGATTTCGTCCCAAAGACCGGTTGCGACGAATCGGTTCATGGGTTCCTCACGAGAGTACATGTTCTGCCGCCCCTTCGGGGCTATTGCTATCTGGTCCAGCAACCTGGGGTTCCGCTCGCTCGGCTCGCTCCACCCAGGCTATTGGCGGTCGCCCCTTCGGGGCTACGAAGGGCGACCGCCGCAGTTCACCCCTCGTACCATCGCAGCAGCGCCCACTCGATCAGCCAGCCGAGCAGGTTCAGGCCGGTGTCCCGCACGTCCCGGCCGGGGTCGAACTCGCTGACCGACAGGCCGATCACCTTCTCCGAGTCCCACACCTCGTCGAGCAGCCGCAGCACGCTCAGCCCGCGCAGGCCGAACGGCAGCGGCCGGTGGACGGCTGGCATCTCGGACGGGTCGAACACGTCCGCGTCGATGTCGATCCAGACCCGCGCCGCCTTCTCCGCCCGCTTCCGCAGGTCGGCCGCCACCTTGTCCGGGTTCGCCGCCACTTGCACCGCCGAGTGCGTGACCGCGAACCGCTCGCGGATGTCCGATTGCAGCAGGAACAAGTCCCGGTGCCCGACGTTCACCAAGCTGGGCAGCGGGCCGTCGGCGTGCAGCAGGAAGTTGCCGTTGGCCGGGTTCGGGTTGATGTCCCGGAACTGATGCACGTCGAGGTGCGCGTCGAACTGGATGACCAGTGTGTTCGCCGCCCCGCCGTCCGCGCCGAGTTCCTCGTACACCGGCAGCACCGACAGGTGATTCCCGCCGAGCCAGAGGGTGCGGTCGCCGGCCTTCAGCGTCTGCCGGATGGCCTGCCGGCCGAGGTGCCGCCACCCGGCCACCGCCTTCGGTGTGCCAAACGCCAGCTCCCGCACTTTCACCAGCCCGCGGTAGGCGTCGCACCGGGTCGGCCGCGTCTCGCGCTTGTTGTCGTCGAGGATTTCGCGCACGGCGTCGGCCAGCAGCTCCGCGCCGGCCCCGGTCCCGGAGCCGCCGAACAGGTCGAACGGGAACACGATCACACTCGCCTTGGGCGGATCGACGGACACGGCTGGTCTCCTCGTGCGGGGGATGGGATTGATCGCGGCGGTCTCGATAAGATGACCGACGTACCGGGGGAACGCCAGTGAAGAGTTCGGAACCGCTGGTTCGCGCGACCGGTGGGGCGTACCTCGCCGCCACCGCCGTCGTCTGCGGCGACGTGCGAATCGCCGCCGGGGTGAACGTCTGGTTCGGCGCGGTGGTGCGCGGCGACGTGGCTCCGATCACCCTGCACGAGCGGGTGAACCTGCAAGACGGCGTCATCGTCCACTGCGACTTCGACGTGCCGCAGGAGATCGAACCCGGCGTCGTGGTCGGGCACGCGGCCGTGCTGCATGGGGTCCGCATTCGCGCCGACACGCTGATCGGCATCGGGGCGAAGCTGCTGTCCGGCACGGATATCGGCGCGGAGTGCGTCATCGCCGCCGGGTGCGTGGTGCCGCCGGGGATGGTCGTCCCGCCCCGCAGCCTGGTGATGGGCGTGCCCGGCAAAGTCGTGCGCGCCGTCACGCCGGAGGAGGTGGAGCGGACCCGCGCCATCAACCGGCGGTACGTCGAACTCGCCGCCCGCTACGCCGCAGGGGACTTCCGCCGATGACCGACGCCGTCCGCGCCCGCCGGGCCGACATCGACGCCAAGCAGGCGATCCTCACCCGTCTCTTCACGGAGATGGAGTGCGAGGCCGTCATCCTGTTCATGCCGGCGCACGTCGCCTGGTTCACCGGCGGCATGACCACGCACGGGTTGATCGCCGACGGCGAGCGGCCGGGCGTCTATACCAACGGCCGGCAGCGGTGGCTGGTGTGCGGCAACGCCGACTCGCACCGGCTGTTCGACGAGGAGCTGGACGGCCTCGGCTTCATGCTGAAGGAGTGGCAGTGGGCGGTCGGCCGGGCGGCGCTGCTCGGCGACCTGGTGGCCAACAAGCGGGTCGCTTCCGACCGGCCGTTCCCCGGCATGCCGCTGGTGAACGACCGGCTGCGGCCGGAACTCCGCCCGCTGCCGCCGACCGACCGGGCCAACGCCTTCGCCCTCGGCGCGACGGTGGCGCACGCGCTGGAAGCCACCGCGCGGGCGCTTCGTCCCGGCGAGACGGAAGCGGAGGCGGCCGGGCAACTGGCGAATCGGGTAGCGCGGCGGGGGGCCGAACCCGTGATCCTGAGCGCCGTCGCCGACGACCGCGGGCGGACGTTCCGCCGGGCCGGGTTCACCGACACCCCCATTCGCTCGGCCTGCCACCTGCAACTGACGGCCCTGCGCGACGGGCTGTCCGTGACGGCCGGGCGGACGGTCTGGTTCGGCGAACCGGACCCGGAGCGGAAGGCGGCGTTCGACGCGGCGGTGCGGGTGTCGGCCGTCTACCGCGCGAGCAGCCGACCGGGGCAGTCGGTCGCGGGGGCCGTGGACACGGCGGTCTACCTGCTGCGGGACGGGCCGTTCGAGCACGAGTGGCGGCTGAGCCAGCCGGGGTTCGGGGCCGGCTGGTTCGCGGCCGACGAGCTGCGGAAGGCCGGGGTGGACGAGAAGTTCGCCGCCGGTCAGCCGCTGACGTGGCAGGCCCGCGTCGGCGGGTCGGCGGTGGTGGACACCGTGCTGGTGTCCGACGACGGAGCCGTGCCGGTGACGCCGGGCGACGGCTGGCCCGTCCGCCGGGTGCTTCTCAACGGCACCCCGTTCGACGTGCCCGACGCGCTGGTCCGACCGCGAGAGTGAGCGGTCGCAAACGGCCGCGGGCGGCGACCCGGCCGAAG